>NZ_JBGLOV010000018.1:0-47693 GCF_041402665.1 Komagataeibacter sp. SM21
GGCACGGATCAATGACATCCCCAATCCACGCCTCCATGAACTCCTGCCCTGGCACTGGAAAGCCCACCAGCAGGTCCACAATACCATCGCCGCCTGAATACGCCCGCGTCTCCCGCCGGATGCTTACATACCAACCAGCATCTCGCCCTGACATGTGTCATGAGCGAACACCAACTCGTCAGCGTCGTCAGACGCTATCTGCCAAGCCAGAAACCGGGCAGAAGGTCTGGCTACGATCGGCTTCGGAGCTGTGGAAATGGCCGGGGCTACGCGTCTCTCTAGGGCTACGTGCTGATTAACTTTTTAGCTTATCTGTGGCATCAAGCCATAGGGAATGAGGAAACATGTCTGGCTCAAACTGTACCTGTAATCCATCCTACCCCCGGTCATCGTCAGAATCGTCACGTGCTCCCAGCGCGACTAAGACGTCGCTTCAAGGAAGCGGTTTTATTGAACGCCACGAAGAGATGAGGGGCGTCAGCAACCGTCTGCACTGGCCGGGCGGGGCATCCGGGGTAACGCTCGGGCCTGGCTATGACATGCGCGATCGTTCCCGGGCTGAGATTGAACAGAAATTGCGGGATATCGGCATCAACTCTAGTCTGGTGTCTCGCGTGGCGGCGGGGGCCGGCCTGCGTGGCGAAGCGGCCAGGAGGTTCGCCCGGGATAACAGAAATCTCGTCAATCTGACGGACGATCAGCAGAGACGCCTTCTACAGGTCAATCTCCCGAGCTATGAGGCGATCGTTCGTCGGGGCATCCATGTCTACCTGACACAAAATGAGTTCAATGCCCTCGTCTCGTTCGTCTATAATCCGGGAAGAGGTTGGCGGGGCGTCCGTGCTGCTATCAACAGCGGCGACAAACGCAAGGCCGCCAGAATAATCGAGGAGCAGGTGCGCTCGAAAGGCAAGGTCTTGCGTGGCCTGGTCAAGAGACGGCACGACGAGGCCATGCTTCTGCTGGAAGGACGATATTGATGATCCGCGCTATCTTAAGCCTGATTTGCGCCGTCTGTATCGGCGGGACCGCCCTCGCGGACGCCAGGCCGGAGTCCCTGGAGGAGCTGACCTACAATCTCAACACGGTGCTCAACGAGGAGCTCGATGGAAAGGCGTTTCTCAATGGGCGGTTGATCGTGCGCGTCGAGCGTGTTTCGACCTGTGTGTCGGCGGTCTGGACCCGCAGCGGCGATGTCGGATCGCCGCTGCGGCGCGAGTTGCTGGAATGGAACAAAATGTTCGATGGCGATCCTCGGATCGAGGCTCAGTCTTACTATTTGACGTTCGTCTATACTGACCATCGGAGCGACGATGTTGTGTCCATGCCTCTTACGGCGCATCCGGATCGTTTTGAAGATACGGCGGGTGTCTACCTCCCATCGTGCCAACCGAAACAGCATCATCGCAAGTGACGATCTTTGCGCCGGGCGATCCGGCCGACAACATAACGCTCGGCGGGTCTGCCAGAGCGGAACCCATTCAGATGGGATCATCTGAATGGGCGAAGATGCTTGCAAAAACCAATGAAACAGAGCCTTTCTGCTGAATTAGAGTTCTGTGGAAATTCTCCAGACACCGTTTATCTCCCAAAGCCGACCTTCCGCATCCCCCCTATTTGCCTGTCTGCTCAGCGATATAAGAGCAGACAGGCAGCAGTCGCCTCTTTTCGGACGCCAGAGCGCGGTATGATTTTTCCTAAAAGCGGACGTGGCAACATGCGTCCGCGAGGATTGATCTCCGTCGATCCCGGTGAGGTTCAAACCTAGTTTTGTGTTTCCGGTCAGTTGAAGGCGCCACTTAGATCCTCGTAAGTCGTGCGCTCGGAAACCATTCCGGCTTCGCTGGCCGTGACCTCGCGCTCGAGGACGCGGTTCTTGTCGAAGCGGATGCGCACCTGCGTTGCTGCTGCCGCGTCGCCGCAGTTCAGGGTCAGGACAAACTGTGTCCAGCCATAGGCCGCGAGGCTCGCCGTGTTAACGTCGCTCAGGGTGGCAACCAAGGAATCAGGAATGTAAACGGTCGTCGGCCCGACCGTGAGCGACAGCTTTTCGACGGGGGAGCAGGTCGTGCGGCCGCCGGAACAGAGGTGGACCGAGTGGCTCGGCGTAGTGGCGGTTACCAGCGTTGCTGTGACTTTCGTGTCGGCGAGGGTTGTCTTAAGGGTAATCGCGCCGGTTGTGGGTATTTCTGTCGGTGTTGGGGTTTGGGACTCTGCACGGGCAGAGCTTGCGCCGAGAAGCGCGAGAAGTGCGCAGGCGGGCAGCGCCAGGAGGCGGTTGTGCGATGGCGGGCGGTGCGGGGGCATTGTTGTCTCCGATTGCACTGCAATCCGCAGTTTCAGCAGGAAGAGGGCGGGTAGTCAGGAACATAGGATAAGCAGCTGACGCTCTTCCATTGAAATGCAATTCACATTGCGGCTCAAAAGTTCACTTTTTCGTCCTGTGGTAAGATCTTCTAACTGAAGCAAGGGTCTACCCAGCCGGTATCACCCTGCAATACAGCTTAGGCTCAGGACTCATAACCAGAAGATGACGGTTGCAGCGAGGCAGATGGCTGAGAAGAAGACGTTCGGGCATCTGTCATAGCGTGTTGCGACCCGCCGCCAGTCCTTGAGGCGGCCGAACATGATTTCGATGCGGTTGCGTCTTTTGTATTTTCGCTTGTCGTATTTGACTGGTTTTCCGCGGGATCTTCTTCCCGGAATGCAGGGCCTGATCCCTTTTTCCTCCAGGGCATCCCGGAACCAGTCAGCATCATAACCCCGATCCGCCAGCAATCACTGTGCCATGGGAAGGCTGCCCAGCAAAGCGGAGGCTCCGGTGTAATCACTGATCTGTCCGGCTGTCATAAAGAAGCTCAGCGGTCGTCCGTTCTGATCGGTGATGGCATGCAGCTTGGTGTTCATGCCCCCTTTAGTGCGTCCGATCAGGCGGCCTGGATCCCCTTTTTTAACCGCAGACTTGAAGCCGTGCGGTGTGCCTTGAGATAGGTCGCATCAATCATAATAGTCTGAGGCTCAGCCTTCGCGGCAGACAGGCCATCCATCATCCGCATGAAAATGCCCATGTCGCCCCAACGCTTCCAACGGTTGTAGAGCGTCTTGTGCGGACTGTATTCCCGGGGCGCATCACGCCAGCGCATACCATTGCGGTTCACAAAAATGATGCCGCTCAGCACGCGGCGGTCATCAACGCGAGCTTTACCATGGCTCTTGGGAAAAAACGGCCGCAGACGCTCCATCTGTTCATCCGTCAGCCAAAACAGGTCGCTCATCTTCAGCTTCCTTGCAGAGCCTGAATCAAAATTCCCTACAAAAATCAATGGGTCCTGAGCCTAACTGTTTAAACTTTGGCATATCTATTCATCTCAGATGAGATAGTGTCGGTGGCGCACCCCGACCACCGATGGAGCCCTGATGACGTCTATAGGCACGCAGGACATGGAGCTTGTGTGTGTGCCGCAACTACGTTTCACTCAAAGAGTTCCACGTATGGCAATTTAGCTTGGGTGCCGCTCTAGCCTTAATAAACTTCGCGAGCACGCTTCTTGTCAAGTTCTCTCGAAAGATTAAAGTTCTCCCAGTTGGTAAACCAGTAAGGAGACGCACGCTGAAGCAAAGGTAACCGCGCAGTTTCAACCCCGTAGCTGGTCGCGATATATTCTTTGAGCCCTTGAGAAATGTAAGGGCAACACTGAAGATCGAGCGCAGCGATTACGAGCTCCGAATCCTGATGCAAGTAGGCACTTCTATCTTTGAAAATTTTCTTGATTTCGGCCTCTAGAAAGTCACGAAGTTTTCTGTACCTAGCTTGATTTCTTATGTAGAGCAGGCAAACAGAAATAGAGAAGTAGCTCATGTGCCGCTTGAATGAGTAATCTCCAGCATCATTGATTTCCAACCCAATGAAAGTCGCTATGTTTTGTTCATTAATTCGATAGCCGCGCCCTAATTTGTTAAGAGTAAGTAGCAGATAAAGCGTCTCGACCTCATGAAATCGATCATGAGGTGTATGTTTGATGTGTCGATTTATACTGTCGAAGATAAACTTAAAGACGCGATCCTTTAGGTCTCGTTCAACTTCATGCACTTTGTCCACTATCGTAGTGATAATTCTTGTTAATCTGACAGCAAAGTTAATACGAGGCTGAGCTGCGTAAATAAACGCGGAAAACTCCAAAATTCCTACGGCGTGTCGTCAGTTAAGCAGGATGATGATTGAGGCGAACTGCACGGCTGCGAGGAAGGTCGATTTCAGTTTATCGTAGCGGGTTGCGATAGCGCGAAACTGCTTGAGTTTATTGAAGAACCTCTCAACAAGGTTCCGTTCGCGGTAGAGAGAAAAATCGGTTTTCCGTCGTGTCGTTCTGTTGCGTTTTGGCGGGATGACCGGGGTAATCCCGCGCTGTATCAGCCGATCGATCAACCTGTCCGCGTCATACGCCCTGTCAGCAAGGAAAGCATCCGGGTCGATGTTTTCCAGAAGTGGTTCTGCCTGGGTGATATCGGCATCCTGTCCCGGTGTGATGCCGAGTTCCACCGGATTGTCCAGAGCGTCGCAGATGGCATGGATCTTTGTAGTCAACCCGCCTCGTGATCGTCCGATGGCCTGATCCGTGCCTCTTTTTTGAGAGCTCCGGCACTATGCTGATGCGCCCGGACAATTGTGCTGTCGATCATCATGTATTCGTTGTCGTGATCAGCGGCCAGATAACGAAATATCCGTTCGATGACGCCGCTTTCACACCAGCGGCGCAGACGCCGGTGCACGTTTTTCCAGTCCCCGAAACGGGCAGGAAGGTCGCGCCATGGAATACCAGCGCGATAGCGATACAGCACCGCCTCCACGAACAGACGGTTGTCCACCGCAGTGCCGCCGACATAGCCTTCTCGACCGGGAAGAAGATCCTTTATCCGCTCCCACTGGTCATCGCGTAAACTATAGCGCCGCATCTGTCTGTTTCCCTCAAAAAACGGGAAAACAGTCAGCACACGCAGACACAAAGTACAACCCTCACATGCCACATTCAGAGCTTAACTGACGACACGCCGTAGTCCACATCAGGCTGATTGGCTGGGAAATGGAAAACTTGTTATAAAATAAATCGACAGTGCAAGAGGGTTCCATTTTACCGTATACGAATATCAATAGTCGCATGGGCGTTTTGCGCGTCCGCAAGAGTGATGTGGGCAAAGCCAGGTGCATCGGGCGTCCAGGAAGGTTGCGCATCGGGCGGCACGTCCAGCGGAATGCCATTGATATACCAATGATAAGGCGGGTGGCCGCCTGAGCCTTCCAGTCCGACGGGAAGCATCATGCCCTCGGAAGAGCGGCTTTCAATTTCGGAATGATTGCGCGGAAAGATGATCTGCGGTGCCTGCCGTTGTTGCAGGGTGCGCAAAGCAGGTGACAGGACTGCAACAGCACGATGAGGTTGGGTACTGGCTGGCGGGGCTGATGTATGCGGGGATGAAGAAAGCAGAGAGAGGAGAACTGCCAGCACTGGCCCTGCCGTATCCCGTCCTGTCAGCCCGGGAGAGGCGGTGCCGTCCGGGCGTCCGGCCCAGACACCGACTGTTGCCTGCGGGGTGGAGGCCATCGCCCATCCGTCACGATTGCCATAGGATGTGCCTGTCTTGAAGGCAACTCCCTCCCATGATGCTACGCCAGCCGGTGGAGCGGTGCCCCGCAGGATTGTACGAATGTCGGCATTTGCTCTGCTGGACAGCAGGACTGTCCCGGGTGCAGGGCCTGCCGATTTCAGACCTGTCGGTTCACGATGCAGGGAGGCGACGTGACCATCATGATCGAGTGCCGCGTACAGCATTGTCAGGTCATGGAGTGAGATGCCTGCCCCCCCGAGCACGATCGCGAGGCTCGGCGCGCTTTGTGTGCCATCCGGGTTTTCTGGCAGTCGCAACCGCACACCGCAGGCGGAGAGGCGGTCCATGAACCGGGAGGGGCCAACCCGCTCCATTGCCTGAATGGCAGGCACATTGAGTGAAAGCTGAAGGGCTTCACTCACAGTGGTTTCACCCCGGAAAGCATGGTCAAAATCCCTAGGGGCATAGCCACCAATGGCAAGTCGGCTATCGCGCACACGTGTGCGGGGTGTCATCCAGCCTTTTTCGAACGCCATGCCATAGACAAACGGCTTGAGTGTGGAACCGGGGGAGCGGGGCGCCAAAACAGCATCTATCGCATTGCCCGGAGCCTTATGCTCGGCCCCTCCGACCCATGCAACGATCTGCCGTTCATGGTCGACAATCAGTGCTGCAAATGTTCCACGCAGCGGGGCAGGGTGGCTGGCAAGCACCTGCCGTGCGTTGCGCTGGAGCCTTGCATCAAGCGTGGTCACCACCACGCCGTTGCGCCCTGCGCTGAGAAAATGACCGGCGAGTTCAGGGGCGTCATGCGGTACGCCGCGTGTGTCTGGTGTTGGCCATGCAACAGGTCGTAATGAAGTGGCGCGTTGCAGTGTGCGGTGTGCAGCGTTCAGCAAGGCGTCAGGATGGCGGTCCGGGCGGAGTGCGGCGGGTCGCCGGGGTAAAGTTACAAGAAACGCGGCCTCGGTGGGTGTCAGATGGCTGGGCTCATGTCCGAAATAGAGCAGGGATGCCGCACGGATGCCTTCGATATTCGTGCCTTCAGGAGCCAGCGTGAGGTAAAGGTTCAATACACCCCGGCGCCCGAAATGCCATTCAAGCTGAAGGGCGCGCAGGATATCGCGCAGCTTGCCGCCCCATGTATGACGGTGCGGGGTAAGGAGGCGGCTTGTCTGCATGGCCAGCGTGGAACCGCCCGAGACAATATGACCACGCCGGGCCAGTTGCCAGATGGCGCGCGCAAGGGCCTGCGGATCAACCCCCGGATGGCTTTCAAAGCGGTGGTCTTCCGTCATCATCAGGAGTGTGATGTAGGTCGGGTCAACATCCCGGCTTTCAACCGGCAGGCGCCAGAAGCCATCGCGGCTTGTATGGCCGTCAAGCAGTGTATGGTCGCGGGCTTGAACAAGAAGGGCGGCTTGCTCGGCCCGATGCAGGTCTGGCGGATTAAAACGGTCGGCCACCAGCAGACCAGCCGGAATGAGGCTGGTGAGCAGCAGGCCGAGTGTACAGTTTCTGATGAGGCGGGGGGAAGCCCTCAATGTGCGGTGATCTCGACAGTCCCTGATGCCGTGCGAGCCATCAGGCTTGGAATACGCCGTGCGCTGACCATCGCTTCTGGCAGAGTGAAGCGGCCCGGCGTAATGGCGCGGACGATGTAGGCGACATGGAAACTCCGCGCCGCAAGATCTGGAGACTGCGTCGTGAAGCGCACCGCAGCACTGAAGCGATCATCCAGCGCGGCAGCATGTTCGGTGTTGCTGAGTGTGCCCAGAAAAGCGTAAGGGGGCTGTGCGCGGTCGTTTTCAGTGTCGTCCCCGTCATGCTCGTCAGATGCGGCATCCTCAGGAGACACAATGCTCTCGACTTCCCATCCGGCAGGAAGCAGGCTGGTGATGCCCACCAGATACTGACCGGGGTGGAGGGCCGTGCCTTTGAGACTGACGATAAACCGGTCATTCTGTTGCATGTGTGTCAGGTCAAATGGCTGGCCAGTCAGGGTAAAGCCCTGCATGGCCAGTGTCAGTCCGTTGGTGAGAGGTTTGACATTTCCGGCTGGCTCGCCTTGCACCGTCAGGGTGCTGAACAGCATCTTCCTGCCGGTATTTTCAACCTGAAGACCCTTTTCGAGTGCGGCGGGATCAAACGGATAGGCAAGCGGCAGGTGAAGCGGTGTGGCGTTGGAGCGCCCCTGCACACGCACGCTTCGCCCGTCAGTATCCTTGTTCAGGGCGCTGGCAGCTTCGAGCAGCGCCGTTCTGGTTGCGGTTGTCAGCATATCAGGCGACAGAGTCAGCTTGCCAAACCGCCCAATGAGCAGGTGGGTGCGCCGGTCGTCATGCGCTTCGGCTGTCAGGGCAGCAAGCCCGGCGAGGTCGCGCACGTAAGTCCAGTATCTGTAATCCCACAAATCCGGCTTTCCGGTGCGGGGTGGCCCGAGTGCCGAGATGGCTGCGTCCAGCAGTGCTTCTGGTGATGTCGCGCTGTTGTCCTCCGGTGCATCGTCCATCGCGAGTGCGACAGCGAGATGCCCAAGGGCCAGAGGATAGGCCTGTGCATTGGAGCCTGCCATGCCAGCCCAGACATAGTTGACGCGGGTACCATCCTGCCGCGCGACGAGAGAGGCCGCGAGAGTGTAGACTGCATCAGGGTGGAGGCGACCAGAACGGGCCAGCACGTACGCCGCGTAAGCGCGTGTATTCAGCAGTTCTGCCTGCCTTTCACTGTCCTGTTCTTCATCATCGACGCTCTGAGGCTGGAGCTGCTCGCTTTCAATATGGTCGAGTAGCAGGCCGAGCCGGTCCTCAGGCACGGTGTAGCCCGCAGCTTTTGCCCGGATCAGGAAGTCGGCAAGATAGTCCAGATCGTCGGGAAGACTGAGGCCATCGGAGCGGTCCCACTGGCCAATCTCACCTGAGGGGTTCTGGCGATCAAGAAGCGTATTGATGGCTGACTGGATGGATTTGCCCGGAGTGTCTTTGTGGTCGTGAGTCTCGGAGAGGGCCGGGTTGCCTTGTTGCAGCAGCGCACGGGCCTGAGCCGCCAGTGTATCAGAATCCCCCCAGACGCTGGATTGCAGGGATTCTTGCAACCCGACTGTATCAAGGCCGTCCGATGCGGAGATGTTGAGGGTTATCCGCGCGTCTGCCGGGTTGAAGCCCGCAAGTTCCGTGGGGTCCCATGTCTTATGGCTGCCGGGTGGGAGCGGGGCAGTCCGGCTGACGGTAAGCGGAACATGCGCCAGTCTGATGCCGATGGGCCAGCTTCGCGTCAGCAGCACTTTTGATGAGCCGGATCGGCGCAATGTGAGATGGATATGCGCAATGGCGGTACGGTCCGGCACGGTGGGGGGGGCGGCCAGCGCAACACGCAGGTCAGCGCGCCCACCGGGTTTGACAGGGGCGCTGAGTGTGCCGGAGCCGAGAACTCGGAGCGGTCCATCCGTGGTGACCTGGACCTCGTAAGGTGCTGATGGCGCATCAACATTGATAATGGAGACCTGTGCCTGTGCCGTATCTCCCGGGGCGAGGAACCGTGGCAATCCCAGGTCAGGGAAAACCGGGTCTCGTGCCGTGATGTCTGCCTGCGCGTTGCCAACGGCATCTTTGCTCCAGGCTGAGGCCATCAGGTGAAGCTGGCCGTCAAAATCCGGCACATCGAACGAGAGAGTGCCGTGTCCGGTGCTGTCGAGTGCGACAGGGCCATCGAACAGCGCGACGCTTTTCGTTGTCCGCACGGGCGGGCCGTCCGCGCTGCTGTCATTTGACGCTGCATCTCCCCCAGACCGGATCCGGCCATTTTTCGCATCACTCAGCAGAAGAGACCCGTAGTTGTCCAGCATGTCCAGCCCAAGACGGGGGCGACCGTAAAGGGCATCAAACAGGTTGAGCGGCGTGAAATGCGTGAGGTTGAGAATACCCTGATCGACCGCGGACACCGCGACCTGCACATGCCCCACAGGGAGACCCTGACTGGCCTGAACTGTCACGGGAACGGTGATGCGATGGCGCGGCGTGACGGTGCCGGGCGCGTCAAGCGTTACGTTCAGCCGATGTGTGTCCTGATTGACACCAATCCATGTGACACCAACCGCCCGCACAGGGTCATGCGGGCGCAGGCCGGAGGGGCTGTTGAGGGGGCGATAGAGTGTGACCAGCGCATAGGCGCCGGAATGCCAGTCCGGTGCGGCGGTTACGGGCACGTCCAGCCCTTCTTTCGGCACGTCCACGAAGCGTGTGTTCAGCACACGGTCTGTTGCAAGCCTTATCTGGGCCTGCCCGGAAAAACCGCCGCCAATGTGGATGACCGTGCTGCCGCCTGGCACGATATGGGTATCGCGCACGCTGAGCGGCAGATGGTCCGGTGTGCTGGCATTACCGCTTCCACCCCAGCCGACCTGAAAGCGGAGTGAACTGCCTGTTACGCCGTCACTTTCGCTCGGGACGGCACTCAGGCGATATTCGCCCCAGTCCAGCGTTGGGGTGATCCGCGCTGTACCTTTGGCATCTGTTGCAAGATCGCCCGAGCGCATGGGCACGTCCACAGTGTGGCTGCTGAAGGTCCAGCCATTGTCGGGCGTGTAGGACCAGTTATAGATCCGGTTGACGCGTGACAGGGTCCAATGAATTTTGCCGATGGCAACCGGACTATTGTCAGGCGCAAAACTTGCAAGATCAATGGGGATAACAGCACTACCCATGCTGGAGGAGGCATCTGTCGCGACACGGAGGCCGATCAGCGGTGCGGTGCGGCGGACGGGAATTGTAAAGTGTTCACCCACGCGCCGCCCCATGGGGTCAAGAAAACCGGCACGTATATCAAGGGCGAGCGGCCGGGTAAGGCCCTGAGGAATATCCGGCGTGAAGGTCAGCTGCGTATGGCCCTCATGATCGGTTGGATCTGCGCTGATGTCGCCGCTGGCTGATGGTGTCTCCTCGTTCTCAAATCCGAAAGCCCAGCCTGTGTGGCCAGGGATCGGATCGGTCGTGGGAACAAGTCTGTAGGAACTGTCACTTTTAAGGCCCGCACCGGGCGCGCCGTAGAGAAAACGTGCCGAGGCATCAATCACAACGGCCTGTCCGGCGGTTGCGGAGGCTGGTGGTCTGAAACTGGCTTCGATACTGGGTGGTACGAAATCCTGAACGCTGAAACGGGCCGAACCGATGGCGGGCAGGGAAGGGTCGAGCAGAATATCGGCCCGCCACAGGCCCGTAGGTGCGCTGGCGCTCAGGGGCAGGGTGGTGGCGTAGCCGCCTTCTGCCGCACCTGTAAGCGGAATGCGCCGTTCTTCCATCATATCGGGACGGTAAAGAACAAGAACCGGGTGCGCGTCTGGAATAGCCTGTCCTGCCCGGTCACGCAGGAGAGTGAGGAGATGCACGCTCTCACCGGGACGATAGATCCCGCGGTCAGGCTGCACGAGTGCGCGACTGTTCCCCTGAAAGGGGCTGACGGCACCTTCCAGATGCTGTTCTGAAAAATCGAACCATTGCCGGTCAAGATGCAGAAAGCCGAAATCCTCTCCCTTGCTGGCCAGCAGGACCGAGGAGCGGTCTGCCATGGTACCACGGAGCAGGGGGGCATCAAAATGTCCGAGGCCACGCGCATCCGTTGTGACTGTTGCCAGAGTGCCGCCATCACGGGCGCGCAGTGTCAGCGTGACATCAGGAGTAGGCTGTCCGCTCATCAGGGAGCGGGCACTGACTGTCAGCCCGTCTTCACCCCGCAGCATGGTCAGCCCAAGATCGCTCAGATTAACCCAGTGGGCAGAAATAGCCTTGTTTTGCAGAAGATCGGCGTTGATGTTCCCACGTTTAAGCGCAGTTTCCACGGGGCTTTTTTCGGGCGGTGTTGCAGCGTCTTCAACCGTCACCAGATAGAGGCCGTTCTGTCCTGCGCCAATTGTCTCTGCCAGCGGGAAGCCAGTTGTCACAGATCGGTCTGGAGCATGATCGATCGCCATGGTGCCGTGCCAGATTTCACGCATGGTCGTGTCCAGCAGGTTCTGGAACGTATAAGGGTCAAAACTGGTCTGGTTCAGATCAGGAAGTGTGCTGTCGATCTGAGCTGTGCCGGGAAATTGCTGATATGCAGCGACCCGAAAGACGTGGAGACGAACCGTGGAGACGTTGACAGTTTCGATAGCGAGGGCAGGCGTATGCCCGGTCGTGCGTCCGGGCAGGATAAAGCCGTCTCCTGTCAGCCCAACGTGCGCATCACGACGCCCAAAACGGGCGCTGAGCGTGAGGGGGGCGGCGAGATGCTGGCCATCGGCTGAAGTAAAATCCGGGTCGACCTTCATTGTGTAACCCTGCCCAAAGGCAAGCTTGCCAAGGCAGAATGTGTCATTCTCAACACGCGGTGTGAAGGCGCTTTCTGGTGAGAGATGGACCGAATGGGCCAGTGTTGATGTTTCTCGTGCGTTCAGGTTCTGATTGAAATGCAGGCAGATTTCAGGGTGTTCGCCTGTTGCATCGAGAGAGGTGCGCTGGAACGCGAAAGGCGAGGACTCAGTGGAGGCCGCCCGACTGCATGGCGCGAGGTACAGAACCGGAAGGACAGCAAGGCTCAGGGAAGAAAGCAGAAGGCGTAGAGACAATATCTTGAACCCTGAACAGTTTATGCTGGATTACGCGATGTAAACAGTCCCAGGATTGGCGGGGACCGGGTTTCACAAATTACGCGGCCATGAGAATTTGGTCCATAGCAGCGTAAAAATGTTGTTCGGCCTTGGCTGTCGTACATCCCGCCGACGTTCAGGATCGTGATGGTGCACCGCTGGTAGCAACCAGAATACGCTCATTGTTTCCCTGGCTTCGCCATCTGACCGGTGACGGGGGATATGCTGGCGAGAAGTTGCGTGGTGCGCTGGCTGAACTTGGCAGATGGACGATCGAAATCGTCAAACGTAGCGATCGCGCCGAAGGCTTCGTCGTCCTGCCCAAACGCTGGATCGTGGAGCGCAGCTTTGTATGGCTCGGACGCTGCCGTCGCCTCACGAAGGATGTCGAGGCAACAATCTCGTCATCCCATGCATGGTTGATGATTGCCCATATTCGCAGATTTCTGTGGAAAAAACAATCTAACCGCTTTCTGTTTCAGGCTTTTAGACCCTATAAATACATCTGCAGAATGTGGACTTCAGAGCCAGAAAGATTCATCATCAAACCCCGGAACTAAACATTCAGGCTCAGACCCCTAATGAGTATGGTTTCAGGAATGGGCAACCAACGCAGGCAATCGTGAGCCTAAGGGAATGCTCTGTTCTGATGGTCGCCATTCGCCGGTATTTTCATCGCGGCCCTGCAAGACAAAGCGTGGTTGGGGGGCGGATAGCTGTGCTGCAGCCAGACTTGCTATAGTACCAATTGGACCGGAAGACAGCCGGTTGACCACCAGACCAAGGCGGGTGTCCGGAAATTCGGTCAGCATGGCGTAATCCCCGTCACTATCCCCACACACCAGTAAAGGTCCATAGCCTCGCGGCCCTGCCAGTGCCTGACGTATGGCGCGCACTTTGCCTGCGCGATAGGTTACGGGCCAATGCGGCGCGGCATCAAGTCCCAGCCTGCCACTAGACCAGTCCATACGAACGCCAAGGACATTCTGGCGGGGCAGGCCGTAACCATAATCGGGATCTGTGGCGAACACGGCCACGACGTCTTCCAGTGATGCGGAACAGACATGGACGTCAATACCTGCCTGGCGCAGTACCCATTGCAGGTCCGCGATCTCCGGGGTCAGGCGGAGTCCGGTCTGGATGGGGCGTGCAACAATGCCCGCCTGCCCGGAACGGGTGGCCGGAGTGATCCATGTTTCCTGTCCCATGCCCTGAGCCAGATGCCATCTGTTGGACGCCCTGACCAGCGCCGCCAGTCCGGCTGCATCATGACCGGCCAGCAGGCGGATGATCCAGCGGCAGGCTACGTCCCCATTGCATGTGGCGTTGATGGCATCATAGGCAAATACCAGCTTGGCACGCAGACTGAGCAGTACCGGGTCCGTTGGTGCAGGGGGCATGGACCGGGCAGACAGAAGGGCATAATCCGCGCACAGATCGGCATGAAGGTCCTTGAAGCGGACATTTTGTCCACATACGGTCCGAAAAGGACCTGTAAACGTATGTGCAGGTACGTCGCGCGCCGTTGCCTGGGCAAAAGTTTCGGCTGACATCGCGAATGCAAAATGGTTGGCCGTATAATGCAGCAGGCTTTCCTCGCAATCGCCTGCGATACAGGTATTGTCCCAGTCGAATACGGCATACGGGCGTCGGGCAGGGTTATAGCTGGCGCTGGCGCTGCCGTATGTGGCGATCAGGCGTTCGATCACGCGGCGTGTGCGGGGCGCCCATTTCAGCGGTGCCAGCACCGGGGCGCATCCTTCAGCCCATGCAGGCAGGGATGGGCTGATGCCAGCCGCGATACTGGCGGCTAGCATGTCGCGGCGGGTCAGGCCTGTCATGCGCCAGTCCGGCCCATATGGGGATCCGTACGGCTTGGCCTGCCATTTTCGATATGTCCTGCCAGTTGGATCAGGCGGTGCGGGTGATGCGGGTCCTGAATGGTCAGATCATACCAGTGGTCGGATACAGCGACCGGCCATATGGTGTCGGTTGTCGCATTGGGGGGCAGTTCAGTTTCGTGCGTGGTATGGGTATAGGCGTCCTCGATCCGGATAGTGCGGGGCGCATGGTCATGGTTATGCAGCGACAGCACTGCCACGTCACGGGCGGGGTCGTAACGCAGGGTCACGTCCGGCAGACCCTTGCCCAGAAACTGGCGGAAAAAACCGTTGGGTCCATGAACGGTTACGGGCAGGCTGTCATGGGCTGTGACTGGTAGGGTCATATCGGACCCGGCGCCCAGCGTATAATGGCGTGTCACCTTGCCATCACGGATACGCAGTACCGCCCCCTGGCTGCCTTCGTTCGCAATATGGAGGTGTCTCGGTGCCATCAGGTTCACATGCAGCCGGTAGGGCAGGGCGCGGGCCGGGCGTTGGCCGGGTTCCTGCTGCGGCAGGGACTGCCGGGCGGGAATGGTGGGCTTGGGCAGCATGCATGACTGACGTGTTTCCGCCAGATAGGTATCCGTCCGCGGCAGGTGTGCGGTCCACCGGCGATCTGTTTGCGCGAAGTCGAAAATGGAGGTCATGTTCCCGCATACGGCCCGTCGCCATGGGGTGATGTTGGGAACCTCTACACCAAAACGCGCTTCAAGAAAGCGCAGGACGGACGTATGGTCGAATACCTGTGAATTGACCCATCCGCCCTTGGTCCATGGTGAAATTACGATCGCAGGCACGCGTGGCCCCAGTCCTACCGGGACGGTGTGATAGGATTCCCCCGTGGTCGCGACCGTACTGCCGCCATACCGTGGGTCAGGTGCGGGGACCGGCGGGGGAACGTGGTCAAAGAAACCATCATTTTCGTCATAATTCAGGATAAAAACCGTTTTGGCCCAGACATCGGGATGACGCACAAAGACATCCATCAACTGGGAAATCAGGTGTTCACCGTAACCGGGCGGGGCGTCAGGATGTTCCGACAGGGCGGCTGGTGGCACGATCCATGAAACCTGCGGCAGCCTGCCGTGCGCGACATCATCTTCAAAGGCGGCGACAAGGTAGCGGCCTTCGGTATCATGCATGTTGGTGGCAGTTGATCCCGGCACGATCATGCGGGCGCGCTGGTATTCCCATGACCGGGGATCAAGGTTGCGGAATTGTGCAAAGGACGCCAGCGGGTTGTCGCCAAAATTGTCGTATTCCTGATAAACGCGCCACGATATGCCCGCCGCCTGCAGTTTTTCGGGATAGGTGGTCCAGCGGAATGGTTGAAAATCGGCCCGGTCATGCGCCATGTCCGCCGACCAGTTGCCATCATCGACATTCTGTATGGCCTGTAATCCGTCATTGCCGACCGCCAGTCCGTTCGTGCCGGTGAAAAGGAACAGACGGTTGGGATTGGTCGGCCCGAAAATGGAGGCATGATAGGCATCACATACCGTAAAGGCATCGGCCAGCGCGTAATAATACGGGATTTCCGCACGGGTGAAATGGCCCATGGTCATGGCCGTCTTGTGTGGCACCCATGTATTCCAGTCATTCCATGCCGTCTGTGTGTCCTTCCAGCTATGATCAAGGCTGGCGAGGCAGGCGCTGGAGGTATGTGCGGTGTTGAACAGGAAGGGCATGACATGGCCGCCCTTCCCATCCGGTTGTGCAAAGACGCTGCTGCCGTCAGGCAATTTTTCAGCGCGGGGATCACCATATCCCCGCACGCCCTGCAGGCAGCCAAAGTAATGATCGAATGACCGGTTTTCCTGCATCAGGATAACCACATGCTCCACGTCCTGTATCGTGCCGGTCACCCGGTTGGGGGCGACCGCCAGTGCCCGTTTCAGGTTTTCCGGCAGTGCCGCCCCGATGGCGGCAGCAGCGCCAAATTTCAGGAACTGACGGCGATTGGCGATATCGGACATGGTGTGGTCATCCATAGGCTGCAGGAGGATCGAAGGCCGGCGTGCCGCAATCAGAAGAAGTGCTTGCGCAGGGTAAAGAACACCATGCGCGGCGCACCGGCCTGCAACGTCTGCAGGCTGCCCGTGGGGTCGCTGACAGCAAAGCCCGTGCTGCCGACTGTTGCAACGTAGCGTTTGTCGAACAGGTTGGTCACGTTGATCTGTGCATCCAGACCATGCAGCGCCCAGTTATGGCTGTGGAAGCGGTAGCCGACATTCAGGTTGAAGATGTCGTTCGGCTTGATCCACTGGTCATTGGTGTAAGTATAGGTCCGGCGGCCCTGATACTGCATGCCGATATTACCCCAGATCGTACCATCATCATAACTGATCTGGACGTTGGCCAGGTTACGCGGCATGCCAACCACGCTCTTGCCACGGGTGGCGTAGGTTATGCCGCCAGTCGTCAGGTTGTCGTCATACACGGACTGGTTGTAGGCATAGGACGCATACAGCGACCAGTTATCCGTAAAGCGATAGTTGAAAGCCGTATCAATACCACGCGCGGTCACGCCGCCGACATTGGTCAGGATGCTGGCGTAGCCCTGAACGTTCGTGCCGCTGGATACGGGTGAGATGGATGCCAGACGGTCCTCGAATTCGATATAGTAACCGGTAATGGACGCCTGAATGCGCCGGTTGTGGAAGCGGTAGCCGATTTCCTCGCTGTAGGACATTTCCGGGTGCAGCGTTTTTTTGGATGCGGCGTAGGCCGCGGATGTCATTGCAAACGGGCTGGTGGCACCCGTGGTCGAATTGTCAAAGGCGGCCATGTTCCGGGCAAAGTCGGCAAATATTTCATTATGGCGGTTGATGCGGTAATTGGCGCCAAGCTGCGGCAGGAAGCCGTTGGCCGAAGTAATGGAACCCGATGCATATGTATTGGCCACCGGTGTACCCATGTAGTTGCCTTCGAGCTGGCGGCCCCGATTATCAACAACCAGCGACTTGAAACCGTAATTCAGTTTCAGGGCCGGGGTGATCTGCCATGTATCCTGAATATGGAACTGGTAGGTCTTGGTGTTGAAGGCGCTCTGCCATTGGGTTTCGAACGGGTTGTTGCGGAACCAGTGGACGGAACTGCCGGTATATTTGTCCGCGCTGAGCGGATAGAAGCGACGTGCCTGCTCAAAATCGTTGTTTTCAAACCAGAAGCCGCCTTCGATCGTATGGTGACCGAGCTCGTAGGACAGGCTGCCTATAAAACCTTCACGATGAATGTCATATTCCGTGGTGCGGACGGAGAGTGGCGATCCGCCAAGGGATGCAGGCGTTGCCGTATACGGCGTGGCGTAAATGCCTTCACCCGTATTGGTATGGCCGTAAACAGTGGCGAAGCCCTTGAGGTGGTCAGTCAGATGGAAATCGAACTTGCCATATCCCAGCACGTCCTGACGGAGGCCGGCTGAGTTGTAATAGGACTGGTCCTGATTGGCGATGCCGGCAGGGAAGGGCTTGCCAGTCTGGTAAGCTGTCGCGATCTGCTTGGCCAGGCCATAGTTGTTGGTAATGTTATCGACGTTATAGCCCTTGGTCTGGATCATCTGCAGCGAGAGATCCTGATAATCATTTTCCGCGCGCTGGCTGTAATCACCGAACAGGGTCAGCTTGACCTTGTCACCCAGCGGCTGGATGAACTTGGCATTGGCCTGCTGCTGCTGCTGGATGCCATCGCCCTTCCACTTGTTGGCATCCTGATAGTCATAGGAAACATACAGCCGCCCGCCACCGGGCAGGGTGCCGGAATTGATGCGCCCGAAAGTGCGCCACGTGCCATATGATCCGACAGTACCTGCGACATCGACGCCAAATTTCTTGCTTGGGTCGATGGATGTGAATTCCAGTGCGCCACCAAGGTCATTGGATGCCGCGACACCGACCGAACCCGCGCCCTGCGCCAGACTGGCGGGGCCGTTGTTTTCGGTCTGCAGCGCACGACCGATGGAAAGGCCGTTATCATTACCATAGGCAAGGTTGCCCAGCGGGATGCCATCCATGGTAAAGCCAAGGCGGCTCTGGTCAAACCCGCGGATGATGATCTGCTGCGACCATTCGTAAGATCCCAGCGGATCGGAAGAGGTAAACATGACGCCGGGCAGCTTGGACAGGGTCTTGAGCGGACTGGTGCCAGGCGCGACTTCCTGCAGCGCGCGGTGGGACAGCGACTGTGTTTCACGTGCGGCACCCGCGCCCATGACGATGATTGATTCCGCCTTGGTGGCGGTAACGGAATCCGCGCTGGCATTTGTCGTGATCTTGCCCGCGGAGATTTTGCCACGATGGTCCGTCTGCTTGGTTGCGGGCTGCTTCTGTGCCGTGTCGGCTGCATGGGCGTTATGGAAGAACAAAGAACTCATGCATGTTGTGAGAAGAAGAAACGTGTTCTTTTTCATGCAGCGTGATCCCTCATGACAAGGCCCCGATTGGTGGTGGTTGAATGACGCGGCACACCCTATGTTTGGGGTTTCATGGTGTCTCGTGATGTTTTTATGAAACTATGATTTCAGTATTATTAAATCTGTATATTAGGCATCTGTGAAAATAAATTAGTACTTGTGATGTTATTTTTACGTGACCTGTTGATATTTATTTCGCCAATTTTACAAATAACTATCGAGAATATTTCAAATTATTCATGGTGTATGTAAAAAATAATAGTGGTTTAATCTGTTTATACAATGTAATTATCTAGATAATACGTTCGCGTATAGGGGATCTATGTTTCTGAAAACGGGCGTTTCATGATGGACATAGACTGTCCACGTATGATGAATTCAGAATGCGGTATCATCCATATATGAAGCATATCTTCATAATGCCCTTAATATATAAGGAAAATATTGAAACGATATAGATATGAATTAACGAGATTCGTCCTGTTTTCAGATATTGATATAAGATGCGGGAACATACCGTTGTTTTTATGACACAGGGACGGATGTTATCGTAATGGCGGCACATACAGACCATATCCGCAGTGACGCTACTGCCAATATCATCTGTGCATAGCATGCGCGCACTCAGTTTTTTGGTGGTCATGTCCTGACGTAGCACAGTGGTTCTTCCTCCCTGATGTGCTTCATCACCGATTTTGCCGATCAGGCTGATATTCTGCCGGCGGCGCTACGGTTGGCTTTGCCGCAGTTTTCAAAACCGGATTATGGCATGCCGCCGCCAGTCCGGCCTGAAACAGGACATGCCGGAGAAATCTCCGTCCCCCTTGAACTGATACGTTCCCCTCGCATTGCACCGCTATCGTGAGACATTGGCGCAGGTCCGGTCATGGCCGCAGCTTCGGTCGCTGCCATACTGCCGAGTTCTGGCTTTTCTGCGCGAAACATGGCGACTGATACCGGGCCGATAGCAGGGATGGAACGGACAAGCCCTGCTTTGGCACAGAGTTCTGCTGCCTCTGCGATGACGTCTTCAATTCGTTGTTCAAGCGCGCTGATCTGGCTTTCAAGAAACGCTTTGAGACTGTTGTCCATATCCTTCATCCGCAACCACATCACTGTCGACGAGACCGGGTTTGTGGACGGTCATTGTTCCGACAACTCCCTTAAGCTTTCCGGGGAAACGGCCCGGTTGGACACCAGCCAGACGCTATTGTCGCGCAATGTAAGAGATCATTGTCTGTTCCTGTTATCAGCACACCTGCCGCCGGGGATGGTGACTGAACGTCGTTGCAATACGATACGGTCTCGTCTATGTGGGCCATAACGGCTGCGTCCTGCCGCCGGGTTCCGGAAATGACTGAGGGTGGTCGGTATCCATGCAAACCAGACATACTGGCAGTGAGGGCGCGGGCTATGTGCAGCCGCCATCCTTCCTGACCACCATTTTTCATCCGGTCCCGCACGGTAAAGACAGCGCTCCCTCGGGCCAGCGCTCCATGCCCGCCGTAAAAAAAACCGGTAGCGCTTCGGGCCTGATCCTGCTCTGCCTGCTGCTGTTGCTCTCCGCCTGCCATAAAAAGGCAGCAGTGGAGGAAGTCCGGCCTGTCCGCTCCGTCATTGTCGAACCTGCGGCCGATGCAAATGGGGAGGTTGTAACAGGACAGGTTGCGGCCCACCGCTCCATCAATCTTGCTTTCCGTCTGCCCGGCAAGGTCGTGGAACGCACGGTGTTGGCAGGCAGCGTCGTGCATGCGGGGGATTTGCTGGCACGGCTGGATGATGCAGTGCCACAGCAGACGTTGCGCACCGCGCTGGCCGAAAATGCTACGGCACGGGCGGCGCTGGAACAGGCTGCGCCCCTGAAACAGCGCGCTGCGGCCCTGCTGCCGGTGCAGGCCATTTCGCGCAATGATTATGATGATGCGGTTCGTCGATACAAAACCGCGCAGGATCAGGTGCAGGCCACGCAGGCACAGGTACGTGTGGCGCAGGAACAGCTTGGCTATACCCGCCTTGTAACTGCTGAGGACGGCATCGTGACCGACCGGCTGGTAGAAGCGGGGGAGGTGGTCGCTGCGGGCCAGCCGGTGCTGCGCATGGCGGCCAATGACGGGCTGGACGCACAGTTCGACATGCCCGAGGCCCTCGCGCAGTCCCGTCTGACCGTGGGTATGACGATGAAGGTATGTCTGGACGCGGCACCCGTGATCTGCGCGCCCGCCGCAATCTACGAAATCGCACCCGATACCGATCCACTGACCCGCACCTATCATACAAAAGCGCTGCTGCATGCCACGCGGGACATGATGCCGTTGGGGGCAGTGGTGACGGGGCATCTGTCCGTACCATCAGCGCCAACCGTTCATCTGCCACCTGCCGCCCTGACGACACAGGATGGCAGACCTGCCGTATGGATCATTGCCCCTGACACGCTGCGCGTATCCCAGCGCCCCGTCACCATCGCACGCTACGGCACCGATGACGTGGTGATCGCATCCGGCCTGAATGCCGGGGAGCGGGTGGTGACAGCAGGCGTGCAGGCGCTGTATCCGCAAGAAAAGGTCAGCCTGCTGGATGAAGCCGATGTCCGCCCCTGAGCCACGCGCGCCGGGGGGCATAAACCTGTCTGACTGGTCCATCCGCCACCGTGCGCTGGTCCTGTTCTTCATGATCCTGATCGGTGTTGCGGGCATCCAGTCCTACTTCAGACTGGGCCGGAATGAAGACCCGCCCTTTACCGTCAAGACCATGGTGGTGGAGGCATTCCTGCCCGGTGCCTCGGTGGAGGAAACCACCCATCAGCTAACCGAACGCATCGAAAAAAAGCTGCAGGAAACGCCCGACCTCGATTACGTCAAGAGCTATACGCTGGCGGGCAAGACCACGATTTTCGTCAACCTGCTGTCGGGCGCGCCCAAGGCCGAAGTGCCTGATATCTGGTATCAGGTGCGCAAGAAGGTGGGTGACATCAGGGCGCAGTTGCCACAGGGCACGGTCGGCCCGTTCTTCGATGACGAGTTCGGCGATACCTACGGCATCATCTACGGCTTTACCGCCGACGGGTTTTCCCATCGTGACCTGCGCGACTATGTCGAGACGGTGCGCGACGAGCTGCTGCATGTGCCTGATGTCGCCAAGATCGACACGCTGGGCGCGCAGGATGAGAAGATCTACGTCGATTTCTCCACCCACCATCTGGCCCGGCTGGGCATAAACGGGGCGACGATCGCAGCCGCCCTTCTGGCGCAGAACGCCACGGTGCCATCCGGCGTCATTGATACCGGACGCGAGCAGATACAGGTCCAGCCGACCGGGCAGTTCGGGTCGGTGGCGGATATTGCCAACGTTACGGTCTATGCGGGCAACCGCAAGGTCCGGCTGGGCGACATTGCCACCATCACCCGCACCTATTCCGATCCGCCGCAGACCATGTTCCGTGTCGGCGGGCATGATGCGATCGGGCTGGCCCTGTCCATGCGCAGCGGTGGCAACGTGCTGGAACTGGAAAAGAACATCACGGCCAAAATGACCGAACTGCACGCCCGCATGCCCATTGGCATCGAGGCGCATCTGGTCGCGAACCAGCCCAAGGTCGTGCATGACGCCGTAGGCGATTTTACCGAGGCGCTGTTCGAAGCCATCGTCATCGTGCTGGGCATCAGTTTCCTCAGCCTTGGCGCGCGCGCGGGCACGGTGGTGGCGTTCTGCATACCCTTCGTGCTGGCGGTGGTGTTCGTATGTATGAAGCTGTTCGGCATCGACCTGCAGCGCGTCTCGCTCGGCGCGCTGATCATCGCGCTGGGCCTGCTGGTCGATGACGCCATGATTACGGTGGAAAGCATGGTCAGCAAGCTGGAGGAAGGCTGGACCCTGACGCGGGCTGCGACCTATGCCTATGTCTCGACCGCGTTCCCCATGCTGACCGGAACCCTTGTGACCGTGGCGGGATTCATCCCGGTCGGGTTCGCGAAAAGTGTAGCGGGGGAATACACGTTCTCCCTGTTCGCCGTGGTAGGCATGGCGCTGATCGCATCATGGTTCGTGGCCGTGCTGGTGGCCCCGCTGGTGGGCGTGACCATTCTCAAACAGCGCCCGGCAGCAGCGCCCCATGCCCCGCCGGAAGGGCGGCTGCTACGCGTATTCAGCCGGGCGCTGCTGTTCACCATGCGCCGGCCGCGTGCGACCGTGCTGGCCAGCCTTGCGGCGCTGGTCGTGGCCATTGCGCTTTCTCCCTTGGTGCCCCGGCAGTTCTTCCCGGCATCCGACCGGCCGGAACTGCTGGTTGACCTTTCGCTGCGGCAGGGTGCATCGATCAGGGCGACTGCGGATGTGTCGCACCGTCTGGACGCCGTCCTGCGCAATGATCCCGATATCGATCACTGGAGTTCCTATATCGGGCGCGGAGCCGTGCGCTTCTACCTGTCGCTTAATGAGCAGCTTCCCAACGACTTTTTTACCCAGACCGTCATTGTCGCAAAAAGCGCCGCGGCGCGTGACCGGCTGCGCAGGCGGCTGGATGTGGCCTTGAGCCGCGACATGCCCGATGTGGTGCATGGGCTGTTCCCGCTGGAACTCGGGCCGCCGGTGGGCTGGCCGGTACAGTACCGCGTCACGGGCCGCGACCCGGACCGGGTCTGGCATTACGCGCATGACGTGGCGAAGATCATGGCCGACAGCAACCAGTTGCACATGGTCAATTTCGACTGGGGTGATCCCGCGCGCAAGCTGAAGATTGACGTGCGGCAGGATGAGGCGCGTCGTCTGGGCCTGTCATCCGGCGCGATTGCGCTGGCCATCAATTCGGCAGTGACCGGGCTGACGGCGACACAGGTGCGCGACAGCATCTATCTGGTCGATGTCGTCCTGCGCGCCAACCACGCCCAGCGCCTGTCGATCGAGGACCTGCGCAACCTCGACATCCGCCTGCCCAATGACCGGACGGTGCCCTTGTCCACCGTGGCCAGCGTCTCCTACATTGAGGACTATCCCCTGATCTGGCGCCGTGACCGGCTGCCGACCCTGACCATACAGGCGCAACTCCGTGACGGGGTGCAGGCGGATACGGCCGTGGCAACGCTGGCCCCGAAAATCGCGGCCTTCAACGCGGGCCTGCCATCGGGCTACCATGTCGCGGTGGGCGGCACGGTGGAGGAAAGCGCCAGATCACAGAAATCCGTCATTGCCGTCGTGCCGCTCATGGTCCTGGTCATGCTGGGCGTGCTGATGATCCAGTTGCAGGACTTCAGGCGTCTTGCGCTGGTCATCAGTGTTGCCCCCTTCGGCCTGATCGGGGTGGTGGGTGCCCTGTTCCTGACCCAGAACCCGATGGGGTTCATCGCCATGCTGGGGCTGGTGGCGCTGATTGGCATGATCATCCGTAATTCGGTCATTCTGGTGCACCAGATCCAGATCGAGAAGGATCTGGGGCAGTCCGAATGGGATGCGGTGATGAATGCCGCCAGGATACGTTTCCGCCCCATCATGCTGACTGCTGTGGCGGCCATCCTTGGCATGCTGCCCATTGCGTCCAGCGTGTTCTGGGGGCCGATGGCCGATGTCATCATGGGCGGCCTTGCCGTAGCCACGGTGCTGACGCTGATTTTCCTGCCTTCGCTGTACGTGCTGTGGTTCAGGGTGAAGGAAACGCCATCGCCGCAGGTTGAGGGAACCGTCCGATGAAATGCACCCCGATCCTCCTGCTCCCCATGCTGCTGGCAGGCTGCGCGTGGCTTGCGCCGACCTATCACCGACCGCAGATGCCCATGCCCGATAAATGGGGCACGCAGCAGGGTGCTACCGTACCTGATGGCGGCGAATGGTGGCGCAGCTATGGTGACCCGGTTCTGGACGCGCTGGTGGCGGAAGCGTTGAAGAACAATGACGACCTTGCGCTGGCGGGTGCGAAACTTCAGCAGGCGCGGGCACAGTATAAATATGCCTTCGCCAACCAGTTGCCCTCCATTTCGGTTGCAGGGTCAGATGCCTATGGTCGCCTGCACCTGCACGATGACCTGCCTGTCGCGCACAAGATGAGCAATCTTGGCTTCGTCGGCGGCATGCTGAATTATGAAGCTGATTTCTGGGGCAGGAATGCCAGCCTGAGCAAGGCGGCAAAGGCGGGGGTGAAGGCGGCAGGTTATGGTCACGCGGCGGCCCGACTGTCCATCGCCGCAGCTACCGTAAAGCTGTATTTCAGCCTGCGCGCGCTGGATCGGCAACGCGAGATCCTGCAACAGACCATCGAGACCCAGACGGCGCTCCTGGCGCTTGTGCAGCGCCAGCATGAAGTGGGCGCGGTGGATGCGCTGGTGGTGCAGAATGTAACCGAGCAGCGTGACGCCGCACAGGCCGCCCTGCCGGATGTGGAGGACCAGCGCGGCAAGGCGGAAAGCGCCCTGGCCGTCATGCTGGGCCGCTCGCCCCAGCAGATCATCGGGCAGATAATGGAGCGGGGCAGGGATATAGACGCGTTGGCAATCCCCATCCCCACACCGCCGGAAATCCCATCCACCCTGCTCGAACGCAGGCCGGACATCGCCATGCATGAACAGACGCTGATCGCCAGCAACTTCAATATCGGCTTTGCGCGCGCGGCCTATTTCCCCACCATCTCGCTGGCCAGTCTGGCGGGGGTGCACAACATCGACATAGACAACCTGTATCGCGCCACCACGCGGTCATGGACGCTGGCGGCCTCCATGGCGGCGCCTGTGATGGATTTTGGCCGCACGTCCAGTGGCGTCAAACTGGCAAAAGCCGAGAAGAATGAGCAGGTTCTCCTGTATAAGCAGAGCATCCGCACCGCCTTCAGGGAGGTGCATGACGCCCTGTTGGAACAGAACAATGCCCATGAGCGCGAACAGGGCGATGGCGACAAGGAAACAGCCGCCGAAAAAACCGTTGAACTGACGCGGTTGCGGCTGGAACACGGCTATTCCAGCAGGCTGGATGTGCTTTCCGCACAGGTACTCGCGCAGCAGGCGGAACTGGCGCATACGACAGCACTCCTGTCCAGCCTTGATGCGTCGGTTGACATGTACAGGGCAATAGGGGGTGGATTTGATACCAGGGCCCCGCAGGACAGGAAACAGAAATAACAGCGGGTAGGAGCCTGCCCGCCAATCTGTAATAGATCAGGCGGCCCGGCTACGGATACGTGCCGGGAAAAACCAGCCCTTTTTTACCGGCTCCGTCTGTCGCGCGGGCCGGAAGCGGGGGGTGCCAGTATGCCCGTCATGAATGCATGCCAGGCCAGGTCGAGATAATTATCCCGCTCCTCTGCCGTCGTCAGGATCCTGCGCCCGAACAGCATCTGCTGGTGGGGACCGCCAAGGCAGAGCGTGGCAAGCATCTGGCTGGTTTCTTCAAGGTCACAGTCCGCCTTCAGAAGGCCCGCCCTGGAGACAGCGGTCAGGAGCTTGCAGGTCAGTTTTTCAAGCGGATCAAAGATATGGGCACCGGCATGGTTCACCAGATCCGGAAAACGCCATCCTTCCGCGATGAAGGTGCGGCTCAGCGAGAGCGTTTCAGGGCTGAGGATCAGGTCAAGCAGCATCCGCATGGTTTTGTACAGCGCCTGTAGCGGATCGCTGGAAACCATTTCATCTGACGGGGACGCAGCGAGCAGGAAACTGTTTCCCAGTTCGGAAATGACTGTCTTGAAAAGATTTTCCTTAGAAGGATGTCGCCGATAGATGGTCTGCTTGCCGACCTTGGCCACGGCCGCGATCTGTTCGACCGATGTGGCCGCGTAACCCTGTTCTCCAAACAGTTGGGTGGCGGTTTTCAGGATGAGGGCATCCAGTTCTTCCGACATGCGACTGTCGGGTCGACCTGCAAATTTCCTCCTTCTGTCCTGATCCGCCATTCGACCTCCTGTCTGCGATCCCTTCCGATTATAGGGGACGAACCCCTCTCGCAAGGGCTTTTGACAGGATCGACATCCCGTTCAGAGCAGAAAGAAGGCATCATCCTTTTCGCCTGAATTCCATGAATAACGGATCCAAACGACGGTCATGGGTGTTGGTTTTCACTAAGCAGGCTGTTGGGTTGGGCTCTGCCGCAGGATCACGCGACTGAAGGCCGCATAAACGCCATCGCCTCCGTCACTCATCACTACGGCAGAGCTCAACCCGACAGCCTGATAGGTTAGCCCCTCGCTTTCGAAGCAAGGGGGAGCATAATCACTTCCTGACCGGCACAAAACCGTTACAAGTCCAGTTGTGCCGGTGCGCTGCCTCGCGTGGTTTTTCGGGCTCTTGTACGTGGCGGCGGAGTATCTGGCCCTTTACCGTCAGGTGGTACGACCTGACAAATCGATGATGCCAGTTGCATGATGGTGTGGGTGCCTGCCTCGAAATCCTGGGTATCCAACCGGGGTTTTCCCAGCACGGCGGCCATCTGTGCCTGCATGTCGGCATAGGCCTGTGTCATCGCCCATAGACAGAACAGGAAATGGACAGGGTCGACCGTCCCGATCAATCCCTGTTTATGCCACTGTTCGAATACGGCGATGCGTGTCTCCACATGCTTGCGCAGGGTATCCACCAGGAAATCGTGTACATAGGAACCACCCGCCAGTAGTTCATGCGCGAAAAGGCGCGAGCCTTCGGGCCGAAGGCGTGAGAATTCCATCTTGGCGCGAATGAAGCCCGACAGCCCTTCCTGTGGTGTCCAGTGGGTCGAAAGCCAGCAGTTTGCATCATTCAGCCAGTCTTCGAGCAACTGTTGCAGGGTTGCTCTGTACAGATCCTCTTTCGTGCGGAAATAATAATGAATATTGGCCTTGGGCAGGTTGCTGGCTTCGGCAATGTCGCTGACCCGGGTGCCAGACAGGCCGTGAGCCGCGAAAACCTTTTCCGCAGCGTCCAGAATCTGGCGGGTATTGTTCTGCCGGGGCACACTGGTGCGTTTGCCGCGTGTTGAACGGGTCGATGTGGGAAGAGACATGAGCAGGCCAGCATTACCGTAAAAAAGGGAACAGACGACGTGAACTCCAACTTCTCAAGCCGGGCATTTCACGTCAATCTATTCCATTCTCCGTGCGGTGTTTTTTATGAAGGCGAACAGGCGTCTGTCATCGGCGTGGGCAACATTGAACCGGAACCATTGCGAGGGCTGGCTACCCGGCCGGAACAGGTGGCCCGGTGCCAGCATGATGTCATGTTGGCACGCCCGCTCCGCCAGGGCGCGCACATCCATGTCATGTCCAAAGCGCGCCCATGCGAACATGCCACCCAATGGATGAAAATAAAGGCGCATGCCTGCCTGTTCCAGCCGCGCACATACCTGTGTCTGCGCGCGTGTCAGGTTCTCCCGCAGATTGGCGAGATGCGGGCGGTACAATCCGCTGCTGACAATGGTGTGTACGATTTCTTCATTCAGGGGGGCAGTGGTCAGGTTACTGGCCATTTTCTGGCGCAGGATACGCTGGGCTGTGGGTGCCGCACAGGCTACGTAACCCACCCGCAGTCCCGGCCCGATGGTTTTGGAGAAACTGCCGATATGAATGACCTGCTCCAGTCCGCCCAGTTGTGACAGGGTCTGCTGTCCCTGCGGAGCAAGGTCCAGAAAGATGTCGTCTTCAATGATGGTGAGGTCATGCTGGCGTGCGATGCGCAGGATCTGGCGCATGTTCTGGGTTGTACTGCATGTGCCGGTCGGATTGTGCAGGATGGAGGTGGTAATGAACAGGCGCGGGCGGTGCTGGCGCAGCATGCGCTCGAGTTCATGCGGGCAGGGACCATCGGGCAGGCGCGGAACGCTGGCAATCTGTAGTCCCAGCGCCTGCAGCGCCGGGTAGAGATTGCAGTATCCCGGATCTTCCACCAGTATCGTGTCACCGCGTGTGGACAGGCAGCGCACGGCCAGTTCCAGCGCCTGGCTTGCGCCATGGGTCATGATGATGTTGCTGTCCTCGCATGCAACATCCCGACGGGCCAGCATCTGTCGTATGTTGTGGCGAAGTCCGGCATGGCCGTAAGGGTTGCCATATTCCAGCATGGCGGTCAGGCGTGCGGCCGGTATGGCGGCAAGGGCGCGCCGTGTGGCGGATGCAAACAGCATGTCTGGTGGTAACCAGCCGCATCCTGCCTTTATGACCGGAGCTTCGTCCTCATAGGCGTGCTGAAGCAGCCACATCGAATCTATGGAACGCTGGATAAGGGGGGCAGTGCGTGGGGGCGTGGTTACAAAATAACCGCGCGTACCCCGGCTTTCCACCAGTCCTGCCGCCGCAAGCCGTAAGTAGGTATTGGCGATGGTCAGTGTGCTGACACCGCAGTCCCGTGCCATGCGGCGGATGGAAGGCAGGCGTTCGCCCCGTCGGATTACGCCAGTACGGATGCGCTGGGCAATGTCTTCGCCGATCTGCCCTACAAGCGGGATCGGACTGGCGCGGTCTGTCTGGACAGGAGGAAGATGGGCCATGGGCAGATACTTCAGGTCAGTACAGTTTCAGATAAAATAGGCTGGTTGTACATATACACACAACGAGACCAGTATTACGATCCTGAAATGAACCGCCCCGGCATGGGACCGACGGCGTATGCCCGTATGGACAGGATTGCATCATGGCTCTGGATTCAGGACAGACTGCCCTTCTTCGCAACGAGCGCGAGGGAACTTACTGGCAGCCTTTTACAGCCAACCGCATGTTGCGTGCCAATATGGAACCGCGCACCATGGTCAGCGCACAGGGGGCCTATTACACCAGTAGTGAGGGTGTAAGGCTGTTCGATACCCTGTCCGGTCTGTGGTGTACGCCACTGGGCCATGCCCATCCCCGTATTGTGGAGGCGGTGCGCAGGCAGGCGGAAACGCTCGACTTTGCCCCATCTTTCCAGTTGACCCACCCTGGCGCCATTTCTCTGGCCGAGCGTATTGCCGATATGGCGCCTGAGGGCATGAATCACGTTTTCTTCGCCAATTCGGGGTCGGAAGCGGTTGATACGGCGCTGAAGGTGGCGCTGGGCTACCATCGCATCAAGGGCGCGGGTAACCGCTTCCGCATGATCGGGCGTGAGCGCGGTTATCATGGCGTAGGTTTTGGCGGCATGTCGGTTGGGGGCATCGTGTCCAACCGCAAGATGTTCGCAGCCGGCATGATGTCAGGTGTGGATCATCTGCGTCATACCTACGAACCCGAACACATGGCCTTTACCCGGGGGCAGCCCACATGGGGCAAACACCGGGCGGAAGACCTGGTCCGGCTGGTTACGCTGCATGACGCCTCGACCATTGCAGCCGTGATCGTGGAGCCCGTACAGGGTTCAACCGGCGTGATCGTGCCGCCTGTCGGCTATCTGCAGCGCCTGCGAGAGATCTGCACCGCCAACGGCATCCTGTTGATCTTTGATGAGGTCATTACCGGCTTTGGCCGCATGGGCGAGAATTTTGGTGCCCAGCGTTTTGGCGTCACACCCGATATCATTACCTTCGCCAAGGCCGTCACCAATGGCATCGTGCCGATGGGTGGCGTGATCGTGACTGATGAGATTTACAACACCTTCATGACCGGGCCGGAAAACGCCATCGAATTCTGTCACGGCTATACCTATTCCGGACACCCGATGGCGGCGGCGGTAGGGCATGTCGTGCTGGATGTGATGCGCGAGGAAGGGCTGGTGGCCCGGGTGCGGGAACTCGAGCCCGTTCTGGAAGACGCCATTCACGGCCTGAAGGATATGGATGTCATTGCCGATATCCGTAATATCGGTCTGACGGCGGCCATCGACCTCAAACCCGCGGCGGACAAACCGGGAGCGCGGGGGGCGGCATTGTTCGAGGCCGGGCTGCGCGGCGGCCTGCTGCTGCGCTGTACGGGGGATACGGTGTCCTTCGGGCCTCCGTTCATTTCCACGGCGCAGGAACTGCGTGACATGGTCAGTACGCTGCGCAGGCTGATTATCGAAGTGTGCTGCTGAGACAGAAACCGTAATCAAGGACAAGGAGACTACCATGCCGTTAATGCATTTTCATGTCATGAAGGGCGAACGTTCCCCCGCCGAACTGCGTGCGCTGCTTGATGCCGCGCATGATGCCATGCTCGAAGCCTTCAAGGTGCCTGCACGGGACCGCTACCAGCTCGTATCGGAACATGAACCGACCCATATGATTCTTGAGGATACGGGGCTGGATATTCCCCGTACGTCCAGGATCGTGCTGCTGCAGGTTGTCTCGCGCCCACGTGGCAAGGAGCAGATCGCGGCTTTTTACAGGTTGCTGGCGGAAACCCTGCATGCCCGTGTTGGGCTGCTGCCATCCGACCTTATGGTATCGGTTGTTGAAAACCAGGATGAACACTGGAGTTTCGGCCTTGGGCGCGCCCAGTTTCTTACGGGTGAATTGCCGTTGCCGGGGGCGAAAGCCTGAATAACAGGCAGATTTTCCGGATTTCCTGCGGGGAAATCCGGTACTGCCCCGTCATGTGCGTGAAGGTGCGGACTGTTTGTACTGGTGCCTGTGCCTATCCGTGCAGGGTCAGGCGCAGGTTTTCGATTGCTTTGCCGAAAGCTGTCAGCAGGTCGGGATCGACTGCCACATTTCCTCCTGACAGACGAATGAAGCCTTCGGTCATGGCGTTCTGAACCATGCCTTCGGAATGCACGATAAGGCCATCGGCATCTTCCATGCCGCCGCTTCCACCGCGGCCATCGCGCGTGCGCAGCGTGTCGCCCCATGCGGCGGCGCGATAAGCCGCGACTTTTTGCGGATAGGAACGGCCATCCACAGTATAACCTGCCAACTTCTTGCCCTGTGCCGCCATGTAACCGATCTCGACGGCGGTACCGGGGTCCATGTCGGCGCTCCGGCGAAAGGGGTCGAGACAGAAGACACCCGCATCGCACCCATCCATCAGGTCACGGTCAAGGCGGGCGATCAGCAGGCTGGTCTGCGCACCCGGTGCCAGCGCATCTATGTCCGCCTGTCCATCAAACGGGCAGACGCCCTCAAGACCGGCATCGGCACATATCGCCTTCATCGCGCGGAACAGATCCTGCGCATCAGGGCGAAAAACCGTGTCACCCGCCAGATAGATACGATGTGAGCGCGTCATTTGCGTAGGCATGGTCATGTAAGTTCCTGTCCGTTCGTTCTAAAGAAAAAAGAGTACGAAATTGTCCTCTGCCCGTCCCGTATTATTGTTACGTGCCTGATCCCGTTATCGGGACGCCCCGTGTACGGGCCGGAGTTGCCTCCATGGAGTATGCATGAAGATTATTATTGATACTGATCCTGGACAGGACGATGCCCTTACCATTCTTCTCGCCCTTGCCAGTCCCGAGATTGATCTGCTGGGTATCACCACGGTAGCGGGCAATGTGCCCCTGACCCAGACGACGGAAAACGCGCTCAAGACCCTTGATCTTGCCGGACGGCCCGACATACCGGTCCACGCAGGGGCTGACCGTCCGTTGCTGCGTCCTGGCGTGACCGCGACCCATGTGCATGGCCGCACGGGTTTTGAAGGGGTAGACCTTCCGCCACCCAGTCGTCCGCCTACGCCAGGACATGCGGTGGATTTCATTATCCGGTCGGTCATGGAGAACCCGCCGGGCACCGTGACACTGTGTACCATCGGTCCCCTGACGAATATTGCCCTTGCACTGGGGCGTGAACCCCGCCTGCGTGAGCGGATCGGGCAGATCGTGATGATGGGCTGCGCCTTTTCGGAAGTGGGTAATATTACAGCCGCGGCTGAATTCAATGTCTATGTTGATCCCCACGCGGCGGAAATGGTGTTTGCGTCGGGCGTGCCGCTGGTGGTGTTTCCGCTGGATGTGACGCATCAGTTGCATACCAGCACCGCCCGACTGGCCCGCATCGCGGCCATTCCAAACCGGATCGGCCCGGTTGTTGCGGCATGGCTGCGATTTGAAAAGCACTTCGAGGCGACGAAATACGGTACGGATGGCGGCCCCCTGCATGATCCCAACACGGTCATATGGCTGCTGAAACCGGACCTGTATCGCGGGCGGCAGGTTAACGTGCAGATTGAAACGGGCAGTCCGCTGACAATGGGCATGAGTGTGGTGGACTGGTGGGGCATAAGCAGTGCGAACAGAAATGCGCTGTTCATGCGTGAGGTGGATGTGGACGGTGTCTACGACCTGCTGATCGAACGCCTTGCCCGGTTTTAGGGCATGATACGGGTGGCGGCATCCTGCCTGCCACCCGGTCGGAAGGTTAGCGGCGCGACAGGGCAGGGCGTTCAATATAACGGCCCGCGCCGCGCGTGGCCCGGAGATCACCCTCATCCCATACAACGCGCCCCGCGCTGATGGTACGACGGGCGACGCCGGTTACGGTCATGCCCTCGTAAATATTGTAATCCACGTTCTGGTGGTGGGTGCGCGCAGAGATGGTGCGCGTACCCTGTGCATCCCATAGTACCAGATCGGCATCCGCTCCCTCGACAATACAGCCCTTGCGCGGCAGCATATTGAAGATACGTGCCGTGTTGGTGGATGTAATGGCGACGAATTCCTGTGGGCTGAGTCGTCCAGTGGTGACACCATGATGCCAGAGAATACTCATCCGGTCTTCAATGCCGGGGGTGCCGTTGGGAATGTGGGTAAAATTGGTGCGGCCGTTTTCCTTCTGCCCCGCGCAGAAACAGCAGTGATCGGTCGCCGTGGTCTGTAGCTGTCCCGATGTCAGGCCCGCCCATAGCGCATGCTGATGGTGTCTGGGGCGAAAGGGCGGACTCATGACATAGCGCGCGGCGGTCAGCCAGTCAGGGCTGGAGTAGACGCTTTCATCAAATACCAGATGTTGCGGCAGCACTTCGCCATATACGCGCTGGCCACGCATGCGGGCATCGGCAATGGCGTGCGCAGCCTCGGCAGTGGAGACATGGACGATATAGACTGGCGCATCCAGAAGTCCCGCCAGGGCAATGACACGCTGGGCGGCTTCGCCTTCCACCGTTGGGGGGCGGGAGGCGGGATGGGCATCGGGACCGGTACGGCCTTCAGCCAGCAGCCTGGCCTGCATGTAGGCTACAGCATCGCCATTTTCCGCATGGACGGTGCATAGCGCACCCAGTTCTCCCGCACGGCGGATGGAATGCAGCAGTACATCATCATCCACCATCAGGGCATTTTTATAGGCCATGAAGTGCTTGAAGGAGTTGACCCCGCATTCATTCACCAGCGTGGCCATGTCCTGATGGACCTGATCATCCCAATGGGTGACCGCCACGTGGAATGAATAGTCGGCAGCCGCTTTTTCGGCCTTTATTCGCCATGCTTTCCATGCTTCCAGCAATGAACTGCCGGAATCGGGAATGACAAAGTCAATGATACTGGTCGTACCACCTGCCAGCCCGGCAGCCGTTCCGGTGTAGAAATCATCACTGGCGATTGATCCCATAAAGGGCATTTCCATGTGGGTGTGCGGATCAATGCCGCCCGGCATCACCAGCAGGCCATGGGCATCCACGATTTCACAACCGGTGGGCGTATCGATTTCCGGTGCGATGGTGGCGATACGCCCATTGTCGTCACACAGGATATCGGCCCTGAACGTTCGTTCGGCTGTGACAATCGTGCCGCCTTTTACATGAAGCATGATCGTCTTCCTTCTGATCTGGTATTGCGTGTTCGAAAGCGGGTTGTCATTCCATATCGGAACCGTATTGTTATTCTGACCTAATGGTCAAGATTATATCTTTGCCGCATACAGACCAAAAAGGAATTACCATGCTGGACAGCACGGATCGCATGGACAGCCATCTGGTGAACGAGGATCTCGCGCCCGTGCGGACCAGAAGCTGGGGATGGTTTGATTATGTCTCGCTATGGATGTCCAACGTGCACAGTGTGGGTGGCTATGTGACGGCAGGTAGCCTGTTTGCAGTCGGGTTGCCTGCAGGCGACGTGTTCATTGCCCTGGTGGCGGGCATCATGATCATACAGGTGGTCTGCAATCTGGTCGCGCGGCCCAGTTTTGAATCCGGCACGCCCTATCCGGTCATGGCGCGCATGGCCTTTGGCGTGCGGGGGGCGGTGGTGCCTGCACTGGTACGTGGCGTAATCGCGGTGGGGTGGTACGGTATCCAGACATGGCTGGCTTCGAACGCGGTGCTGATCCTGCTGCTGCGGCAGTGGCCAGCACTCGCACGATGGGCTGACCTGCGGCAGCATGGAATGCTGGGCCTGTCCACGTTGGGGTGGGCAGCATTCCTGCTGTTATGGGGGATGCAGGCTGCAGTTTTCTGGCGCGGGATGGAAACGATCCGCCGCTTCATCGACTGGGCCGGTCCCGTGATCTATGTTGTCATGATCGCGCTGGATGGTTGGCTTCTGTGGAAAGCGGGGGGGCACATATCGCTGGATGTATTTGACGTCGTGCCACAAAGTACCGGATGGCGAATACTGGGCATTGTGAACGCAATGGCGCTCATTGTGGCCTATTTTTCGCCCATTGCGCTGAATTTTGGCGATTTCGCCCGCTATGGCATCAGCCTGCGTGATATCCGCCGTGGCAATTTCTGGGGGCTGCCGGTTAATTTTATCTGCTTTTCCGTGTTGACGCTGGTTACGATCGTACTGAAGCGTCCGGTCTTTGGCCGCATCATTCTCGACCCGGTGGAAACCGTGTCCCAGATCGACAGCCCGACCGCCGTGGCCATAGGCGTGCTGACCTTTGTCACCGCCACGGCGGGGATCAATATCGTGGCCAATTTCGTCTCGGCCGCATTCGATTTCTCCAATCTCGCGCCACACACCATCAACTGGCGCAGAGGCGGATTGATTGCAGCGGTCGGAGCGCTGGTTGTTACCCCATGGAACCTGTATGCCCGGCCTGAACTGATTCATCTGACGCTGGACATTCTGGGCACGTTCATTGGCCCGCTGACGGGTGTGTTATTGGCGGATTACTACGGTGTGCGCAAAGGACGGATGGAAACCGTAGCCCTGTATACAGCCAGCCCGCAGGCCGCGTACTGGTATCGCAACGGTATCAATTTCACGGCAATGGCCAGCCTGCTGTTTTCTGTCCTGTGCGGACTGGGGCTGGTATTTGTTCCGGTTTTCGCGCCAGTACGCAACCTGTCATGGTTTGTCGGGTTTTCCTGCGCGATCGCAAGTTATCTTGCCCTGTTCCATATCAGGATTCGTGCAGTCGGTGAGAATCGGCAGACAAGATGAAAGACCTGCGGGCGGACGGGATGATCTGTCCGCGCGCAGGTCATAAGGGCTCAGGGCAGGGTGGCCAGTCGCGAGGTCAGGAGTTCAAAGAAAGCGTCGGCCTTCACGTCACGTATGAACAGGGCATTGGGCTTGCGGTCTGTCACCTTCCACCAGTCCACAACCGTCATGCCCACCGACAGGCTGCTTTCCGTCTCGATACTGACATTGACGTGTCGACCGCCAAAAATGTCGGGCTTCAGTAGCCACGCGATGGTGCAGGGATCATGCAGGGGTGCACCTTTCCAGCCATATTTAGCCAGGTCGAAACGTTCGGAAAATGAAAGCATATCCACGGCCGCATCGGAACAGCGATTGCCATTTGCACGTAGCGCTGCCAGCCGCTCAGGCAGGGTCAGGCACTGATGTGTGACATCCAGTGGTAGCACTACAAGCGGGATACCGGCGCTGAACACGATATTGGCGGCATGCGGGTCGGCATAGATATTGAATTCAGCCGCAGGCGTGATATTGCCCAGTTCCGACCATGCTCCACCCATCAGCACCACCTCGCATATGCGTTCTGCAATATCCGGTGCAAGGGTCAGGGCAAGGGCCAGATCCGTAAGTGGACCCAGCATGACAAGCGTCAGTTCGCCCGGTTCTGCATTGCGGACAGCCTCGATCAGGTACATGACCCCGTTGCGCGTCTGAAGGGGCATGGCGGGTGGAACAGACAGGTCAATCCCATCCAGACCCGTGGGGCCATGTACATGTTCAGCCGTGGTCTGGATGGTCTGTAAGGGACGTGGCGCGCCGCAGAAAACGGGAATATGGGGGAAACCAGCCATTTCCAGGATGCGGCGGGCATTTTCACCTGTCCGTGCCAGCGGCACATTTCCTGCGACGGCGATAACGGCCTGCACTTCTATTTCGGGTGAAGCCAGCGCTAGGAAAAGGGCGACCGCGTCGTCCTGGCCCGGGTCGGTATCAATGATGATTTTCCGTTTCAAAAAATATCTCCCTCGTGAATGGCGTCCAGACCGTTTCCTGCCGTGCAGGCGGGTCTGCAATGCGTAACCGGTTTTTAGGGACAGAAGCAGTGTCTGGTCTTATTCTCACTCCATTGGACCATAGCGGACAGATTGGAAATCCGTTCTGCCGCACGTGGCGCTGCAATGGTTAAATCCCATGTAAGCAATTGGAAAAAACAGTTTTTTCCATTACAGCTCATTCATGACAAAATGTGCCATTTCTGCAACGATCTTAAAAACCTGATCATATGGTTAGAATCTTATTGCGTTCTAGAAAAGATATATATTATTGTTTTTATATCCTTAGATATTCAGAAATACTTCGTCTTTTGTGTAAAATGAAAATAATAACAACGATATATAACATTAAGGACGATAAAACCATATTTTATTTGTGTGCCGCCGCCGAGAGGTAAGAATAAATGAATCAGGTTTATTTACATTCGTTTGTCAGTGTAGTCGTGCTGACAGCGGTTTTCTCTGGTCATAATGCCCGTACCCAGACCGTGCAGCAGGCGGCGGTGCACAGACCCCCAAACCGTTCACCGACCCATGGCGTGTCCCACCACACGGCACCTGCGCATCAGATGGCTTCCAGCCAGCCGGAGACGCTGGCAGTGCATGTTTCGCGTCACGCTCGTGACGGAGGCGGCGGGATGATGAGGATTGAAACCGAACCCCATGCAGTGCAGAGCGTGGGCAAGCAGTATATCGACATGCGCAGCCCCACCTCCACCGGTCTGGACCTGATTCAGAACCTGCCCAGCGTAAGTATAGCCATGCCGGATACTTCGGGAATCAAGGGTGGTTCGATTTTCATCCGTGGCTTTACGGATGCTGATATGGGGCTGATGTTGGATGGTGCGCCAGCTTCGCTTGCGGCGTACCTGCAGCAGAATGTCGATTCAGAGAATATTGAAAGCGTTAATGTCACCCCCGGCAGTTCGCAGGTGGACATGCCGACTGCCAATGCCTCGGCCGGTGCGCTGGATGAACGCACAATCACACCCAGCGCCAAGCGCGGCGGAGCGATGGATTTTTCGTATGGCACCAATAATATGTCACGCGAATTCATTCGCCTGCAGTCAGGCTATATCGGGCATTCGGGTGTGCGCACCTATGCGTCCTTTTCCAACACACATTCACGGCAGTGGATGGGCGGCGGCATAAACCAGCGCGAACATGTGGATTTCGGGCTGCAGAAGGATTTCAATAACGGATCATACATCAAGCTGTTCACCTCGTGGAACAACTCGATGTTTACCATCGATAATTACGCGACGGCGGCCCAGTTCTATAATTACAAACGTACTGGCGAAGGCTTCAACCGGACAGCCGGTTGGAACCCGACGGCTGCGAATGCCGGAGATTACTGGAAAAGCAACCTGGATTCCTGGAACCAGTTTTTTGTCAGTGCTCCAGTGCATGTGGTCATAAACCGCAGGCTTGATTTGGATGTAACATCCTACCTCAGCACCGGTTTTGGCTGGGATGGATCGTCAGCGGGAACCGTTGGTACGACAGGCGCGTGCGCGAATGGGTGCAAATATGGCAATGGCACACCTGCGGCCAGCGGGCAGCAACTCAGCACCTATTACGCGCAGGGTTGGTCACCTGATGTCGGTGTCGTGGCCAAGCTGAGTTACAAGCTTGACCGCCATAACCGCCTGACCTTTGGTTACTGGTATGAAAACAACGCCGTATCCGAATTCTCGCCAACCATGGCGACCATGGCATCCGGACGGAACCCCAAAACCGATAATGCCGAGCAGATGCTGTACAACATGCAGGGACAGAAACTGGTCAGCACGGACCATGCCGGTTATGAACTGAATTCGTTCTTCATTCAGGACAGTGCGAAATACCTGCATGACCGGTTGACGGTCAATGCCGGGTTCAAGTACGTCATGTCCAATTACTGGGATCGCTCAAGCGGTCTGCTGGGTAGCGGCACAAGGCTGGGGGAAAATACGACCGCCCCCCTGCCACATCTGGCGGTTGCTTACCGCTTCAACCAGCATCACCAGATTTACATGAATGCGGAAGGCGATTTCCGCCAGCCCCTGCCATCGGCGCTGCCCGCAGGCATGGCGACACTGCCCAAGGACCAGTATTCCATTACCGAACAGCTTGGCTATCGCTTTAACAACAAGTGGCTGATTGCTGATGTTTCGGTATTCAATTCCAACATCACCAACCGCCTGTTGTCCGTTTACCTGCCTACAACGCAGTACGCGACAGTCAATGCCGGGAATGAAACGGTGCGTGGTATTGATGCAATGATCGCCGGTCGCCAGTTCCATCATTTCAGCCCTTATGCATCGGTTGAATACCTGTATGGCCGGATGGATTCCAACATCGCCTATGGCAATTCCTACCTGCCGACCAAGGGCAAGCAGGCGATCGCCACGCCGCGCGTGATGGCGAATTTCGGGCTGACCTATGCCAATGAAGGCTTTTTTGGCAATTTCAGCCTGCACTATACCGGCCCGCAATCCGTTACCATGGTTGGTGATGAACGGATGCCGGGGTTCGTCACCGATACCCTGGCGCTCGGTTATCATTTTCACCCGATTTCCTTCATGAAGACGCCGACTTTCCGCCTGAACTTCACCAACCTGACCGGTTCCATCGTGCGTGTCGGCACGACGGGCGTGGCTTACAACATGCATGATGTCACCCTGCTTAATGGTCAGACCGCAGCAGGCGGTGGTGGGGCGAACTTCTATGTCATGCCACGTTTTTCCATGACCGGAACGATTTCGACCGATTTCTGAAAAAAAACGTCCTTATGATAGCCGGGATGTCCGGCAAGATGCTTCCTGATCCAGTCCTGCCGCACGATGCCTATCGTGCGGCAGGTTTCGTCTGGGCTGACCGAACCTGATACACCCGTCAGGGCAGGGCGCATCCATCTGGTGTCGTGGTGTTCGTGCAGGAAGGCTGCCATGGCACTCTGGCTGCCTATGTCAAATCCCGGATTACATCCGCAGCACGCTACCTTCACAAGCCAGCCTGATATCAGCTTGAACGGAATGACGGCTGCTTCAGTCTCCTGTTACCTTCAGGGATGAAAGGCCGGATTTCACCTGCATACAAATAAATGCGTTCTTATATATCATTTCTTTGAAGATATGATCCAGGTCGATTTAGAATTGGTCAAAAAACCTGACCATATAGTCAGAAAAAACATTGCAGTCTGTTATTGAATGACCTTAAGGTAAATCCAACACACAGTTGTTGGAGCGATCATGCCGCAGGGTCCCGATATCGCGCCTGGACGTCTTTCAGATGTTGAACTGGCGCATAATTTTTCCGATGCACATCCGCCACTTACGCACGCCCAGGCCGTGGTCGAAGCTGAGCGCTGTTTCTACTGCTACGACGCCCCGTGCATAGAAGCCTGTCCTACGGGTATTGATATTCCCCGCTTCATCCGCGCCATTGCCACGGACAACATGGCGGGCTCGGCCCGGACCATTCTTGAATCCAATATTCTGGGTGGCTCCTGCGCACGGGTATGCCCGACCGAGATACTGTGCGAGCAGAAATGCGTGCATAACACGCGTGAGGAAGGCCAGCCCATCCGCATTGGCATGCTCCAGCGTCATGCTACCGACTGGCAGATGGAGCATGGCGGCCAGCCCTTTGCCCGCGCACCGGAAACCGGCCATCGTATCGCCATTGTCGGTGCGGGACCTGCCGGCCTTGCCTGCGCGCACCGGCTGGCCATGCATGGGCATGATGTAGTGATCCATGACCGTCATGCGCTGCCTGGCGGCCTGAATGAATATGGTGTCGCCGCTTACAAACTTGCGGATGAGTTTGCCCAGCGCGAGGTGGATTTCCTGCTCGCCATTGGTGGCATCTCCTTTGAAGGCGGCAGGACGCTGGGCCGTGACATGACGGTCGCCAGCCTGCGGCGTGCCTATGACGCGGTATTTCTTGCCGTGGGCCTTGCAGGAGTAAGGTCGCTCGGGATCGAGGGGGAAGACCTTGATGGCGTGATGGATGCGGTCGACTTCATTGAAGGGCTGCGTTCAAGCAGTAAGCAGACCGTACCGGTCGGTCGCCGCGTCGTGGTGATCGGTGGGGGCAATACGGCGGTGGATGCGGCCGTGCAGGCCCGCAGGCTTGGGGCGCAGGATGTGACCCTGGTTTATCGTCGTGGCGCGGAGAATATGTCGGCTACGACCGTGGAGCGTGAATGGGCGCAGACGAATGGCGTCACCGTCAGGCTATGGGCGTCGCCCGTCCGGCTCGTGGCGCGTGATGGCGCACTGGCTGGCGTCGCATTCGCACGGGGTGGCCTCGGGCCGGATGGCCGCCCCGCCTACGATCCCGACGATACGTTCGTGGTGGAGGCGGACATGGTGCTCAAGGCCGTGGGGCAGACCTTCCTGCCCGACCCGCTGGAGGGGGACAGTATCGCCATTTCTGGCGGGCGCATCATGGTTGATGAGACAGGGCAGACCACCATGCAGGGTGTGTACGCAGGTGGCGACTGCACGCCGGGCGAGGACCTGACGGTTGCCGCCGTGCGCGACGGGCGCAACGCGGCGGAAGCAATTCATGCGGCCTGGATGGCGGCAGGCAAGTAAGGAAACGGGACATGGCTGATCTACGTACGAATTTTGCTGGTATCCGCTCGCCCAACCCGTTCTGGCTTGCGTCCGCGCCGCCGACGGACAAGGAGTACAATGTCCGTCGCGCGTTCGAAGCCGGATGGGGCGGGGTGGTATGGAAGACGCTGGGGGAAGACCCGCCAGTGGTCAATGTCAGTTCACGCTACGGGTCGCTGAACTACAACGGCACCCGCATGATCGGGCTGAACAATATCGAACTGATTTCCGACCGCCCGCTGGCCACGAACATTGCCGAAATCAAGTCGGTCAAGCGCGATTATCCCGACCGCGCCGTTGTGGTCAGCCTGATGGTGCCCTGCGTGGAAGAGAGCTGGAAGGCGATCCTGCCCATCGTGGAGGAAACTGGCGCGGACGGCATCGAACTCAACTTCGGCTGCCCCCATGGCATGTCCGAACGGAACATGGGGGCAGCCGTAGGACAGGTGCCCGAATATGTGGAAATGGTCACGCGCTGGTGCAAGCAGAACACCCGCATGCCCGTTATCGTCAAACTGACCCCCAACATCACCAATATCCTCATGCCCGCGCGTGCAGCCATGGCCGGTGGTGCGGATGCGGTCTCGCTGATCAACACCATCCAGTCCGTCATTGGCGTTGACCTGGACCAGATGGCGCCCATGCCGGTTGTTGGGGGGCAGGGCACGCATGGCGGGTATTGCGGGCCTGCCGTCAAGCCCATAGCACTCCGTATGATCGGTGATATCGCACGTGACCCCGAACTGGGCGCCCTGCCCATTTCAGGTATTGGTGGGATCAGTTCATGGCGGGATGCTGCTGAATTTCTTGCCATGGGTGCCAGCACACTGCAGGTCTGTACGGCGGCCATGCATTACGGTTTTCGTATCGTCGAGGACATGAAGGACGGCCTGTCCGCATGGATGGACCAGAAGGGCTACGCCACGATTGATGACGTGACCGGCCGCGCGATTGAACGCTTCGTGCCGTGGAACCGGCTGAACATGAAGTTCAAGACCATCGCGAAAATTGATCAGGACGCCTGCGTCAAATGTGGTCTGTGTCATATTGCGTGCGAGGATACTTCCCATCAGGCCATCGCCCGGACGCGGGTGGACGGGGAACGCCATTACGAAGTGATTGATGAGGAATGCGTGGGTTGCAACCTGTGTGCGCATGTCTGCCCCATTGATGATTGCATTACCATGCAGCCACAGCCGGTAGAGGGTGTGCTGACATGGCCCGAACACCCCAACAACCCGGCGCGCGTGGCCATAGATTCGTAACAGGTCCACAAGGATGCAGTCCGACGAGGAAGGGAGCTTTATGATACAGCATACAAACGCGACACATGGCAGCAATCTTGGCATCGACGCGCAGGCCCTGTGGTCTGACCTTATGCAGACCGCGCGGTTTGGCGGCACGCCCAAGGGTGGTATCCGCCGTCTGACGCTTACGGCGGAAGATAAACTGGTGCGCGACTGGTTCGTGCAGACCTGTGAGGAGTTGGGGTGCACGGTTACGCATGATTCCATGGGTAACCAGTTTGCCCGCCGGGCCGGTCAGGATAACAGCCTGCCGCCTATTACCATCGGCAGCCATCTCGATACGCAGCCCACTGGCGGTAAGTTTGACGGAATTCTGGGTGTGCTGGGCGGGCTTGCCGTACTGCGCGCGCTGCATCGCGCGGGGTATGTGACCCGGCACCCGATCGAACTGATCAACTGGACAAATGAGGAAGGCTCCCGCTTCACCCCGCCCATGATGTGTTCGGGCGTCTTTACCGGCGTCTTTACCGAACAGGAAGTGCTGGACAAGCGTGACCGGGCCGGGCTGCGTTTTGGTGACGAACTGGAGGCCATCGGCTACCGTGGCAGTGAACCATGCGGTCAGCATCCCGTCACAGCCTATTTTGAACTGCATATCGAACAGGGACCGATTCTGGAAGCTGAAGGCAAGACCATCGGCATCGTAACAGGCGTACAGGGCGCGCGTTGGTATGAGGTGACAGTAAGGGGCAAGGATGCCCATGCCGGTTCCACCCCCATGCCCATGCGTCATGATGCACTGCTTGCCGCCGCGCGCATGATCGAGGCAGTCAGCACGGTTGCCGTTTCCCATGCGCCCAGTGCCGTCGGTACCGTGGGGCTGATCGAAAACCGTCCCAATAGTAATAACGTGGTGCCGGGTGAGGTCTTTTTCACCATCGACATGCGCGACCCTGATGATGCAGTTGTGGCGCAGATGGAGGAGGAACTGTACAGCCTGCTCCCCGAAATCGCGCAGCGCAGTGGCGTTACACTGGAAATCGTGCGGATATGGGATGCTCCGGCAGTCCATTTCGATCCTGCCTGCGTTGACATGGTTGAGACCGCGGCGGCAGACAGCGGGTACGGGGCCCGACGCATTGTCTCTGGTCCTGGTCACGATGCTGCTTATATGGCACGGGTTACACCCACGGCGATGATTTTTGTCCCCTGCGCCGACGGTCTGAGCCATAATGAAGCCGAAAGCATTACCGAACAGGATGCGGAGGCAGGTGCCGGTATCCTGCTTAAAACCGTTCTCAAAGCAGATGCGGTCTTCAACGCCAGATAGTAACCTTCACGCTTAATAACGTGCGGGACCGATGACTGTCGGTCCCCGCGTCTGGCGTCCGTTATGTGCGTTCATGTCTGATGGGTTCGGTAATGGGATATGATGTTTGCAGGAAATCCGTGCTGCTTCTGAAGTATAAGACGAAGAACAGTCGCTGGTAGCTCCCCTATCTGATCCTGTTATACAAGGATGCAGAACAACGGCATTATGCATTGGCCGAACGATCCTGTGAATTGCGTTACGTTATCCGCTACGGAATTGTCGGGCGTCCCATGGCCCAAGTGACCCTTCGGCATGGTCTGCGCTCTTGTTGCTGATGGACGCATGCTGCTTTGAATCATTGGTGTGTAATCAGCGTAATACGTTACGCATTGTCTTTGGGCACCGGGGGTACCCGCAACAGCCATCCTCGACTGGCAGACATTTCTTGCATTACAAATGCTAACCGCAGAAGCATCGATATATAATAGGCTACAGTCCAGATTATATTATCTGAATAATTTCTTTTAACCTGACAGCCAGTCATGGAATTACACTCCAGTTGACGGCCGCATATGCAGTTTGTTGCCGTACGGGATCGAGCGACGCTTGACGGTATCCGATGTGATGTTACGATAACATAACTTAATGGTCAGGAAATTCCAATTTCCGGTTCTGCTGGCTGAAAGTTCGCTCATGCACGTCCGTGGCTTCATTGGCATCATATTCCTGATGTGTATTGGTCTGGTGTTTTCCACAGACCGCAAGCAGATCAGCCTGCGCATTATCGGGGCCTGTCTGCTGTTGCAGGCCGGTATCGGGGTGCTTGTATTGCGCCTACCTGCCGGGCAGGCTGTTCTGCGGGCGATATCGGACATAGTCACACAGATCCTGTCCTATGGGGGGGAGGGGGCACGTTTCCTGTTCGGTGCGCTTGTCGGGCCGAAGATGCATGAGATCTTTCCTGACGGATCCTATATTTTTGCGTTTCAAGTATTGCCTTCCCTTGTCTATGTCAGTGCGCTGATTGCCATTCTCTATCACTTCGGTATTATGCAGGGTGTCGCTCGACTGCTTGGTCGGGGGCTGCAGTGGCTGGCGGGTACCTCGCCTGTTGAATCTTTTGGCGCTATCATCACGATCTTTGTGGGTCAGAGTGAATTACCGGTTGCCTTGGGGCCTTATCTCACTTCCATGAGCGAGAGCGAACTGGCGAGTACAATGTGCAGTGGCACGGCATCGATTTCCGGGGCGACACTGATCGGTTATTTCGGGCTGGGTATACCAGCCAGTTACCTTGTGGCCGCGTCTTTCATGGCTATTCCCGGCGGCCTGATGTTTGCCAAGATTCTGGAACCCCGTGCATCTGGCGCGCCAGTCAGTTCGATCAATGCGGGACAGGCCGCCTATCATCGCGCGTTTTTTGAAGCGCTGATGGAAGGTGCGCAGAAAGGTGCCCAGACCGCAGTGGCTGTAGCTGCCATGCTGGTTGCCTGTATCGGACTGATTGCGCTGGTCAACGGCGTATTGCAGGGTATCGGGGGGCATATCGGTTTGTCCATGCTGTCGCTGGAATATCTGATGGGCTTAATTTTTGCGCCCATTGCCTGGATGCTAGGCGTTCCCGCGGGCGAATGCGATGCTGTTGGTTCCGTACTTGGTCTGAAAGTCGTACTGAATGAATTTGTAGCCTATTTTCATCTGGGGCCCGATATACAGGCAGGCCGCCTGTCAAAACGGGCAGCGGCCATTGCCTCTTTTGCCCTATGCGGATTTGCCAATCTGAGTTCGCTCGGTCTGCTCGTCGCTGCCTTTGGTAGTCAGTGTTCTGACCGGCGTGAGGAAATCGCCCGAAAAAGCGCGCGTGCTGTGCTGGGCGGCTTGCTATCCAATCTGATGAGTGCCGCTATAGCAGGTATTATTATGCCCTGATCGTATCTAGGGCCTGTTAGGTTCTGTTGACAAAAGATGGTAGCCACAATTTTACGGCTGCGAGGTTAAGAAAGGCGAGGAACGATTTTCTTGTCTTGTCATATCGTGTGGCGATACGTCGGAACTGCTTCAGTTTGTTGAACATCCGCTCGATACGGTTTCGATCCCGATAACGACGGAAGTCGCAGGGAATATCCTCTGTGCGATTTGAACGCGGTGGGATTACGGGAAGAATGCCTCGAAAAAGCAGGTTCTCTCGTATCCTGTCACTATCATACCCCTTGTCGGCCAGAAGTCGGCGCGGTGTCACGACCGGCAGGTCCATCAGGGCATCAGCGCCGGAATAATCAGAAACTTCACCCCCCGTCAGGTCGAAGCCAAGAGGGCGTCCCTGACCGTCAGCACGGGCGTGGTTCTTGCTCGTAAAGCCGCCGCGGCTTCGACCAAAGCCTTCCTTATGCGTCCCCCTTTTGCGCCAGCCGCCTGGCTGTGAGCCCAAACGACCGTGCTGTCGATCATGTGCTGCCAGTCATCGGTCAGACCGAGTTCAACCAGCGTTTCCAGCAGAGCGTCCCAGACGCCCTGTTCTGCCCATCGACGGAACCACACATAGACCGAGTTCCATTTTCCGTAGCGCTCATGCATGTCCCGCCATGGGCAACCAACACGCAGGACATAAAGCATTCCATTGAGAAACAGACGGTTATCCTGTGCCGGTCGTGACCAACGGCCACGTTCAGGCGGCAGCAGGCCGCCAATGATCGCCCATTCCTCGTCCGTCAGGTCGCCACGCATCCACAGGCCTCCGCAAAGACCAACGTTGAATCACGTCCAAGTCAGTCTGAAAAGACCTTTTGTCAACAGAACCTAGATCTTGAAATTCTTCTCATATTGTAGGGATGGAACAGGCACTTTTATGGATGAGACGTGGGCGATCTGGGAACCTCTGATCGAGGCGGTTCGCCCGTGAAGCAGGACGCTGCCACATGATCTGCGGCGCACGATAGCATCGATTTTCTGGCGTCACGAGAATGGTGCGAAATGGCGGAGTATCCCCGCTGAACTGGGGCCGTGGTGGCGGGCGGCCCAGCTTTTCATCCGCTGGGCGAAACCGGGTGTGTGGGAGCGCCTGCTCGAACTGGTTCAGGAACAACGGGGCGTGGCACTTGGTATGACTTTTCTGGATGGCACAAACATCAGGGCTCACCACAAAGCGGCGGGAGCCCAAAAAAAGGGGGCCTCTTTCGAAGAGCGAGACCATCGTGAAGCTCTTGGCCGTTCTCGCGGCGGCTATGGCACAAAAGTCTGCGTGATCGCTGTTGGACATGGAAAAGCCTTCGGTTTTGCGCGGGCCCCTGGACAGGCTCATGAACTGCCTCTGGCACCAGCCATGCTCGACAGCCTTCCCGCCATTCCCCTGTGGGTAGTAGCGGACAAGGGCTATGCGTCGAACGCCATGCGTGAACGGATATGGGAGTACGGCCGGCCATTCCCGCGAAACGACGGGACGGGCTGCTCAATATCTATATTTACTGTTTTTATTGTTCATCAGGATTCATGTTCGTTTGAACATGCGTCCTGATGGATTTTTTATGGCCCGATGCGAACGCCATATTGGAGCCAATAAAGAGTTCTGATTATCTGTTTTGGTAATATTTTTTCTATTTCTATTTCTATTTTTTTGGTTTTTCATAAATAATAATTTTAAATACTTTCTTCCAGAACAGCATGCAGGACACGCCCACATTTCTTCTACTGATTGCTACCTGGAGGGTTCGAAAAACCCTCTGGTATTGAGGTCTGCTCTGTGATTCCATTTTCCTTGCGTTGATTGGAGTATGGATCATGAAGCAGGCGGGATTTTTTGACGTTGAAGAGCGGCTTGCCCGGC
>NZ_JBGLOV010000019.1:0-44148 GCF_041402665.1 Komagataeibacter sp. SM21
AGCGGATAACAGCGCCCAATCTGCTCAAAACGCAGACCGGATGCCAGCGCAAAAACCGTCAATCAAATCGCCAAAAGCCAGAAATCACGGGCCACGCACATCAATTGACGGTTCTTCGATCCCTCCATCTTCTTCTCTTTCCGCATCATGGTCGCCCTCGGCATGCTGATGATGCTGGTGGGGCTGTGGTCCCTGTGGCTGCGGCGGAACAGCACCCTGTTCACCAGCCCGGTTTTCCACCGTGTCGCGCTGTGCATGGCGCCTGCGGGGTTTCTGGCGCTGCTGTGCGGCTGGGTTACGACAGAAGTCGGCCGCCAGCCGTGGACGGTCTATGGCCTGCTGCGCACGTCTGACAGTGTATCACCCGTCGCCCTGTCCTCCATGGCGTTTTCGATGACGGCGTTCGTGGTGGTTTACGTGCTCGTATTCGGTTCCGGGATGGGCATTCTCGTCCGCATGCTGGGCCGCGCGCCGCAGGAAGGCGAGCATGATGCCAGCCCTGCCCACGCTCCCGAGATTCTGGCAGCCCGCATGCATCCGGGCGTGATTGACCCCTCTACTGGCAAAGGAGCCTGAGGCATGATGGACTTCGCATACTGGCTCCCCATCGTGTGGGCCGTCATACTGGTGGCCGCCATTTCGATCTATGTCGTCCTTGACGGCTTTGACCTCGGCATCGGGATGCTGTTCGCACTTGAACGTCATCCGGGCCGTCGGGATGTGATGGTCAACACCATCGCACCCGTATGGGACGGGAACGAGACATGGATGGTACTGGGTGGGGCCGTGCTTTACGGGGTTTTCCCCGGCGCATACGCCACGTTGCTGCCCGCCTTCTACCTGCCGATCGTGCTGATGCTGCTGGCGCTGATCTTTCGCGGCGTGGCGTTTGAATTCCGTGTCATGACACGTGGAACGGGAAGGGAAGGGGTGTGGAATGTCGGCTTCATGGCAGGTTCCGCCATCGCCGCATTCTGTCAGGGCGCGATCCTTGGCGGCGTGGTGCAGGGGATCAGGGTCGTTGACGGGGCCTTTGCCGGCGGCCCGCTCGACTGGATGACGCCGTTCAGCATTCTGTGTGGCCTGGCGGTCATGTGTGGTTATGCCCTGCTGGGGGCGACATGGCTGATCTGGCGCACCACTGGCGTGCTGGAAGCATCATGCCGCCGCTGGGCTGCCCGGCTGGCTGTGGGGCTGTTCCTCGGCATCGTGGCGGTAAGCCTGTGGACGCCGCTGCTGCACGCGCCTTACCTGCGCCGCTGGACCGACTGGCCGAACATTCTGTTTGTCGCTCCCGTGCCGGTTCTGGTTGCCGTGCTGGCCGTCCTGTTTGCCATCGGGCTGCGCAGAGGACATTCCAGGGGGCCGTTCCTGTGTGCGCTGGGCTGGTTCTTCCTGTGCCTGTCCGGTCTCGGGATTACGCTGTGGCCCTATGCCGTGCCGCCGGGCCTGACGTTGTGGGATGTGTCTTCTCCGCCATCCAGCCAGTTCTTCCAGTTGATCGGCACCGCCATCCTGCTGCCGATCATCCTGACCTACACGATCTATTCCTATCACGTCTTTCGCGGAAAGGTGACGGAAACCGATGGGTATCACTGAGATTGTCCATGGGAACGGAGATGACGCACCCCCGCGTACCGGTGCCCGGATCGCATGGTTCGTTGCGATCTGGTCGCTGAGCACCACTGTATTTTTCGGGGCGGCGTCCCTGCTTCACCTGATCGTTCCCAGATAAACCGGGCGGTGTGACCGCCCGACATTTTCCTCCCTCCAATAAGGGATATGGTTCAATGCTTTTCGACTTTGAACGTGATTTTGCAGGGTCCCTGCGGTGCATTCCAATGATCGCGCGGCAGAAGCTTGATATTGTCGGCATCAAACTGAGCCTGCGTCAGTGGAGCCGGTTTACGCGCGACGAAAGGGGCCAGCTTGCCGACCTGCCGTGCGAAACCGCGCCCGAACAGGCAACCTACCGCGAACTGGTCGCGCACCTGATCGCAACCCGCAGTGACGAACCGTTGCGCCCGCTTGCAAGCCGTGGGCTGGAAGCCTGGCGTGATGCGGACCGGATGCCCGATACCGTAAAGACCCAGGCACAGGCTGATGGGGTCGCGCCGCCTACGGCTGCGCAATGGGCAACCCTGCAACCACTCCAGCGATTTGCTTTGGTGAAGCTTGCCCGCTCGAAGCATGAAAACGAAAATTTCGTGCCCGCAATGCTGGAGTTCGGCCTGCTGCAACCGCATGCCGGGCTGCTGCATGACGCAGGTGCTTCCCCCAATCCGACAGCCGTATCGCGTGGCCACACACGCATGCCCAACTGAATAAGCCACGAGGGTTGAGATCATGAGCAACGAAAAAACGCCTGAATACAGACCCTATCATCATCCGGCTGGCGGGTGGGGTGCGGCAGGGGCGACCGCGAAAGTGCTGATGGAACAGAGCGTGCTGGTCAAGGGGTCACGCGGGCTGCTGTCCATGAACCAGCCGGGCGGTTTCAAATGCCCCAGCTGTGCATTCCCTGACCCCGACCATCGCAAGACGCTGGAGTTCTGTGAAAACGGGGCCAAGGCTCTGGCGCATGAAGCCACAAAGGGACGTGTGACGCGGGAGTTCTTTGAAAAATACACCGTCACCGAACTGATGCAGAAAAGCGATTACTGGCTGGAAATGCAGGGCCGCCTGACCGAGCCGATGCGCTATGACGCACAAAGCGACCGTTACGTGCCGGTGGCGTGGGATGATGCGTTCGCGCTGATCGGTCAGCACCTGCGCGCCCTCGACAGCCCGCATCAGGCGGAGTTCTATACATCGGGCCGCACCGCGAACGAGACCGCGTTTCTTTATGCAATATTCGTGCGTGAGTTCGGGACCAACAACTTCCCCGACTGTTCGAACATGTGCCATGAGCCGACCAGCCGTGGCCTGCCGCCCGCCATCGGTATTGGCAAGGGCACGATCGTCATGGACGATTTCGAGCACGCAGAGGCGATTTTCGTCATAGGGCAGAATACAGGCACCAATTCCCCCCGGATGATGACAAATCTGGTCGAAGCCCGTAAACGCGGCGTGCCGATTGTCCTGATCAACCCGATGCCCGAACGCGCGCTGATCCGCTTTACCGAACCGCAGGACGTGCTTCAGATGGGCACGTTTGGTTCAACCCCCATTTCCAGCGAATTCGTGCATGTGCGCATCGGCGGCGATCTGGCCATCTTCAAGGGCATGATGAAGGCGCTTTTTGAGGCGGAAGCCCGTGGCGAGAAGGTGCTGGATCTTGATTTCATCCGTGAGCACACGGCAGGCCTGGAAGCCCTGCGTGATGATGTCATGGGGTGTAGCTGGGCGGACATCACCCGTATTTCGGGCATAGCCGAGGACCAGATCCGCCGGATTGCGGATATCTACATGAAGTCCAATGCCACGATCATCTGTTACGGTATGGGGCTTACGCAGCATCAGGAAGGCTCACGCCTGCTGCAGCAGGTGGCGAACCTGCTTCTGCTGCGCGGCAATTTCGGCAAGCCCGGCGCCGGTATCGCGCCGATCCGTGGCCATTCCAACGTGCAGGGCGACCGCACGGTTGGCATCGACGAAAAACCGACCGATGCCTATCTGGACCGCGTGCGTGACGCCTTCGGGTTTGAACCGCCGCGTGAACATGGACATCACGTGCTGGAAGCGATCGAGGCCATGGAAGCGGGCACCGCCAGGGTGTTCTTCGGCATGGGTGGCAATTTCATCCGCGCCGTGCCGGACACGGACCGTTCTTATGCCGCCATGCGCAACCTCAACCTGACGGTTGGCGTGGCGACCAAGCTGAACCGGGGGCATCTGGTGCATGGCAAGGATGCGCTCATCCTGCCGGTTGTCGCCCGCTCGGAAATCATCCGCACGGAAGCGGGCGAGCAGTTCGTGACCATTGAGGACGCCATGGCGAATGTCACGGCATCGCGTGGTGTGTTCGAACCCGTGACCGAACATGTACGGCCGGAAACGGAGATCGTCTGCCGCATGGCCATGGCGACGCTGCCCGCCTCCCGCACGCCATGGGCGGATTATATGGTCAATTACACATTGATCCGGGACAAGATTGCCGAGGTTTATCCTGAAATCTATGCGGATTTTTCCGAAAGGATCAAAAATCCGCATGGGCTGCACCTTGATATCCCGCCCCGTCGCCGCGTATGGCAGACGCCCAATGGCAAGGCGAATTTCCTCGTGCTGCCGGGGCTGGAAGTCAACATGCCGGTCAGGGATACGGCCATGCTGCGTCTGGCGACCATCCGTTCGCACGATCAGTACAATACGACCATCTACAGCAACAGCGACCGTTACCGCGGGGTGTACAATACCCGTCTTGTCATCTTCATGAACAGGGATGACATGGCCGAACGCGGCCTGGCGAATGGTGATGTGATCGGGCTGGAAACCTACAGCGATGACGGGGTCAGGCGGTATGTCGATGGCCTGAACGTGCTTGATTACCCGATGCCGCGCGGCGCCATTGCGGGATATTACCCGGAACTGAATCCATTGCTGCCGCTGGATTACTTTGACGGGATCAGCGGAACGCCCGCGGCGAAATCCATTCCGGTAAAGGTGGTGGAAAGTGTTGCATCCGCGCCTGCAATCCGGATTGCGGGCTGACAGGGCAGGGGGCCATGAATGACGAGAACAGCAGCCGGTCGGTCAGTCCCGTGCCGCCTGTCGACAGGCATGGCCGCATGCTGCGTGACCTGCGCATTTCGGTTATGGACCGGTGCAACTTCCGGTGTCCCTACTGCATGCCGGAAGCCACCTATCATGAAGCCTTCCGGTTTCTTGGTTCCGGGGAACGGCTGGATTTTGACGAGATCGAACGGGTGGCGCGTATCGCCGCGGAACTGGGTGTCACGAAAATAAGGCTGACCGGTGGGGAACCCCTGCTGCGGCCCGGCCTGCCTGATCTGGTCAGTCGCCTGCGCGCCCTGCCGGGCATTGAGGACGTCGCCCTGACAACCAATGGTATCCTGCTGCCACGCCTTGCGCCAGCGTTACACCAGGCGGGACTGCGGCGTGTGACGATCAGTCTCGACAGTCTTGATCCAGCCGTATTCGCCCATATGAGCGGCGGCAGGGGGGAACTGTCTGCCGTGCTGAAGGGCGTTGATGCCGCCCGTGCCGCCGGATTTGAAGGCGGCGTCAAGATCAATACCGTGGTCCAGCGGGGCGTGAATGACGCGGGTGTGCCGGATATCCTTGCACGCTTCCGTCATACTGGCGTTGCAGTCCGCCTTATCGAATATATGGACGTTGGAAATCGCAACGGGTGGGACCGTGCCGATGTCGTGCCCTCAGGCGAACTGCGCGCGCGTATTGCAGCCCTCTGGCCCCTTGAACCGTTGCCGCCCAGGTATCGTGGTGAAGTGGCGCGCCGCTATTGCTACGTCGATGGGGCGGGCGAGATCGGGTTCGTCTCATCAGTCAGCGCGCCGTTTTGTGGAGCATGCTCCCGTGCGCGCCTGTCTTCAGACGGGAAGCTCTACACCTGTCTTTTCGCAACGACTGGCACGGATCTTCGTGCGCTTTTGCGTGACAGCGCCGGTGATGCCGAAGGCGACCAGCAGTTGCGGACCATCCTGTCACGGATATGGCGACAGCGGACGGATCGCTACAGTGAGGAACGGGCGCGTCATCGCATATCACCACACGGCGAGGAACAACTATCCCGTCGGGAGAAAATAGAAATGCATTATATCGGGGGATGAGGTGAGAAGATATTCGCCCGTTCAAATACCCGCCTGACTGATCTGAATAAAACAGGGGTACAAGGAACCATAAACATGCCCGACCGAACGGGTCCGGATGTCATGCTACCTTGTGCCCAACAAACAGGAAGTAAAATGCTGAATATAGATCTGCAGTATTTCGCGCAATTGCAGGACGCCGCGGGGCGGGCGCATGAAATACGCACGACATCGGCCCCTACGGCAGCCGCCCTGTATGATGAACTGCGTGATGTATACAGCTTTGCGCTGGAACCCGCCTGCATGCGTGTCGCCATTAATGCGGCGTTCTCCCCATGGGAGCAGCCGCTTCGTGATGGGGATCATGTTGTCTTTATTCCGCCGGTTACTGGCGGATGAGCGACTTTATCGTGGCGGATGCGCCGGTGGATATCACCACCCTGCGCAGGGAAATTCTTGTCCCCGAAGCGGGCGGGTTCTGCGCCTTTGAAGGGTGGGTAAGGCAGACCAATGACGGGCGTGCTGTTACTGGCATTGATTACAGTGCGTTCGTGCCACTCGCCCGGACGGAAGGGCAGGCGATCGTGCAGGAGGCAAAACAGCGTTTCGCAATCTGTCATGCAACAGCCATGCACCGGACCGGCTATCTGTCCGTAGGGGAAACGGCGGTATGGATTGGCGTGGCTGCGGCACACCGCGACGCCGCATTCAATGCATGTCGCTACATTATTGATGAGATCAAGCAGCGCGTCCCGATATGGAAAAAAGAGCATTACGCCACCGGTGTAACCGAATGGGTGCCCTGCCACACCCGCTGACCATTGAACAGTGCCCACGTGACTGCCTGAGGCTGCCGTAATGTCCGCTCTTTTCTATCCGTTAGATGTTGCTTCCCTGTCCTGTCCAGATGAAAAATTCAGTCTGAATGTGGCTGAGGAAGTGCCGGTCAGCCTCATGTTCAACGGAATGTTTCCGTACGGCACGATGATGATGACGCCAGCAGACCTGAAAGATTTTGCCTACGGCTACTGCATAACCGAACAGATCGTCAGTTCGCCTGCGGAAATCCGCTCGGTGGATGTTGTACCGGCGGAAGATGGTCTGACCCTTGATATTTTCATAAAGGGAAGGGCGTTGACGCGCCTCATGCGCCGGAATGTCCGCATGCAGACTGGTCATTCCAGTTGCGGCATATGCGGGAGCGAAACAGTACCGGCCTGCGACGCCGTGGCGGGCGCACCGTTTGGGGATGGTCCCCGCCTGTCCGTAACGGCAATACGCAATGCGCTACATGAACTGCGCAAATGGCAGACGCTGAATGCAGCGACACGTATGGTCCATGCGGCTGCATGGGCAAATAATAGCGGCAATATTCATATGATCCGTGAAGATGTGGGAAGGCACAATGCGCTGGACAAGCTGATTGGTGTGCGTGTCTGCCATCCTGAAGTTTTCAACGATGGCTTCTGTCTGCTTACGAGCCGGTATTCATTTGAAATGGCGCTCAAGACGGTGCGGGCTGGTATTGCAGTAGTGGTCGCAATTTCAGCCCCGACACATCGCGCCTTCCGCACGGCTGAAAAGATGAACCAGACCCTTATCGCGATTGCGCGTCATGATGAGCAGACGCTGTTCTGCGGTGGAAAGCACCTTGTCATGTAGTATATCGATATTTCTATAAAATAAAGACTCCCCCTCTTTCTGGTCATTCAGGAATAGGGGGATCGTAATATTCATATGAAAATGACCCGGCATGGCAACTGTGAGACAGCCAAGGGCACCGTATCATGGCCCTCGTTCCCGCACGCCACATTCGTAGCGACGGCAACTTTGACGCAGGCTGGGAAATGGCAGCGCAGTTTCTATTAGTCGAAGCACGCGTTACAGGCGGTTTATCGATGTCAGTTTCCAGATTGCAGACTTAAGTCCGGCTTTTGGATCACCCCTGCCGGTATAGTTTCCAAAAAATAAAACTACTTAAAAAATCCATAAATGGAGCAGTCAATGCCTGAGTCCTGTCCTGCGTTTCCTGATGGTCATCATGATCTTCTGAAGCGAACGGTAAAGATCGTTGTATCATATATAAGTAATAATAAAATACCGGTGCAGGATATGGGTAAGCTGGTCAAATCCGTTTACGATGCCCTGAACGGCGCTCATTCGGTAGAACACGAAAAGGAATCCCAAAAGAAACCTGCTGTTCCTGTTAACCGGTCAGTTTTTCCGGAATATATTATTTGTCTGGAAGATGGCGTCAGGCGCAAGATGCTGAAACGCTACCTGCGTACTTTCCATGGCATGACAGTAGATGAATACCGTAAACGGTGGGGATTGCCGCAACATTATCCCATGGTCGCACCAAATTACGCAATACGGCGGTCATCCATAGCGCGGCAGGCCGGTCTGGGTCAGACTGTTATGCACGACAGCCCTGACCGCACGGGACCAGACAACTGATCTTCGATGGCTGCCCGGTGTCCAGTCACTGATGTATTATCCATGATCCGTTTGCCCGCGTGTTCAGGTGCCCTCAATAACCCTGTTTTCAGCGTGATCGGTGCTCTGGCGCATCATGCCTGTGTTGTCGGGATCGGCGGTCCGATCCCGCAAAGCCCGCCCTGTAACGCCCCGTCAGTGGATGCTGGCCCGGTAACCGAACCGGGCGAATAAAGGGCGTCTTCCCCTTAAAGACCACAGGTCGGGCGGGTGTGCAGCGCCATTACCGCCATGCGTTAACTGGACGACACAACCCGGTTCTATTGAGCAGTCTCAAGCCTGTACGCACCGGATGGAACAGTATCCAGTGCGGCAACCGGTTGCGTGGGTATGGGATGCGGCGTGTCCTTTCCCGCCCATACTTCTGGATTGGCCTGAAGGGTGAAGGACTCAATAAGCGTATTGAGTTGTTCAGCCTCGGTGGCAAGGCTGCGACCTGCGGCCGAGGTCTGTTCCACCATGGCTGCATTCTGCTGCGTGTTATGGTCTATGGTGCTGACAGCGGCGTTTACATCCTGCAATGCGGCGGCCTGCTCGGTGGATGCTTCTACAATGACGGATATATGCCTGTTGATCTCGGCAACGTCGGTGATAATTGTCTTGAGCGCCTTGCCGGTTTCCCCGACCAGCGCCACACCGGATCTGACCTCCTCCCGGGATTTTGCAATCAGCGCCTTGATTTCCCGCGCCGCATCGGCGGAACGCTGGGCCAGAACGCGGACTTCAGCGGCGATAACCGCAAACCCCTTGCCCGCATCGCCCGCACGGGCTGCTTCCACGCCTGCATTCAGCGCCAGAATATTGGTCTGGAAGGCCACTTCGTCCATGACATCGGTAATGCTGCCAATGGAACCGGACGACTGCTCGATTGCCCCCATGCTGGCGATGGCTTGATGAACAATGGTTTCCGACTGCTCGATACCTGTCTTTGAACGGTCCACCAGCATGCCCACTTCCTCGGCACGCTGCGCGGTGGAACGGACGGTGGCGGTGATCTGGTCAAGGGCTGCAGCCGATTTTTCGACCGATGCCGCCTGCTGGAGAGTACGGCGCGACAGGTCATCGGTGGCGCAACTGATTTCCCGGATGGCAACGTCAATCGACGCTGTAACCTGGGCCACGGATTGCAGCGACTGGCGCAGGGTACCCATCGCATTATTGAAATCGGCGCGTAGCGGATGGTACGCTTCCGGCAGGGCTGTATTGATCTCGCTGGTCAGGTTCCTGTCCGCGACTTCCGCCATGGCCTTGCCAAAGCTTTCACATACCAGACCCTGTTCAGCGGCAATGGCCGCCGCCTGACCGGCAAGCTTGGCTTTTTCCGCCTCGTCCATATAGACGGAAAGGGCGAGGTCCATGTCCAGAACCACAGCCTTTACCAGACTGCCCAGCGTGTGGCCGAATTCTTCACTACTCATGGTGGCATTGGCGAACAGGCGGCGTTTGGGAAATACTTCCCTGACGGCGGCCTTGATCAGGTGGTCAAGGATGATGGCGTAACCGCCCATATACCACCGGGGTTCAAGTCCGATACGCGCATGCACGGTGCCAACCGTCTGTGCCCTGCGGGCATAATCCTGACTGAAGTCGCCGTTGGATATATTGTCCCAATGCACGGCCTGCGCGCTTTTTGCGGTATCAATATCCTTTTCGGATGAGAAAAATCTCATCATTTCCGGTGTCTTGCGCACCTGCGCGTAGAACTGGTCCAGTGCGACAGGCAGTTCGCGCTGCAGCATGTCCTTGAGCGAGCGGATCGCCATGCAGTCCTGCGGGGAAAGCTGCATGAAATCCAGCCGTTCGCTGACGGCACGGATATCGGCCTGGGTTCTGTCTGCCGCGGTCGTGCGGTGCGGGTGTGGCATGAGACACTCCGAAAAAGGTTTCGAATGCTCGGGGCAGGATCGCAACCCATCATCACCGTCACCATAAGGCGGCCATGATGGGTCACTTGCCGGTATCCGTTGCGATCAGATCGTGCTGGGGCCGTTTCTGATCATCTTCGGCGAACACATTAATGAGAGTATCGGGTAACGCAGTAAAATTATGAACGCAAGGTTAATGTTCATATTTTGTAAATATATTTCTGAACAGAGTGTTACAGAAATTGTTTACTATAAATATTAAAACAATACAAAAATGGTTCTATTTGTTATAAATAGGAAAATGTTCTGGTAATTTATCTTGAGAATACCGATTTCGTCTATGCATCATCCCTGATGCCCATAGCTAACGAAGGTATATTCTAACAGCGTCAGGATTATTATCCTATTTCTGGATTTGTTCCTTTTCGGCAACATTGTTGCCGTGTTGTTATCGGCTGACGCTGAAATCCAGACCGTAAGATGCCTGATCGGGGGAGCGCCGCTGCTGCTGGATATGAATGGCCGGATCATGGGGCAGCAGGCCATTGACCAGATATACCGTATCGGTCCCGACACCATGATTCGCATAAACCAGTTGATACGAACCCGGTATCAGTTCCACATTCGCATCAAGACGCAGGATGATCGTGCCGTTCCCCGTCTGCATGGTCGTGACAGGGGGAAACAGGGTTTCCGCAACGGTCAGGGAAAGGGGATGGCCGTTCAGGTCCAGTTGCAGGCCCTGTCTGACCCGGTCCGTATAGCGCTTCTGCTCCTGCGCGGACAGGATGCCGTCCGCGTTGCTGTCAATCTGGCGGATGACACCCGATGCCACATCAACCCCCGGTGTCAGGCGCACGGTGACGGTGATGTGCCTGCGTGCCACGTCAATGACTGTGGCCTGCATATATTCATCCAGCCTGTGCGCGCGGGCGGGTCCAATGGCGGCCATGAACCCGATGGCCGCCACCAGCAGCGACCAGCCGTGTCTCATGGCCGGGTGTACCGGCTGCCATAGCTGTTGGTTGGGTCACGATAGACCGTATGCACATGCATGGTGGGATCATCGCCCACACCCTGCGGCGAGAATTCGATAAGTAGCCGCGGCCCCTGTATCCGGTAATAGGACGATCCGTTACGCCCCGGCGCATGGGTGGTGGGACCACTCCACGCGAACCATGTGCTGTCCAGATCCTCCCTGATTTCTTTTAGCCGGGGGGCGGCATAGGCATCGTTTATGATTCCCGCCCATTCCCCGATTATACCCATCAGTAGGTCTTTCTGGGTGGCAGTCAGGGCAGACCCTTTTATCCCTTCGGGAATGATTGTCTCGCCATCATGCCCCGGCCCCTGAACAAGGTCTTCCACCTTGTAGGGCAGGATGGCCTGCTGGCGCTGCGTGGCATCCAGCGCATCCAGCAGGGCGAAGGCGCGGTCGTTTTCCCCCGCCAGAACGCGCACGGTTTTCCCATCTGCCTGATAGACCGCCGGCTGCGCGCCGGTCAGGGTGGGCGTCATGACGCCATGAACCCCGTCGATCACGATATTGAGTCCCAGATGATGGCCACCGAACTGCACCATCCATGGCTTTGCCGCGTCCGGTTCGCCAAAAATCGCGATGGTATAGACCGACCGGCCAGAAGCGAAAGGCGTTCCTTCATCCGACAGCGCCTGATCCGCCCCCATGATATCCAGCACTTTCTGGTATCCCCGCGGGCTCAGCACTGTCTGTAGCAGGTGCAGGGCCGCCGCGTGCTGGATCGGATTTAACTGCCCCATCTGCAGACCGGGGCGTAGCACGTCGCTGACCGGAAAATTGGACCATACCGCGTCACCGTAGCGTTCCCCGATAAAGCCCCCCGGCGGGCCCATGCCCGGCCCGCGAGCGGTGGGGGCGCTCGCCTGTGCATCTGTTACGGGCTGGACAGGCTGCCCCGGTGCGCTGCGGCGGAAGCGGGCCAGACTGCCTGATTTCTGTATTTTGAAGGGGAACTGCACCTTTGCCCGACCCGCCGCGTCAAAGGTTGCAAGAAAGGATTGGGCGGCTGCGACCACTGCCTTCGTGCGGGTAGCTGGCATGTCTTCTCCCGTAAGGAGCGTAGCTGTGGACGCCATGGCCGGAACGTTCCCTGTCATAACTGGTATCAAGGCCATAACCAGCCCGCCCGCTGCCAACGAGATTTTTTGCATCAGTCCTCTGCTCTGTCCCATCTGGCGATCGCCTGCCCGGATAAACACTGCATGGCCCATGCCATGAAAGCAAGAGACCAGCATTATCAGGCGGATAAAAAGGGTATGTCAGTTTGCCGTGCAGGGCGTGTCTGTATTGATGGTTTGCGGTTCTGTCCCATGGCCTGCGCGCGGTAATGGAACCGCTTCTTGTAAATACGACCGGAACCGGCGGATCATGATGATAAAGTCTGATCCGGTCGATGTCTGGCGTACCGGTCAGGCTCCATGGTTGGTATGATTTTGCCTTGAAGTCATTATGTTGATAATCTGACTGTATGGCTGTCTGAAAGCTATATCAATAATATCCGCATGTATAGTCTGTGGATATTGAAGGAGTGGGAATAAAATGAAAATCAGTGCACGTAACCAGATTGCTGGCAAGATCGTTGAAATCATAAAAGGCGCCACGACTTCGCATGTAAGCATTGATATCGGTGGCGGCAACATCATCACCGCGTCCATCACCAACGAAGCCGTGGATGATCTGAAGCTGTCGGTGGGTGAAAACGCCACCGCCCTTATCAAGGCGTCCGACGTGATGGTTGGCGTTTAAAAAAACGGCCCCTGCCTGCATGCCATGTCAGGCAGGGGATACTGCGCAATGGTAAATGATTGAAAGTATTATTGGGGTACTACCCAGTCGATAACGGCTTCCGTCTCCCCCATGCCGATATGCTTACATAAGGGCGTCAGGATATTCCGGGCGGTTTCGTCAAACTGGAAGGGCGGATTTGCAATCAGCATGCCGCTGCCATTCAGTCGTGTCGGGTCAAGGGGCGGGCGTATCGTAAGTTCCACAGACAGCAGATTGCGCTGCCCCGCATCCTTCAGCGTATTGAAGAAGGCGCGCACAGGCGCACGATGCTTGATGGGATACCATGCAGCGACAATGCCGGTGGCAAAGCGGCGGCGTGCCGTCATGATGGCATTGGCCAGTCGGGAAAATTCGTCTTTCCGTTCAAAGGGAGGGTCGATCAGCACCAGTCCCCGCCGGGCATCTTTTGGGGGGAGGAGTGCTGTAATCGCCTCGTAGCCATCGCGTGCGTGAACAGATACGCCGCGATTGCGGCGGAACAGACGCTTCAGGCTCAGTTGATCCTCCGGGTGAAGTTCGCAGCAGGTCAGGCTGTCATCGGGGCGCAGCAGGCGCGCGACGAGGTCAGGCGAACCGGGATAGAAAATCTGCCCTTCATGTTCACGGATGACGGTCCGCACAATGTCCAGCCAGTTTTGCACGGCGGCCAAGTCGGGCGCCTGTTCAGGAAGCTGAAGCAGTCTGCCGATCCCCTCGCGCCATTCTCCCGTTGACTGGGCCTGGGGGCCAGACAGATCGTACAGCCCGATGCCAGCATGGGTGTCCAGAACCGAAAAAGGTGAGGGCTTACGGCAGAGGTTTTCAATTAATGCCGTTACCAGGGCATGTTTCATGACATCGGCAAAATTGCCCGCATGATAGCTATGTCTGTAATTCAATGTCCGCTGGCCTCAACTCTGGTCATCCCGCGCGCAGGCGCTTCCGGTGCCTTTTAAAGCATTGGCATGGTCTTTTCCATGGCGGTGTCGGGATCATGACATGCCACCCGGTACAGGACAGCGGCATCAAATTTACGATGAAACCATCGCAGAAAGAATGAGAGCCGCAGGCATCCATGCCGATATCCGGGCTTATTATGAATATCTTCCTGTTTCTCAAACTAGACAGGGAGGGCGGGCCACCAAATTCCAATGCGGTTGCGATATAGTGCCGCGTCCATAGTGGATGATTATCGGTTGCATGCTGGTAACGCCCGTATGTCTACCGGGCAGATCGTTCTAGACGCATCTGATTTATTAGAAAATCAAATATAATTGTCCGATGATTATCATGTGATTTCTTCATTGCCATTTTAGACATTGTGGACTAAAGGTGCCCGGATTGGTTGCCGTGTTTTTTATTTGTTCTGGAGGCCGGTATATTGAGTATTGGTTTGGCATACAGAAATATTAAACTTTAATACCGAAATAGAAGAGTATTGATATGTCGGGGTTCAGAAAGGTTGTTTTCAGGGGTGCGGTTGCACTGACGGGTTTATTTGCTATCGACTGCATTGTCGCGCCTGACCATAAGCTGATTGTGGCAGCCGGGGCGCAGACTGCTCAGTTGGTCCACGACGCGCAGGAAGAAGCCGAGCACGAGGAGCAGGACCCCAATGGTGACGACCATGCTTCGACCCGGCCGTTTAACGATCCGATCGAAGGTTACTGCCTGCCAACCTCACATATGAGCAGGGGGCCGGTTCAGGCGGTTGAGGAAGTCGCGCATCCTTACGGTTATATGGCGGTTCAACTGCATGACCGGGTGGTTAGTGATGGTACCTGGATACGGTGTGAGTCTGCTGCGCGGCGTCCCGAACCTGATGGCTCCGTGACAATCCGGTTTGACACCACGAACGGTCCCGTTGACATAACGATGCAGGAAACCGCTCCCGAAAGCCAGAAATATCGTATCTCCAGAGTATGGAGTCCCCGCATACCGGATGCGAAGGTCGTGGTCGGAAACTGCATGACGCCCAACAACCTCATTCAGTGCGCCGCCCGTCTTTCCGTAAGGCATGGTAGCACTACGCCTGAACTGAACTATTTCATCAACTATCACACGAGCGATATGTGAAACCCCACAGAAGCAGGTTGGGGAACTGTACAGTCAAGGGCATGGGTAAGGAGTCTTCTGGAAAAGGATGCTGAAGGCTCAACGCGGCTATTGAAGATGTTCGCAGGCGCGGAACGGGTAATTCCCTGTTTCAGGTCTGGAGCAGGCGCTCAGACAGGGCAACGTGTTCTGAAAAAAATATCAGAAATAAACCTGCGGGCATTATTTGAAAAATACTGTCGGTTCATCTGACCGTGCCCCGCACGGCCTGCATGAATGCTTCCGCAGGCTGTGCGGGGTGGCGCCTTGCGTCAGTCGTCAGTTTTTGTAATCAGGCTGCTCCCGGTCAAGCTTGCGGCGGAGTGCCTGCCAGATCAGTTGGCCCTGATCGGGATCGTCATCGAACTGGGCCTTCGTCCGCATGATTTTTTCTTCCGACGGCATATTGAGCGGTACACCCGTGGCCTGTGCTGCGATCTGGATACGGCATGCCTGTTCCAGATAGTACATACGGTAAAATGCCTGTGCGATAGTGCTGCCAACCGTAAGCAGGCCATGGTTTTGCAGGATCAGGGCATTTCTGTTGCCCAGATCGCGGACCAGCCGTTTACGTTCGCTCAGATTGTCATCTGCCGCGATCCCTTCATAGGCATGGAAGCCGACACTGCCATAAAACTCGATGTTGATCTGGTTCAGGGGCAGGATACCATGGTCCTGTGCCGCCACGACCATACCCGGCACGGTATGGGTGTGCATGACGCAGGCCGCATCGGGGCGACTGCGGTGAATGGCCGAATGGATGACAAAACCCGCGGGATTGATGGGATAGGATGTCTGCTGTCGCGGGCGGCCATCCGCATCGACAATGACGAGTGAGCTTGCCGTGATTTCCTCAAACAGGAAGCCATAGGGATTGACCAGATATTCATGCCGATCCCCCGGCAGGCGAACGGACAGATGCGTATAGACAAGGTCCGTCATACCGAAATGGGCAATCAGGCGGTAAGCCGCGGCCAGTTCTTCACGCAGGGACTGTTCCGTAGGGGGAGAGAGGGTCATGGAAAATCCTGTATATTCGTCCGGTAGGGTATAATACCGGACTGTATGGCGTCCAGTTTCCGTGGATCATATATGCGGCAGACGGCGCGCTCAGGAACCGCTCTTGCCACCAGTCATGCCGCTATGTTCAGCATCGGATCATCTGGTCCAGAAAGACGCGGGCCCGTTCCGTGCGGGGATTGGTGAAAAACGCATCGGGCGGGGTGATTTCAAGTATGCAGCCCTGATCCATGAAAATGATCCTGTCGGCGATATGCCGCGCGAAGCCCATTTCGTGGGTTACGCACAGGGTTGTAATCCCCTGCGCCGCCAGATCGTTGATGATGCTGACCACCCCGGAAATAGCTTCCGGGTCAAGGGCCGCCGTCGGTTCATCAAACAGCATCACGTCGGGCCGCATGCACAGGGCACGCGCAATGGCCACGCGCTGCTGCTGCCCACCGGAAAGCTGGATCGGGTATTTATTGGCCTGTTCCAGTATGTTGACCTGTGTAAGGAAACGCCGGGCCATGTCCTCGGCATCGTGTCGGCTGGTCCTGCGCACCAGACGGGGGGCCAGCGTGCAGTTATCCAGAACGCTGAGATGCGGAAACAGGTTATAATTCTGGAACACCATCCCCACCATGCCGCGTAAGCGGGGCAGGCTGGTATGATCGTTGATGATCTGGCCGTTTATGGTCAGGCTGCCGCTGGAATGGGGTTCGATACGGTTGAAACAGCGGATCAGCGTGGATTTTCCCGATCCGGACGGCCCGAGAATGACAATTTTCTCCCCCCGCTTCACATCGAAGTTCAGCCGGTTGAGCGCAATGAAATCCTTGTAAAGCTTGCTCAGGTTGCGCACCGAAATCATGATGGAAGGGTCAGTATCCGGATCAGGGTACATTGGCGGATGCCCTGTGCCGGTCAGCCCATGTAAAGCGCCGTTCAACCCGTTTTTGCACAAAGAGGAAGAAGAAGACCATCGCCAGATAATAGACCAGGGCTGCTGCGTAATATTCGGTAAATTCAAACGTACGCGCAACCTCAATCTGTGTCACCGACAGCAGTTCCTGTAGCGAGATGACGGAAGCGAGTGATGTCGTTTTCAGCAGGTTGATGAATTCATTGATGGTTGGCGGCAGGGCGATGCGCAGGGCCTGCGGGAATATGACGTGAAAATAGACCTGCCGCCGGTTCATGCCCAGCGCGTCGGCGGCCTGTTCCTGCCCTTTGTCCACGGCGGAAAGGGCGGCGCGGTTGATTTCCACCTGATAGGCGGATTCATTGACCGACAGCGACAGCCATGTTGCAAGGAAGGGGGTAAACCATTCCTCCCGGAATATGGGAAAGAACTGCGGTAGCGCGTTCCATATGAACAGAAGCTGCAACAGCGTCGGCGCGCCGCGGAAGATCGAGACATAGGCCCGCAGCACGACCTTGAGGATGCTGTCCCGCCCGTTCAGCGCCATGGCCATGGGAATGGAGATGACAATGGCGGTGATATGCGACAGGACCGCAACCGCCAGCGTAATCAGCGCCCCCCGGGCAAAGGCGGGGGATGTCAGCGCCGCGAAAAATGTGTCCCAGCGGAAGGCGGGCACATGCCCTGTCTGGGCAAAGGCCTGCGTGCTGCTGGTGCCGATGCCCCATTTCTTGCGGATGGTCGCTAGAGTACCATTGGCGTCCAGCGTCCCGATGGCGGCTTCCACGCTCTCGCGGTCATGGGCGTTCTTGCGGATATAGACCGCGAAATGCCGGTACTCCGGATAATCCGATCGCAGGATGACGCTGACTTTACCGTGGAGCTGCTTCTGCCGGTAATAAAGCTCCACATCCTGACTGGCGAAGGCAAAGACGCGCCCGATCAGCACCTGCTGGACGACCGCGTCCTCGGTCGGGTACTGCTGGATCGTGATGGGCGCACGCCCGGCGGCAAGCAGGGCCTCGTCTTCCCGTGCGATGCGGGCCGCATAGCTGGTGCCCGACTGCACGGCAACCGTCCGGCCCGACAGGTCGGCCATTGACGTGATCGGGGGCGTGCCCGCGCGCGCGACAACAACCAGTGCGGTATCCAGATAGCTTATGGCGTCGAAATTCCGCTCCCGCGCCGGAAGTTTGATAAGCCCGCTGATCACCATGCCGCAGCGCTGCGCCGCCAGACTGGGGAACAGCCCGACAAAATCCATCGGCGTCGTGACCAGCTTTACCTTCCAGTAATTCGCCAGTGCCTGCGCCAGATCCAGATCCACCCCCGCCATGGCCGTGGTGTCCGTCCCGTTCACGAATGTCATGGGGGGCAATGTCGGGTTGGTGCATACGGCCAGCGTGCCATCACGCACGAAATCCGGCGCGTCCGCAGCGCGGGCGGACAGCATGGGAACCGCAATCAGGGCAAGACCGGCCACAACGCGCAGGCATTGCCGTACGAACGCGCGGCGGCGGGGGAAGGTCATGAAAACGCTACTCCATGGCCGGGGTGGCCGGCGGGGCTGAAGCCCGTGGGCGGAATCCTAGCACGCATTTTCAAGAATGGTCCGGAACGTTTCCACCATCAGTCCTGTTTCGGGCGAGGAACGGACAAGGAAATGGAAGCTGGTGATCAGGTGCAGGTCGTCAAAGCTGATATGGCGCAGCAGTCCTTCGCGCACCAGCGGCTGGGCGAAGGGTTCGGGCAGGAAGCCGATATAATTGCCGGTCAGGATCAGCAGGGCGCGCGAATCAACATTTTCCGCCGTGGCGGTAAAGACCATCTGTTCACGGATCTGGTTCCACCGGGGCGACTGCGCCGCGTCCGATACCTGCACCATGTTCTGCGCCGCCAGCAGTTCCAGCGTGATGTCGGATTCCGCCATGGCGAACAGGGGATGGCGCTGGCCGCAATACAGGTTCAGGCGCTCGGTAAACAGGGTGGTATCCTGCATGTCCGGCTGGTGATGGGGGTAAAGCGTGATACCCGCCGTGGCCTGCCCGTTCAGCACCGCGAATTCCACATCCCGTGTCGAGCCGGAGCGTACATCCATGAACACGTCCGGGTGCCGGGTGGTGAAGGTTTCGATCGCGCGGACAATCGCCGTTTCACCATGGACCTGCGTATTGTCGGGCACATACAGGCAGAACCGCCCGGACAGCACGCCGCTTGCATCATTGATGCGCTGCTGGAAACGGCTGATATCAGCCTGGAGCTGCTCGGTCGCTTCCAGCACCATGCGCCCTTCGGCGGTCAGGGCGAACCCGCTGCGCCCGCGCTGGCACAGCTTCAGGTTCAGCCGGCTTTCCAGTGCCGATATATCGATGCTGATGGAGGATTTGCTTTTGCCCAGCGCGATTTCCGCCGCTGCAAAGCCGCCCCGTTCGGCCACCACGCGGAACACGCGCAGCAGCCGCAGGTCCACTTCGGCAATCTGGCCGTGAAAGCCACCGGGGCGGTGATTGCGGGCCGTGCGGCGCGGCGGGACGGACTTGGCCGATGCTGCAGGTGGCGGGGCGGTCATGTGCGGGGTTTCCTTGGTTGGGCGGTCAGGGTGTCTTGTTCTTAAGGAGTAATAAAGCGTATGGGGGTGATTGGGAAATCTCATTGACAAAAATTGTTAACGGGCTGTCCTGATTATCCCCTTTCGTAACGATCTCGGGCAGGGCAGGGCGGCGACAGATGCAGATACCGGCATGCACGCGGAACACGCACGCCCCGCGTCCGATGCTTGCGGTTCTCACCGGGGGCCGGGTATCGGCATACGGACCCTGCGGTGCATGCCGGTTATGGATTTTGGGTCTTGTAACGGCGCACCGCGAAAGCTGACGGCCCATCAAGAAAGTATACCGAGGTCGCGGACTTCCCCCGCGCCTTGCGGTCACGGACAGGCCCCCAGCGTCTACCGCCATGGGCAGCGGGAACCCATGGCGCTCCGTCCGATTAATGAAAAGGCAAAGTAAAGTACGGACGATTGATATTTTGGCGGACCGGTACGATCGGGTATCGTTCCGGCATCCAGAGGATAATCAATCCGGTCATTGCTGAGGATTTCGAGATAATGGTAGCGAACCGCTGGTTTATTGACAGTGAAACCGGGGATCTGGCTGACGTCCTGCTGTGCGCGCCTGACTATTATTCATGGATTCCCAGCAATGACATCGCGATCCAGAGCATGGCGAACGGTATCACCATCGACCGCGCGGCGCTGAAGGCGCAGTTTGGCGAACTGGTCGGCGCGCTGGAAGGGGCGGGGGCAAGCTGCCATTACCTGACGCCCAAAGAAAACATGCCCTATGAGGTCTATACCCGTGACAGTTCACAGACGACGCCGTTCGGCACGGTCGTAACCCATCTGTCGCGCAGTGAACGCAGGCCCGAGGAAGGGCAGGTCCGCGCCTTCTACAACCCTGACGAGATATGGAAAACCTGTACCAGGGGGAATATCGAAGGCGGCGACATCCACTTCATCCGCCCCGGCCTGCTGGCGGTTGGCGTCAGCGGTGGCCGCACGGATGAAGCGGGTGCGGCCGAATTCATAAGCTGGTTCGAGGAAGCCGGATGGACCTGCCGGATGATCCGCTTCCCCGAGCATTTCCTCCATCTGGACGTGATTTTCACCATGGTGGCGGATGATCTGGCAATCGCGGCGGTGGATGTCCTTTCTGATGAGGATCTGGAGTGGTTCCGCCAGCAGGGCATTCGCCTGCTGCCGGTTTCCTACAAGGAAGCCATGCGCGATATGGGCTGCAACGTCCTGGCGCTGGGACGCGGGCGTATCATCAGCCCCCGCCATTCCACCCGGATCAACCAGATGCTGCGGGCCGAGGGCCTGACGGTCCTTGACCCCGAACTGGACCAGTTTTCGCAGGGCGGCGGCAGCGTCCACTGCATGACCATGCCGCTGCGTCGCAAGCCGCTGCATTCCGCGTAAAGCCTGCTCATCCCGCATTTCAGCACAGGGAAACCAACCCGGCGGCAGTTCCACGTCGCATCAGATGCAGCCGGTTCGGATTGCGGCCCGATCCGTTGCCGTCTGGCCTGATGCGGACAATGATACCGCCGTTTTCGGGCTTCCCCATTATGTATTAAGGTGGCGGGCATACGGCCACCGTCAGGGGAATGTGGGAGAATGGCCGGTATACGGGAACCGGGATAAGGAATTCATGGTCAGGCTGGTCATAAGCGCGGATGGTCCCAGGGCAGCGGGGGACTGGTACGATGCCTTCCGTTGCGTCGCGCCGGAACTGGATGTCCGTTCGTGGTATGAACCGGGTGTGGACATCGCCCATGCCGATTACGCGCTGGTATGGGAACCCACGTCGGACGACCTGCGCCGCATGGGGCACCTGAAGGCCATCATCTGCGTTGGGGCCGGGGTCAACCACCTGTTGCACGATCCGGGTTTTCCCGTGCATGTACCGCTGGTCCGCATGGGCGGGGAACAGACGGCGGCCCTTATGGCGGATTATGTGCTGTGGGCGGCACTCGGCCTGCTGCGCGATGCCCGGACATGGACCGTGCAGCAACAGCGCGGCATGTGGAAAAACAACCCGGTTTCGCGGACCTGTCGTGAAGCGCGGATCGGTATCATGGGCATGGGGCATCTGGGCGCGCATGTCGCCCGGCACCTGCATCATGTCGGCTTTTCGGTGGCGGGGTGGCGACGGACCGTGCGTGATGTGCCGGGTATTACGGTTTTCACGGGCACGGATGCGCTGCCGGACTTTCTGGCGGATCTGGACATACTGGTCGATCTGTTGCCCAGCACCCATGCAACGCGGGGCATCATCAATCATGCCCTGTTGCGGCGCCTGCCGCGTGGGGCCGGGTTCATCAATGTGGGGCGGGGCAACCATGTCATTATGGACGATCTGCTACGCGCGCTGGATGAAGGGGCGTTAGGGGCCGCGGTCCTTGATGTTACGGAGCCTGAACCCCTGCCCCCCGGTCATCCATTATGGCGGCATGAACGGGTTACGATCACGCCCCATGTCGCATCACAGGCCTCCTATGAAGCGCAGGCCCGTTATGTCCGCGATGTCATCATGCAGATGGAACGCCACGAACGGCCAGCCCTGCTGTGCGACCCGATGCGCGGCTACTGAACTATAATGCCGGGACGGGACAAAGCGGGGGGAGACAGGATGCGCCAGACCAATCTTGTGATAGACGGCACCGCCCTGTGGTGTGATCTAATGGAGACTGCCGTCTTTGGTGGTACAGCTACGGGGCGGCATACGGCGTCTTGCCCTGTCGGATGCGGATTTTGCCATCCGGGACTGGTTTCAGCGTACATGCACGGGTCTTGGGTGTCACGTCACTCCTGATTCAATGGGCAGCCAGTTCGCCCGCCGTGGATTTTGACCCGGTCTGTGTGGAATGCGCGCGTCATGCCCACGGCGATGATTTTCGGCCCCTGTCCGGGCGGTGTCAGCCATAACGGGGACGAAAGCGCCGAAGCGGGTGACATTATGGCTGGCATAAATGTCCTGCTCCATGCCGCGCTGGACGCCGATTGCAGGTTTGACCGGGGCTGAGACTTTCCCCCATCTGGCATGGGTGGCGGGTGTTCAGGATGAATAATCCAGCCCGATATCCATGACACGCACGGTATGCGTCAGCCAGCCGAGGGAGATCAGGTCAACGCCCGTCTGTGCAACCGCTGTTACGGTTTCCGGTGTGATGCCGCCCGATGCCTCGCTGATCGCGCGACCGTCAATCAGGCGCACCGCCTTGCGCAGCAGGTCGGGCGGCATGTTGTCCAGCAGGAAAACATCCACCCCGCCGACATCCAGCCCTTCGCGTAGCTGTTCCAGCGTGTCCACTTCCAGTTCGATCCGGACCAGATGGCCCGCCGCCGCGCGGGCGCGTTCCACAGCCGCGCGCACCCCCCCGGCGAATGCGAGATGATTGTCCTTGATAAGGATGGCGTCATCCAGCCCGAAGCGGTGATTGTTGCCGCCGCCCGCCCGCACCGCGTATTTCTGGATCGCGCGCAGTCCCGGCATGGTCTTGCGGGTGCAGGTGATGCAGGCGCGATAGGGGCGGACAAGCTCCACAAACCGCGCGGTGGCGCTGGCGATCCCGCTAAGGTGGGACAGGAAGTTAAGCCCCACCCGCTCCCCCGACAGGATACCACGCGCAGGCCCTTCCACCGTGGCCAGCGGCGTGCCTGCCGTCACTGTGCTGCCATCGGCCAGATGGGGGGTAAATTTGATGCGTGGGTCCATGAGCGCGAAGGACAGCCGCGCCATGTCCAGCCCCGCGATCACGCCATCCTGTCGCGCGGCCAGCACGGCGCGGACATGGGTGTCGGCATCGGCGATCACCGCATCGGTCGTCAGGTCGCCCGCGCGGCCCAGATCCTCCAGCAGTCCCGCGCGCACAAGCGGTTCAAGCATGATATCGGGCAGGGGATGGATCATGTCGGCACTCTTTCATGTCTGGATGGAATGGATGCATCCTCAACGGCCATGATATCGGGCAGTTGTGCCTGCATTTCCGCCAAAGTGAACCGCGATGGCGTGGCATGGGCGGCAGCATCGGGATGATCGCTGCGGAAATGGCCGCCCCGGCTTTCCTGCCGCATAAGTGCCGCGTACAGTATGGCGACGGATGCAAGCCCCGCATCCGTCTGCCGGGCGTGGGGCAGCAGGCGGCGCAGCCCTTCGCGCAGGTCGGCCCCCGTGCGGACCACGCCTGCGTAACGGCTCATGATCCTGCGCAGTTCGGCGGGTGGTGGTGACGAAAACCGTCCATCGGGTGTGACATGTCCGGTCAGGGACGGGGCATTGAGCGTGCAGCCATCCAGATCCTGCCCCACCCATGAACCCAGAAGAACGGCTTCCAGCAGGGAATTGCTGGCCAGCCGGTTGGCGCCGTGCAGCCCGGTGCAGGCGACTTCGCCCGCCGCCCACAGGCCGGGAATGCCCGTACGGCCCTGAGCGTCCACAACAATACCCCCCATGTGATAATGGGCGGCGGGCCGGACCGGAATGGGCTGTGTGACCGGATCAATGCCATGGCGCTGGCACAGCGCGGTGATGGCAGGGAAATGCCGGGGGAAATCAGCGCCCACCGCCGCGCGGGCATCAAGATAGACCGTATGCCCGTCGATCATGTGCTGCCACACCGCCCGGGCGACACTGTCGCGGGTACCGAGTTCGTGGGTAAAGCGTGCCCCGGTTTCATCAATCAGGATGGCGCCTTCGCCGCGCACGGCCTCGCTTATCAGGCATAGCCGCTGCCCGTCCGCCCCGGCGGATAGCGCGGTGGGATGGAACTGAACAAATTCCATGTTTCCCAATACCGCACCCGCGCGGGCGGCGATGGCAAGGCCGCTGCCGGTCGCGCCCGCCGGGTTGGTGGTATCAGCGAACAGGCCACCCGTTCCCCCGGTCGCCAGCACGACCGCTGCTGCGGGCAGGGTTACGTTTCGCCCGGCGATGGATACATGCAGGCCCGCAACCGCGCCATCATGCAACACCAGATCAAGGGCGCGGGCGTGTTCAATCACCGTTATGCGTGGCGTGTGCCGCACGCGGGTCATCAGGGCCTGCATGATGGTGGCCCCGGTGGCGTCTTCCCCCGCATGTACGATGCGACGGCGGCAGTGGGCGGCTTCCAGCCCCAGTTGCAGTGCCCCGTCGGGCGCGCGGTCCCATGCCACGCCAAGACTGGTCAGACGGGCGATGGCATCCGGTCCGCTTGCGGTGATGCGCGCGACGGTTTCGGGGGCGCATAATCCGGCCCCCGCCGCCAGCGTATCCGCCGCATGCAGGGCAACGGTATCGTCGGCACCCATCGCGGCCGCCAGCCCGCCCTGTGCAAGCATGCTGGCGCATGGCGGGCTGGCTACGTCCACAGGCGTACCCGCGCACAGCACAACGCAGGGGCGGGTGGTGGTCAGGGCGGTCATGATTCCCGCCAGACCCGCGCCCGCAATCAGTACCTGACCGGCCAGCCGGTCGGGCCGGGGCAGGCCGGTCATACCGCCAGCATGCGTTCAACGGCGCGGCGGCCACGGCTGGACAGTTCCGGGTCCAGCGTGACTTCATGCGTCATGGTTTCCAGCGCATGGCGGATATTGGCCAGCGTGATGCGCTTCATGTGCGGGCACATGTTGCACGGGCGCACGAAACTGGTCTGCGGATATTTTATCGCCAGATTGTCGCTCATGGAACATTCGGTCACCAGCAGGATGCGGCTGCCGCTGCGTTCGCGCACGAAATCGTCCATCATGGCGGTCGAACCGCTGAAATCCGATGCCGCCACCACTTCGGGCGGGCATTCGGGATGGGCGATCACGACAAGACCGGGATTGTCCGCGCGCATGCGGGCGATCTCGTCGGGGGTGAAGCGTTCATGCACTTCGCAGTGACCGGCCCATGTAATCATCTTGATGCCGGTTTCGGCTTCGATATTGCGGGCCAGATATTCATCGGGGATCATGATGACCCGGTCGGTGCCAAGGCTTTCCACCACCCGTTTCGCATTGCCCGACGTGCAGCACATGTCACTTTCGGCCTTCACTTCCGCCGAAGTGTTGACATAGGAGACGACCGGCACGCCGGGATGGCGTTCACGCAGCAGCCGGACATCGCGCCCGGTAATGGAATCCGCCAGTGAACACCCCGCCTGCATGTCCGGGATCAGGACCGTGCTGGCCGGATTGAGCATCTTGGCCGTTTCCGCCATGAAATGGACCCCGGCCATGACAATCACATCGGCATCGGTTTCCTGTGCCTCACGCGCCAGGGCAAGGCTGTCGCCGCGGATGTCGGCCACACAGTGAAAGATTTCAGGCGTCTGGTAATTATGGGCCAGAATGACGGCGTTGCGTTCGCGCTTGAGGGCTTCAATCGCGCGGATGTCCTCGACAAAGGTGTCCCATTCCATTTCGGGGATCAGATGACGCACCCTGTCATACAGTCCGTCGGTCCGGTCGCGCATAGCAATCTGGTTCATGTCCCTTTTCCTTCCCATTCCTGCCAAGCCCTTTATGCTCATATTGAGCATAAGTCACGCAGCAGGGACCGGCCCGACACTTCCAGAGCGAAATACGCTGTTTGTCAATCAGGATTTTCGTGAGGTCCGCCGCACCCGTTACGGCACCGCAAGGGGAATCTTGGTGCCGGTGAACTGGCGCGCCTGCCGTACCTCGCCACAGAAACGGAACAGGCGGGCGGGCCTGCCGCCGGTATTTTCCTCCATGGCGCCGGTTTCCTCAACCAGTTGCTGCTGCGTGATCAGGCGCCGGAAATTCTGCTTGTGAATATGAATACCGGACAGGCTTTCCATCACGCGCTGCAGATGCAGCAGGGTAAATTCTTCCGGCATGAGTTCGAACACGACCGGGCGGTAGCGTATCTTCGCCCGCAGTCGCGCCATGCCGGTGGCCAGGATGCGACGATGGTCATGATGCATGGGCTGGCCCGGCACCGCATCCGCCGCAGCACAGCCGGATTCCGGCACCAGCCCGGCTTCATACAGCAGTTCGTAGCGTTGCAGCACCAGCTCGTCATCCCACACCGCCATGTCCCCGATGGCAAACAGGCTGACACAGCGCTGCCATTGCGCGATGCGTGTAGCCGGATTGTCCATGCCCGCCACCCACTGGCACAGCCTGCGTTCGATATGGGCGCGGCATGTCCGGCCTGTATCCGACTTGGCGTTCTCCCACGGGAAATAGTCGTACCAGTCCCGCCAGCCGGTTTCGCCCGCGTGGCTGCGGGTCAGCGCAAGGTAGGATATGGCGATGGTCCTGACCTGTTCCGTCGTCAGCATGCGGCCATGGTCGGCAAAGGTATAAAGCTGTTCGACATGGCCGATGGGGTGGCCCGTCTGGCGTTCCACCCATGCCCGCACCCCGGCCTGAAGGGAGCGATGCGCGTTTTCCAGCGGGCCGGACGGCAGGGAACGCCCGTGGTCAATGGTCATGACCTGCGGGGTGTCATCCCGCACTGCCGTAAGGACAGCAATCAGTTCGATCAGTATCTGGGTCGTCATGCCGGAACCACCCTAGCATCCAACCTGACGGTTGGGGAGGGATTTCCACCGCGCGCAGGGGTGGACATGGCTGCCCTCTTTCCCCTGACGGCCATGCAGCCCATATTACGGGACCGGAACCCGCAAAGAAGGCCCGTTTTCCATGCCCCGTATCCTGATCGCAGCCGGTCTTGTCCTTGTGGTCGCGGGGATATGCTGGCCCTTTCTGTCCCGCCTGCCGCTGGGTCGGCTGCCCGGTGACATCCTGATCCAGCGACCCGGTTTCACCTTCTATGCCCCGATTACGACCGGCCTGCTGATCGGGGCCGTCATATCCGCGCTGATGTGGCTGTTGCGGTGGTGGGGAAACGGCGGGGCGACATAGGCGCGGGATTATGGGCCGGTGGGGCGCAATGCCGGTCGCCATTTTCTTCCCGGCGGCGGGGGCGGGTTAACGTGCTGTCAACTCCCTGCCTCTAGCGTGATCCCCTGTCGGGGCAATGGGTTGCGGCAATGCGCAGCCCTGCCCGCAGCCGACGGCAAAGCGGGGGAAAGGTGTCAAGAGAACTGATCAGTCTGGGCTGGCGCTGTGACACGGCCTTTGAGTTGCGCATGCACGGCAGGGAAAACGTGGCGCATTTTTTCGACTGGCTGGCCACGCCCTTTTCCGGCCTGTTACGGATACTGGAAGCGGATTTCGATGTTTTTCATCCTGAAAACCTGATCCTGCGCACGGATCTCGATCCGCATTGCGTGGAGGACGTGCCGACCGGCGTTCTCTTTCACCACCAGTTTCCGCTGTATCGGGGGCATGTACAGCCGGATTTTCTGGTTCATTATCCCGATTTCAGTTCCAAGTTCCGCCATCTCGCCGCGCGTTTCAGGCAGTACATGGCGGACAGGCCGGTGACACTGGTGCGCCAGGAGATCACGCGCGATCAGGCCCTGCGGCTTGAGGACGTTGTGGCGGCGGCGTTCCCGGCGGCTGATGTCCGGTTTCTCTATCTCAACCCGGACCCGCAGGAATTCATAACGCCCCGTGGCCGTGGCCGCGCCCTGCGCAATGACGGCACACTGGGCGATCCCGCCCAATGGGCGCGGGTACTGGGGGAGGAAGGGTTGATCGGTCAGCCCTACCGACACGCCACGGCCGAGATTCTGGGCGCGGATCACGGCAGCCATAATCTGGCGACGGATAACCGATTTACGGATGCGCAGTTGCACGCGGCGATTACCCATAACCCGCATAAAACCGCCTTCCGTCTGGAACGCGCGCAGCTTCATATGCTGCATGGGGCATGGTCACAGGCGGAAGAGGAAGCCCGCGCCGCGTTGACCATGGCCCCGGATGATCCTGCCGCGCGTTATGTCGCAACGCTGGCGGCATGGCGGGCGGGGCACATGGCGGTGGCGGATGCCGCGCGTACGATGCGCAGCCTGATGGAAGGGGGGCATGCGCCTTCCGGCTGGGCGGCCCAGGCGGCGCAGGTCATGCTGGCGGCGGACGATGCGCCATCTGCCCTGCGATATGTCCGCCGCGCGGTCGCGGCGGCGCCGGACCAGTCGGGCCTTTATCATCAGCAGGCCGAAATCCAGTACCGGTTGCGCGATTTCGGTGGTATTGTCAGCACGTTACGCATGGCGGCCCGTCTGGCCCCCCTGCCGGGGCATTACGAGCACATGCTGGCCAATGGGCTGGAAGCCATCGGCGCGCTGGAGGAAGCCCTTGCCGCATCCGAACGCGCCGTGGCGAGCGGGGAGACATTTCACTACCATTACACGCGGGCGGGGCTGCTGCTCGCCCTTGACCGCCCGGCCGAAGCACTGGCCGCCTGCCAGCGGGCCGTTCCACTGGCCGGGGACCTGCTGCCCGCACTGGAACAGCGCATTGCGCAAATCGGTGCGCTGCTTGCCCCGCCAGCCGAAAGCGTAAGGCTGGTCATATGGGATCTGGATGAAACCTTCTGGCGGGGCACCCTGACCGAAGGGGGCGCGCAACCGGTTGCGGCCCATGTGGACCTGCTGCGCACCCTGTCGCAGCGTGGCATCATCAATGCCGTATGTTCCAAGAATGATGAGGCCGCCGCGCGGGATCTGCTGCGTGCATGTGGCGCGTGGGATCATATCGTGTTCCCGCGCATCGCCTTTGCCCCCAAGGGGCTGCTGATCCGCGATATTATCGAAAGCGCGCAGTTGCGGGCCTCCACGGTCCTGTTCATCGATGATAACCCGATGAACCTGAACGAGGCCGTGCATTACAATCCCGGCCTGCAGGTGGCGGATGCGGAATATGTGGCGCAGCTTGCCGATGATCCCCGCATGCAGGGCAAGCCAGACCCCGACATGACGCGGCTTGCCCATTACAGGGTTCTTGAACAGCGGCAGGCGGAACGCAGGCTGGCGGGCGACAATCTGGATTTCCTGCGCCACAGCAATGTGCGGGTCAGCCTGCATTATGATGTCATGGCGCAGTTTCCGCGCATACTTGATCTGGTCAACCGTACCAACCAGCTCAATTTCACCAAACGCCGCTGGCCCGAAACGGCGGAGCAGGCCCGGGATTTCGCGGCAGCGGAACTAAGGGAATGTTTCAACAGCCATGCGGGCTACGTAAAGGTTGCCGATCGGTATGGACAGTATGGCATATGCGGATTTTTCCTGATCCGCGAGGGTGTCGCGCATCATTTCCTGTTTTCATGCCGCGCAATGAATATGGGGATCGAACAGTTTGTCTGGCACCGGCTGGGCTGCCCATGTGTTGACATCAATGGCGCGGTCAGCGGCAGCCCTGAGGGGCCCGATCCGGACTGGATCACCCTGACGGAAGATGCCGATGCGGACGGCGCGCCCGTTACCAGTCGCGCATCGCGGCCTGTGATCTGCGTGCGCGGGGCCTGCGACCTGAGCATGATGACCCATTACCTGCGGGTGAAATACGAAACGATCGAGGAATTTCCATACCCGTATCAGGAATGGTCCATCCATCCACTGGCGCGTTCCGTCGCCCTGCAACGGGAACTGGATACCCCGGCGGGGCGGGACCTGCTGGCGCGCATTCCGGTGCGTGTCGGCAGCGCGATCAATGACCGCAGCGCGGATGTTTATGTGCTTTCCTTCTCATCCGAAGTATTCGGCACTTTGTACCGTTCGCGCAGCACGGACCTTCTGCTGCCATTCAACAGCAGTGTCATACCCGATCAGGATTTCGGGCGGATCGGGTATGAGGACATAGCCCGGCGTCTGGGCCATGCGCCGGATTTCAGCGCCGAGGACTGGCGGTTCATGCAGACGGAATTTACCTGTCACGGCCCGCTTGACCTCCAGCAGCTTGAAAATGATGTGACAGCGATGTTCGAGACGCTGCGGGGCAGGACCGTCATCGTCCTCATGCTCAATACGCGGGTGGGCGGGCAGTCATGGGTGCTGGATGCGTTTGCGAAGATCAATGCGGTCGTCCGGCCGCTTGTGGCGCGTTATGGTTATCTGAGCATTGACCTGGCCGATTTCGTGCGGACGGTGGCGGATCTGGACAGTCCCGATGACGTGGGCGTGCATTTCAGCCGCGCGGTCTACAGGCGGCTGGCGGAACAGGTGGAGGCATTGTGTTGCAGCCCGGCCCGACAGCTTCCGGTTTCCGCATGACGCAGGCCGATATGCTGATTGAAACGGACGCGCTGGAACAGGTCCGAACGATCCCGATCACCCCATCGTTCCAGTATATGAGACCGCCGCGCATCTATGATCCGCACCTGATGCCCCCTGATGTGGCCCGGATATTGCGCAGGCGCTGGAACCTGTCGAAACACGTCATTCCGCCGGTGGCGTTTCATCTGGCGCGCGATGTCTATGTTGTGGAAGAAGGGCTGGTGTTTACGGGGGACGGGCATCTTGTCGCCGCCAGTCAGGCTGATGTCCCGGCGCATGAAATCGTGCGGGCCCGTGCGACATTGCAGGCCAGTCTGGCGCAGCCCGCATCCATTCCGTCGCACCCGCGCGCCATACTGTGCAAAAAGCGCGGGGCAGGAAATTACGGCCACTGGCTGGCGGAAATGCTGCCCCGGGCATATGTGGCCAGACAGTACCTGCCGGACCGGGACTGGCCCGTCGTGATCCACGCGGTGGAGGGCACATTGCGCACCGTCATGCGTGAATCGCTGCATGCCGTCGGCATTACGGAAAACAGGATCATTGAATCAGGTGGCGCGCCGGTCCATTTCGCTGAACTGCTGGTGCCCAGCGGCCTGACCGCCCATGCCGTTTTCCTCTCCCCCCTTGTCATGGAATGTATGGACTTTATCGCCGATCAGGTGCCTCCCGCCGATATCGACGCCCTGTACATACCAAGGGCACCCGCGACCACCCGTGATTTTGAAGATGAAGCCGCGGTCAGGACCGTCTTTGAACAGCACGGATACACCACGTTCGCGGGCAGCACCATGCCCTTTATGGAACAGGTGGCGATGTTCCGTTCCGCGCGCCGTGTGGTGGGGGCGATGGGGGCGGGGCTGAGCAATACGCTTTTCTGTCGGCCCGCAACCGAAGTGCTGGTTTTCATGCCCGGTAATGCACTGGAACTGTTCTACTGGCTGATCGCGGAAGGCCGGAAACTTGATTACCACGAGGTCCGGACCCCGCAGAGCGGCAGGATGCAGGGCAGCCTTCCATGGGACCGGCAACTGGCGATCACGCCTGCGGAAGTCGAACGCATGCTGGCGCGACTGGAAGCCGGGAAACCCGCGTTTCAATTGACTGATTTTTAATTTTTAGACCCCAGAATACCGTTTTGGGTGTGGGAGAAACAATGATTCCTTATTCTGTTGTTGAATCCAGCATGAAAAGACAGGACAACGCCGTCATCATACCTGAGGCGATGTTCCGTTTCCTGATAACTGAATATCTGCGCAGCCTGCCGTTTGATGAAGCAGCCTACCTGAAAGCCAACCCGGATGTGGATGCCGCCATCCATCGTGATGAGTTCAGCAGCGGCAAGGAGCATTTTACCCGGATCGGCTTTTTTGAAGGGCGGGATGCCGGGGGCGATGAATTTGATGAAAAATGGTACCTGAAGAACAACCGCGACGTCGCCAGTTCGGTCAACCGGGGCGACTGGAGTTCGGGGGAGGAACACTGGCAGCGGATCGGACGCAATGAATTGCGCGCGCCATGCAGGGCGCAGGTTCCGCTATATGATATCTGGCATGCGTTTTTGAAATCCGGACAGAACAGGCAGCCATGAAAACCAGTAAAAGCCCGAAGCCGTTCTGAAGTATAACGGTATGGCATCCTGATGCTTTATCGGGGGTAGCGGATATGTTCTTTCCCATACCCTGTCGCTGTAACCCCGTCAGTTGCTGTCCATATCCGACAGAAGGGAAGTAATGCCATTTTGTGGAAATGGTAGGGAAACGGAATTATTGATGAGGCTGAATAATGGATGACCCATACATCAATAGTTTCGTGCTGGAGGAAACCCGCCGCTATATCCTGACCTTAACCGGAAAGTATGAACAGCTTGCCCCCGTGGCGGGTGACGTGCCTGCCTGCCTGCGTCGGCTTCTGTACCTGCAGCGCACCCATCCCAGCGCGCATGATATCATGCTCGGCATCGGGCTGTGCCGTCTGGTAACGGGCGATCCGCGCGCTTCCGAAGCCTTGGAATTTCTGGCGGGTACCATCATATCGCCCGTTGCGCGGTTTTTTCTTCTCATGGCGCGGATCAGGGCTGGCGCGTACGACAATGCGTTTGTCGAGATGAAGTCGCTCCTGCGGGAAACCGCCGTGCTGTATTTCGATGTCTTCCATCGCCTGTGCGATATGGTTGTAAAGGCGGTCAGGTGTAACGGCTGGTGCGGTATGTTGCCGGACGGGCAGATTGTTGTCGGGGTCCGGACAAGACGCCAGCCATCCATTACGATCCGTACGGGCGGGAACGAAATCGCCGCATCCGTGTCCCTGCTGACGGATCAGGGGGAATACGCGGTCTGGAAGGTGGATAATGTTACCATCCCCCCTACGCTATGTCCGGTACATGTGCATTACAAAGGCAGGCAACTGGTCGGTAGTGGTCTGGAATGCAGGAGCATCTGGCAGTTTCAGGGCTTTGTTGAAGAATGTGCCGAAGGGATCAGCGGGTGGTGCCGCTACCCTAACAATATCGCGGCGGAAAACCGTCTGGTCGTGCGATCGGAGCGGACGGATGGGGTGATCTGCGAAAAAGTATTCGGGGTTGAGGATGCCGGTCAGTTATCCCCAGAACGCAGCCGCACGGAGTTCTGCATTACATGGGCTGATCTGGCGGATGGTGCTGCTGATCCCGTCAGGATAACGGACCCGTTCGGGCAGGATCTGTACGGAAGTCCCCTTACGCCGCAGGCGGGCGCACAGTATGCCCGCCATCAGGCGGAACGGGTCGCCATGGCCTTTCCGGCCGCCTGCCCGCCGGAAGCGCCTGCCCATTGCGTTCTTCCCTATCCGGCCCTCCATACGCCACGGTTTGCACCCCATTGTGGTAAAGACGTGCGTGATCCCGCGGTCAATCCGGTCGTTATCGTCATTCCCGTTTACAAGGGACTGAAAGTGACAAAGGAATGCCTGTCACTGGCCCTGAAATGGCGGGAAGCGGATACGCGGATCGTGGCGGTTAACGACTGTTCACCCGATCCTGCCATTGTCGCCTATCTGGAAAGTCTGGAAGGGCGCGAAGGTATTCAGGTCCTTCATAACGAACGCAACCGGGGCTTCACCTACACCGCCAATAGGGGCCTGCGCGAAGCGGGGCGCGATGAGGACGTTATCCTGCTTAACAGCGATACGCTGCTGCCCAGGGGGTGGGTTTCGTGCCTGCGGGCAACCGCGTACAGCGCGCCCGATATCGGCACGGCAACACCCCTGTCCAACGCTGCGACCATTTTCAGTTACCCACGCAATGACGGGCAGAATACCATTCCCCGTTATGACGAGGTGGAGGAACTGGCGGCCCTTCTTGCCGGGCTGGGGCGTACGGATACGGTGGATGTGCCGACAGCCCATGGCTTCTGCATGTATATCCGCGCGGAATGCCTGCGCCAGACCGGCGTACTGCGCGAAGACGTTTTCGCGCAGGGGTATGGAGAGGAAAACGATTTCAGCCGCCGCGCGCTGGCGCTGGGATGGCGGCATGTGGTGTGCCTGAATACTTTCGTGGGACATGTGGAAGGGCAGTCGTTCAGCGCGTTTCGTGGTGACCTCATGCGTCGTAACCTGCGTATACTGAACGGACTGCATCCGGGGTATGACGCGGTTGTGCAGGCATGGCAGAAAAAGGACCCGCTAGGGCCGTTCCGCCGTCTTGTTGACATGACCCGCCTGACCGCGGACCTGCGGGGCCGGACGACAGTCGCCCTCGTTACCCATAACCGGGGCGGGGGCGTGCAGAAATTCGTGCGCAGGCGTGCCGCGCAGATTACGGATGAAGGAAAACTGGCGCTTGTCATATCCCCGCTGACAGCAGAGGAAAAAGGCGTGCCGACACGCTGGCATGTCCTTCCCGCGACACTGGAGGACTATCCCAACATCCTGTGCGATACCGACGGCGACGCATTGCAGGACATCCTGCTTGCCCTGAACTGTGAGCGCATCGAGATGCACAGCTACATAGGCGCGGGTATTGCCGCAATCGGGCGCGTGGCGCGGTGTGGCATACCCTATAACGTCTATCTGCATGATTATTCGTGGTTCTGTCCGCGTATTACGCTTGTATCCTACAACAACATTTACTGTGGCGAGCAGAGCGAGGACGCATGCGGGCGATGTGTCCGTGACCTCGGTGCGTTGAATGAGGATGACCTGACCGCCAGTGACCTGCGTGATCGAAGCCGGGATATCCTGAACGGGGCGACGGAAATCATCGCATCATGCAGGGACGTGGCCGCCCGATACCGGCGGCAGATGGGTGTTTCCCCCATAATTCATCAATGGGAAGCGCCAACGGCGAATGAACGGATTGCCTTTCGTCCCAAACTGGACAGCGAGGTCAGGCGCATCCTGCTGATTGGCGCGATCGGGATGGAAAAAGGTTATAATGTCATCCTTAAACTGGCCCGTTATGTGGTGGAAACCGGCCTGCCGCTGCGGTTCGTGATCGTGGGCTTTACCTGCGATGATGAACGTCTGCTGGAAACGGGTGTTGTTGAAATTACGGGGCCGTACGGCGATGACGAACTGCCCGCCCTTATATCCGAACAGGGCTGTGACTGGGGTTTCCTGCCCGCGCAATGGCCCGAAACGTGGTCCTATGTCCTGACGGCGTTCTGGCGGCAGCAGATCCCCGTCGTGACGTTTGATATAGGCGCCCCCGCGCAGCGGGTAAGGGAATGTGGGGGCGGGATGGTCATTCCCCTTCATCTGCGCATGCCGGAACTGGCGGCCCTTCTTATGGACCCGGCGGTCTTTTCCGATGGATGAGATGAAGTGTTCGTACTGAAATATCCATAATGGAAACATTTAAAATAGCATCATATTTCAGGTAAGGTGGAGGATATTCTGGAACTTTCGGTAAAAAAAGACTGGTCAGAGTTTGATCCTGAATGGTACCGGCAGGAATATAACAGCCTGTGCGTTCTGGCCGTTCTGGAAAGCAGCGATGAAATATACGAATTCTATAAAACATGCGGGGTTCAGGTAGGCCATAGTCCCAACTGTTATTTTGATGAAATATGGTACCGCCGTTTTTATGATGATGTAGATCAGCTCATACAGGAAGGTGAATACCAGTCCGGATTTGACCACTACTGTAACGCAGGATACCGGGACCGGAATCCCAACCCTTTCTTCGACGAAAAATTTTATCGCGCGAACGAACTGAACCTATCTGATGGGGAAATGTCTTCCCACGGACTGAAAAACGGCTATGACCATTATCTGAATTATGGCGCACATGAACAGCGTGATGCGTCGTTCTATTTTTCCACGAAAACATTCATATCGGAAAATCCCGATTTTTTATTTGATGAACAGGATGGCCCTTTCATCGCTTTTCTGAAGTCCCGTCATCATCCCCGGACCATGCGGCGTCGCCTGTCATGGTATTTCGATCCGGCATGGTATCGTGAAACCTATCCCGATATGCAGGCGGAGCGGATATATCAGGAGCATCCCCTTGCTGAATATCTGGTCAATGCCGGGGCCTTAAGCCATGATCCCAACCCCTATTTTTCAGAAGAATTCTATCGCAGCAGCAACCCTGACGTTACAGCCGCCATCGACGCCGGTGTGTTCCACAATGCTTACGAACATTTCCTCAATTACGGCCTGACCGAGTTACGCAGGCCAGCACCGCAGGTCGATCTGGAACGTTACGCCAGGGACCCCGCCGTTGCCCATGATGTGCGCAGGCAGACCTATCCCACCGTTTTCGCGCAGTACGTGGCCCTTGCGGGTGCCTTGCCCCATGAATACAGCACGGAACAGGACGGTGAACTGGCCTGCAAGCGGGCCTTCATGCGCCTGGCATCTGTCTATGCGGCTATCGGCGGCCCAAAGTGTCCTGATTTTACGTGTGACGTACCCGATGTCAGCATCATCATGGTGGCCCATAATCGGTTTACCTTTACCATGACAGCCCTATCGACCTTACGCGCGCAATATGCGGGGGCCATGCAGGTCATACTGGTTGATAGCGGATCATCGGATGAAACGCGCGGTATCGAAAATAGCGTTAGCGGCCTGGAGGTCATCCGCACAGAAGAAAATGTGGGCTTCCTGCGTGGCTGCAATATGGCGCTGGAACGGGTCGTCTCTCCCTTCGTCCTGTATCTCAATAATGATGTGGCGATCATGCCGGGTGCGATCAGTGCGGCCCTGCGCAGGATGGGCATGGACCCGCAGGCGGGGGCGGTAGGGGCGCGGATAATCCGCACCAACGGCTTGCTTCAGGAAGCAGGCAGCATCATCTGGCGGGACGGGACAACGTCCGGATATCTGAGGAATGCGGAACCAGACCGGCCCGAAGCCAATTATGTACGGTATGTTGATTTCTGTTCGGGTGCTTTTTTACTGGTGCGGACAGAAATAGTAAAACAGATCGGGGGCTTCGACCCACAGTTTGCACCGGCCTATTATGAAGATACGGATTTGTGTGTGCAGATCCACCGGCTTGGATTCAGAATTGTTTATGACCCGGATGTTGTCATGGTCCATTATGAATTCGGCACCGGTGACCGGGCGGAAATAGATGGACTGCTTGAAAAGAACATAAAGATATTTTGTGACAGGAACAGGGACTATCTTAAATCAAAGCTGCATCGGGAAAATGTAAATATCCTGTCGGCCCGCTCATCCACACCAGATGAAAAACGCATCCTGTTTATCGAAGATTATATACCACAGCGTAGCATTGGCGCCGGTTTTCCGCGCTCCAATGATATAATCCGCACCATGGTATGCGATCTTGGGCTGCATGTGACGGTCTATCCCGTCTTTCCGCCCCGTACCCCGCCGCATGGGCGCTATCCTGACCTGCCTGACCGGGCAGAGGTGATATGGGACCGGGGCCTGGGCGAACTGGCGCGGTTTCTGACCGACAGGGCAGGGTATTACGACATACTCTGGCTGGCCCGAACCCATAATGCCGAAAGACTGCGGGAAATTATCAATACATGCCGCGATGCCCTTGGTCACTGCCGTATTGTTCTGGACACGGAAGCCGTGGCCAGCATGCGTGACATGGGCCGGAACCGGGTGCTGGGCCGGGAAAATCCGTTTTCCTTTACCCGTATGCTGCAACAGGAATTTCAGGCAACGGATTTTGTGGACCAGTTCATGGCGGTAAGTGAAACCGAGGCCAGTATTATTTCGGACCATCTGGGGCGTGACGTATCGGTTCTTGGACATGTCCAGCCACCACTGAATAACGGACCGCAATGGGCCGATCGTCGTGATCTGCTTTTTGTCGGATCAGTACAGAATGACGCATCGCCAAACTGGGATGCGCTTATGTGGCTGAATGACTGTATCCTGCCGCTGCTGGATACAGTATTGCCGCCTGAAATCCGCCTGCGGGTTGTGGGGCATACGGGGCCGGGAATTGATCTGGCGGCTGCACTGAGCCATTGGCGCATTGATGTTGTTGGCGCGGTGAAGGATCTGGCGCCCTATTATAACGCGCACCGTGTATTCGTGGCCCCGACCCGGTTTGCGGCAGGCATTGCGTATAAAATCCATGAAGCTGCTGCCCATGGCCTGCCGATAGTCGCAACGCAGCTTTTATGCGATCAGGTCGGCTGGATCAGCGGAACGGATATGATGACAGCCGCCATTGAAGACCCACAGGCATTCGCGCACGCACTGGTCTGCCTTTATAATGACGAAACATTATGGAAGCAGATACGCCGGAATGCGCTGCATCGGATATTTGTTGAAAACAGGCCGGATGTCTATGCGGACAGGATAAAAAGGATCATCTGCCCGGAAGAAAATAAAACGCAGCCTTTGTAAAATACAATATGTGACCCATTCGTTTCACGGTGCGTAAAACTGTTGGTAAGAAAATATTGACGGATTTCGGGTCAATTTCGTGCTGTCAGTTTGTCGCGCAGATGTTGTGTGAATGGTGTGGCTGCACCGGCCATATGTTGGCCTTCCGGAGAGGATGTTTGAAAAGTCTGTTCGGAAAACATCCAGAAAACATAAAGAAGTTTTTGGTGAAGCTTTTTTCAAAAAGCTTTGAAAGACATTGATTTTGTGAAAAAAGCGCACCAAAATATTTTCCTATCCCTTATCAAGTATTGTGTTTCAAACAACCCCCTATATGTACTGGTTTTTCGGACAGGAACAGTCCGGCGCAAAACAACTGACACTCTGACAGCAGGAAACGCAGGCATATACAGGATTTTTCAGAAAGAATCATGAACGGCGCAGCCTGCGGGGCGTTACAGACCCTTTATGGGAAGTCCGGGGGACCCGATCTCTGTGATGTGGGAAAATGTGCCGCAGCTTATGGATCTGTTTATCGCGTTCATACTGTCTGGCCTGATCGGACTTGAGCGGGAATATCGCCAGAAAAGCGCGGGGTTGCGAACATACTCGCTGGTCGGGTTATCGGCTGCCCTGTTCATGCTCATATCAAAACATGGCTTCGATGATGTGATTGCGAGCGAGAAGGTCATTCTGGACCCATCGCGTGTAGCGGCGCAGGTTGTTTCGGGCATTGGGTTTATCGGCGCCGGTGTCATTTTCATGCGCCGGAATGTGGTGCGCGGACTGACAACCGCGGCCTCGGTATGGTTGACGGCGGCCCTCGGCATGGCTGCGGGCGCGGGGCTGGTCCAGCTCGCCATTGCGACAACGGTGGCCTATTTCATCATCATGTTCGTCTTTCCGCTGCTTACGCGGAACCTGCCGCAGGCCGGTCGCAGTGCAACCCGGATGGAAATTTCCTACCGGGATGGCAGGGGCGTGCTCAGGCTTATTCTTGTAACCTGCACACGGCTGCGTTTCATCATCGATCACGTGCAGATCAACCAGAACGGCCATTACGAGGAACATTCCGAAATCGCACGGGGCCAGGAAGATGATTTTGACGACCGGCTTGTCACCCTGTCCATGCAGGTGAAGGGAAAGCGCCCGGTATCACATCTTATCGCCGCGCTGACGACTATTGAAGGCGTGCAGAAGGTGGGGACAATGGACGATACTGCGCTGGACTAACAGATATTGCTGTATTGAGCCGATCAGAAGAAAGAACGCCTCTGCACGCATGTCGCTCGGTCCCTGCCTCTGCGCAGGGATCGTTACCGGCGCGGCCCCCTCAGATCATTCAGCACGGTGCAGGCAAGGGCGGCCAGAACGATTTCAATACTGATCCATCCGGGCCACGTAATCAGGGCAATGACCGGGGCCTGTGCTGCGCGTAGCTGAAGAACAAGGCTCAGGACCAGCAGCAGCATGCCTGCTGCCTGAATACTCCGGCGCAGCAGGTGGGACAGGCTTCTGCGTAATATAATGTCGCTGCCCCGTATGGATCCGGCAGCCAGCAGCAGCATGCCGCATTGCCCGCAAAGGACTGCCGCAACCATCATGCCCGCCGCGCGGTCCGGAACGCCGCGTAGCCAAATGCCCCGCCCAGCATGAGGGCAACAATGGCCGTCCCGCGCATCACCACGTTCGTCCACGGCAGGCCAGACAGGGCTATGGCCAGACAGGCCAGCGCATTGCCGCCCAGAAGCTCTGGCCACGCGCGATCGGGCCGCCGGAAAAGGGCGAATGTAATGCCCAGCGCCCATACCGCAAAAACGGTCTGTACTTCCTGCGCGGCCCTGTTGGCCAGCGTAAGGGGAAGCAGACGGTTGGCAAGGAAATAGGTGGCGAAGGCCAGCGGTGTTCCGGCCAGTATTCCGGTATTCATGCGGCAGACAATACGCTGCCCCATGTGGGGCTGCTGACGCAGGCGCTTGAGGGTCCACAGGTGCATCCCGCTGCCGATAACGGCCGCAAGCGCAAGACCGGACAGAAAATAGAGCCACCGCGTAACCGCTGGCGCAAAACGTGCAACATGCAGTCCGTAAAGGAACGTGTAGAGCCGGATGACAGGGCGCGTTTCGGTGTGCGCGTTTATCAGTTGGCCCGTGGTCCCATCGAATGTCATGACCCCGGTGGTCGTGCTGACCGTATGGTCGTTACCGGCAATGACCGTGACAAGGGCGGCATGATCGGATGGATTGAAAATATATACCTGCTCGATGCCCGCCCCGCCGAAATGCCTGTCCGCTTCATCAAGCAGGGGACGGATGGGCACAAGATGTCCCGGCTGGCCACTGGCGGAGCGGGAATACAGGGCCGGGTTCAGGTCCGTATAGGATGCCATCATGTCATGGTGATAGATGGCCTGCGTACTCCACGGCAGCAGCAGCGATCCGAGCGTGACCGCACCCGTAAACGAAATCATGAGGTGGAAGGGAAGGGCTGCAACCCCCAGAAGGTTATGGGCATCAAGCCAGCTTCTGAGGCCCCGCTTCAGCCTGAACGTGAAAAAATCGGCAAATATGCGCCGATGGATGATGATGCCTGTCACAAGGCCCACAACAAGCGCAAGTGCCGCCATGGCCGCGATCAGCCTGCCCCATGGATAGGGAAGCTGTAGCTCGAAATGGAAACGGTAAAAGAACTCGCCCCCCAACGTGTCGCGCAGGCCCTCTGGGCTGCCGGTCTGCGGGTCCAGAATACGCTGGATATACGTGCCTTGCGCATCGGGCCATATGGCGGTCGGAAAGGGTGCTTCCGCTGTCGGGCTGGTTACGTACCACGCTGGCGCTGACGGTGCATTATGGGCCAGCCAGTCGATTGCCCGGCTGGTGGCCTCAAGCGGGTTAACGCGGGGGGGATCGCGTTCGGGATGCATCCACAGGGTGATGGCCTGACGGAAAACACTCAGGGAGCCGGACAGCGCAATGGCGAACAGCACCCAGCCGGTAACAAGGCCCAGCATGGAATGCAGCCATGCCATCGTGACCCGGAACGATCCCTTCATAACCCCCGGCCCGCGGCAAAGGCTATGATGGTGAAGGACACCATGCAGCCCGCAACCACCATCACCAGCCGCCAGATACCGGACACGCCAAACGCCGCCATGAACACGGTGGGCCATAGCAGCAGCCCGAACAGGATGCCCGCCATCGCCCCGTCAGCACGCGACAGGGGCAGCCACAGGGCAAGCGCCACCCCGCCCAGTGACGCAACACCGTACCCGCCCGCAAGGCCGACAAGGGTGCGCAGGGCGATATTCAGGCGGGGCCGCCGGGGTGGAACTGATTTACCAGGTGAAGCCAATGCTCGCCTGCGCATTCCGGCGCTCACCATAATAGCACCATTCCTGTCCATAGGATGCGTAGCTCAGGCAGTTTGCGATGTAATCCTTGTCAAACAGGTTACGCACACTGGCCGCGACGGTCCACCCATGCAGCGACGGGGAAAGGTTCGACAGGTCATAACGGGCGGATGCATCGAACACCGCGTATTGCGGCACCCAGACGCTGCCATAGCTGGCTTCGCCGCCATAGGATTTGTTGGAATAGCGCATGCCGCCACCGAAACCGAGCCCTTTTACCGGGCCTGAAGGCATGGTGTAGAACGCGAACAGGGAGGCATTGCCCGTCCCGGCCTGGATCAGCGGCTTGCCGGTTGAATCATCATGGACCTTCTGCACGCTGACCGCCGCCGTAATCATAAGGTTCTTGAACGGTTCGGCATGTGCTTCGAATTCGAAGCCGTCCGAATGTACTTTTCCACTTTCGGTGCTGTAGCCCAGATTGCCCACCGCGACCAGCACGTTGGTCTGTTCGATATGGAAGCCCGCCGCCGTGAACAGGAGTGACGTGCCCGGAAGCTGGTATTTCAGGCCACCCTCAAGCTGCTTGCCAAGGGATGGATTGGCCTGACTGAAGGTTCTGCCGCCATCGTTGGATACGGTGCCCGCCTGCGGCTGAAAGGATGTCGAGTAGCTGATATAGGGCGAAAGACCGAAGTTGAAATGATACAGCGCCGATGCGCGCCATGTGATCTGGCGGGGATTTTCATGTGTGGATGTATGGTAGATGTATTCGTTCTGCTGTGAACGGTACCAGTCATTACGCAGGCTGCCGGTCACGACCAGTCCGCGCCAGCGCATTTCATCCTGCGCATACATGCCGACCTGATGGGAATTGGTCTGGTAATTCACATACGGGCTCATGGTGGGGATCACCATGTGATAGTCCGGGTGCAGCACGTTCAGGTCGGGCGCAGTGCCGTAAAATCCCTGTTCGGATGCGCTCTGCTGCATGTAATCGAAGCCGAACATCATTGTATGCCGCAGCGGGCCGGTGCGGACATGCCCCTTGAACTGGCTGTCAAATGCCAGGTTGTGGGTATGTTCGTTCGTTCCGAAGGCGGAGCGGGCGAGCATGTCATTGCTTGTGTAATAACCATTATTATACACGCTGCGATATATGGTCTTGATGTCGTCATACCGACCGCGGCTGGTGAAGCTCCAGTCATTGTTGAAACGGTGGTTGAAGATATAGGTGATGCCACCCTGACGGCGGTTGAATTTCTCGAACGGAACGTCACCGTCATAGAAATCCCGTGGCAGGTATCCGTATGATGCGCGTTTGAGCGAACCCTCCAGCGGCGCGCCGCCATAGGTGCCATTTTCGGGGTCGTACTGGTAATTGCCCAGCAGTGTCAGCGTCGTCGGCCCATCACCGCCAAACGTGAAGGAGGGGCTTATGGAAAAACGGCGACTTCCCGTCTTGCTCAACTGGCTGTGCTGGCCGTTGACCGTGCCATACAGGCGGTAGCGGACAAGACCATCCTTCGTCGCATAGCCGCCAACATCGGCATCCACGCGATACAGGTCGAACATGCCGCCGGTCGTCGTGACGCCACCATAGAATTTCTGGTCGGTCGGCAGCTTGCTGGACAGGGCGACAAGGCCACCGGGGCTGGACTGGCCATACAGCGCGGATGCCGGTCCTTTCAGGATTTCGACCCTTTCCAGTCGCGACGTATCGGTCTGCGCCGTGGCATAGCCCGTGGGGCTGTCCTGTAGCTTCAGGCCATCAAGGAAGGTCGGAACCGTAAAGCCGCGCAGGGCGAACTGGTCATAGCGCGTGCCTTCCCCGCCGCCACGCAGGTCCGGTGTGATGCCCGCCGTGTAGCGCACGGCCTGATTGAGGCTGAGCACGCCGCGCACGTCCATTTCGTTCCGGCTGACAACGGTAACCGACTGGGCGGTCTCGATCAGCGGCGTATCGGATTTCGTGGCCGATGACGCCACCGTTGCGGGCCTGCGTGCATGCACTTCCAGCTTTTCAACCCGCCCGGCCTTCTCCCCCGACGGGGCGGTTGCCTGTTTCGTGCCTGTTGCATGTGTGGCTGTGTTCTGGTCAGCCTTGCGGGCCGGATCAGCCGCAAGGGCATTGCCTGTCACCATAAGCGAAAGGGGAAACACATAAAAAACCTTGCTGCGATACATGCCCGACCTCAGTTAGTGGCGTTGTCTGCCGTGTGGAAAGGGCTGCCTATCGTAAATGCGAATCACTTGCAACATATATCAAAACGTGGAGGGATCGAAGAACCGTCAATTGATGTGCGTGGCCCGTGATTTCTGGCTTTTGGCGATTTGATTGACGGTTTTTGCGCTGGCATCCGGTCTGCGTTTTGAGCAGATTGGGCGCTGTTATCCGC
>NZ_JBGLOV010000020.1:0-41718 GCF_041402665.1 Komagataeibacter sp. SM21
TCGTAAAGGGAAAACACGCCAAGATCGCCATTACCGCAATCATGCGAAAGCTCATCGTCCTCGCAAACGCCCTGCTTCACAAAGATCGGCTTTGGATGCCAAAAGCCGCTTGACCACAACGGATACTTATAACCGGCATTGCGTTCCCGGTGGGGTGGGGCATGCCCCACCCGCCCAGGGATCAGATATCCTTGACCAGACGCAGCGCATCGTAAATCGCGGCATGCGTATTCCGCGCGGCGACCGCGTCCCCGATGCGATAGAGGGCGAAGGTCCCGTCAGGATTGGCAACATCCTGCTGCGGCTGGCCATCAATCAGCCGGTCGTAATCCACGGCGCCAAGGTTGGTGGATTGCGGCTTGAGCGCGAAATACAGTTCATCCAGCGGAATGGTGCCGTGATTGATGACAACCTGATCCACATGCCGTTCCTGCGATACGCCACCGTAATCGCTGCCTACCGTGGCAATCAGGCCATTCCCGTCACGCCGCACGGAGTCCAGCCGATAGGTTACGGTAAAGGTCGTATCCAGCTTCTGCAGGCTGCGCATGTAGGGCACCAGATTCATGGCCATGACTTCCGGCGCAAAACTGCGGTCGGGGGTCATGATTTCGACATGCGCGCCCGTAGCGGCAATCACCTCCGCCGCCTGCAAGCCCGCATGGTCCCCGGCATCGTCAAAAACCAGAACATTGCTGCCGGGCTTTACATCACCTGAAATAATATCCCATGACGAGACCACCAGATCATTACCGGTGGACAGTACTTCCGTATGCGGCAGCCCCCCGGTCGCGATAATCACCACATCGGGCTTTTCCGCGATGATGGTTTCCTCTTCCGCCCATGTACCAAAGCGGAACGCGACCCCCATGGATTCACACTGCGCCATGCGCCAGTCGATGATGCTGATCATCTCATGCCGCCGTGGACTTTGCGCGGTCAGGCGGATCTGGCCACCGGGATTTTCGGCAGCCTCGAACACCACCACATCGTGCCCGCGCGCACCAGCGACACGGGCGGCTTCCATCCCGGCCGGGCCGGCCCCCACTATCACCACCTTGCGCCGCTGTGGCGCGGGGGCGATATCGTGCGGCATCGTTTCCTCACGCCCCGTCGCGGCGTTGTGGATACAGAAGGCCGCCCCGCCCTGATAGATACGGTCGAGACAGTAATTGGCCCCCACACACGGGCGGATGGTATCTTCCTGCCGGGCCATGATCTTGCGCACGATGTGCGGATCGGTCATGTGCGCGCGCGTCATGCCCACCATATCCACCTTGCCTGCGGCAATGGCGTAGCGCGCGGTCGCGACATCGGGAATCTTGGCGGCATGGAAAGTGGGGAAATCGGTCGCCGCACGGACTTCGCCCGCCAGATCAAGATAGGGCGAATTCTTCATGCCCTGAATGGGAATGACATCCGTCAGGCCGGGATCGGTATCGATATGCCCGCGAATGATATTCTGGAAATCGACCAGACCGCTGGCTTTCAGGCGACGGCCAATTTCGATCCCTTCCGCCTTGTCCACGCCACCGGGCAGGTCCTCATCCACCGTGTAGCGGATACCGATAATGAATTCGTTCCCCACGCGCTGGCGCATGCCCTGCACCACTTCCATGAGCATACGCATGCGGTTATCGAGTTCAGGACCACCATATGGGGCTTCCAGCGTATTGGTCAGGGGCGATATGAACTGGTCCAGCAGATGACCGTACGTCTCCAGTTCGATACCATCGACACCGGCGGCCTGCATGCGTTCGGCAGCATCGGCAAAATCGCGGATGATGCGCGAGATGTCCCAGTCCTCGATTTGTTTGGGAAAGGCGCGGTGAGCCGCTTCGCGGCTGTGGGACGGCGCAACGACGGGCAGCCAGTCCCCCTTGTCCCACCGTGTGCGTCGGCCCAGATGCGTAAGCTGGATCATCACCGCCGCGCCATGTTCATGGCATTCGTCGGTCAGCTTCTTCATCCACGGTACGACCTCATCCTTATAGGCAAGGATGTTGTTGAAAACGGGCGGGCTGTCACGTGACACGGCGGCTGAGCCTGCGGTCATGGTCAGGGCGACGCCGGCCTTCGCGCGTTCGACATGATAGAGGCGGTAGCGGTCCTTCGGCATGCCATCTTCGGGATACGCCGGTTCATGGGAAGTAATCATGATCCTGTTGCGCAGGGTCAGATGCTTTAACTTGTATGGCTGAAGAAGCGGATCGGTCGACATGGGCCAGGCTCCAGACAGATGTATCTGTCTATTTGACTTATCCCCACCGTACACATGTGTCAACAACCCGTACTGTCATGTTTATTTTGCAGGAAGCAACCCGGAAAATCTTAATAATTAACTGAAAACAAATATAATTTTTATAAAAACATGGCCGGGATTTTCCAGCCACGACACTGATTGCGTTCAAAAAACGAATTTTTATGATTTTCCCCTTTTGGCATACCGTGCCCCACAGCAGCATCGGCTGACGAAAGGATCACCATAATGCGGACGCGATAGCGTGATCCCGCCTTGCCGCTTCCCACCGCCCATGCTGCATTACCGCTACGCGCTGATGCGTATCGAAAGAGAGCAGAGATGGCGGACATGACTGACACAACCAGTAACTCCCTTACGGGACTCATCAACCGGCGTACATTCCTGATCGCAGGCGCGGCAGCCATGCCGCTGGTCGGATCTGGCGCGCGCTTCGCCCATGCCGCGACGACATATGACGATGCCGTTCTGCGCGACTGTATCGCAGCGCCTTACCGGCCAGCCGAACAGGTGCATCGTGACCCATGGCGTCACCCATATCAGTCCCTGCTGTTCTGGGGTCTGAAACCGGGCATGACGGTCATCGACCTGCAACCGGCAGGCGGATACTGGACCTATATCCTTGCTCCCTATCTGGCCCGCACGGGTGGACGCTATATCGCCGGACTGCCGGATACCGGTCCTGATGCGGGAAAGCAGGCACGCGACAGTTTTGCCCGGACGTTTGCCGACAGTGCGCGGTTTGGCCATATCGAGATGGCGCCATTCAGTCCCGGCAAGGCACCTTTAGGCGCACCTGATACGGCGGACATGGTCATCAGTGCACGGGAAATCCATAACTGGATCAGACATGGCTATACCGCAGAAGCGATGCACGCTGTTGCCGCAGTCCTGAAAGCCAACGGTATCTTTGCCGTCGAAGACCATCGCGCCGATCCCCGTGCCCAGAAACCGGATGCTTCGGACGGCTATGTTGCCGTCGCAACCATTGTGCACGCAGCGACAAAGGCAGGGCTGATGCTTGAGGCCAGTTCCGAAATCAATGCGAACCCCAAGGATACGAAAGATTATCCCTTCGGTGTATGGTCGCTTCCGCCCACGCGAAAAAGCGATGCTGCCACAGCGCCACAGCGGACAGCCTATGATGCAATAGGCGAAAGCGACCGCATGACGCTGAAATTCCGCAAACCGTAACGGCAGGGTGCCTGCATGCTACTGTAGTGCTTATGAACCGGGCTGATACTATGGGCAGCGCCGCCCATGGTATCAGCGGTGCATATTCGACTGCGGTTTCCACCGGTTGAGCAACAGCGAATTACTGACGACCGATACGGAACTCATGGCCATGGCAGCCCCCGCCACAATGGGGTTGAGCATGCCGAATGCAGCCAACGGCAGGCCTAGAATATTGTATATGAAAGCAAAAAACAGGTTCTGCCGTATCTTGGCCAACGTGGCGCGGGACAGGGAAATGGCGTCCAGCACGCTGGTCAGTTCACTTTTCATCAGCACGACATCCGCCGTGTCCAGAGCAATGGCCGCACCAGCCCCAATAGCAAAACCCACATCGGCCGCAGCCAGGGCGGGCGCATCGTTAATACCGTCCCCCACCATACCGACCACCTGCCCTGCGGCACGGTATTTTTCCACAGCCTGCGCCTTGTTCTGGGGCAGCACGCCCGCCTGATATGCGTCCACCCCCACCTGCGCGGCCACAACCGCTGCCGCACGCTGGTTATCGCCCGTCAGCATTACGACCCTGATCCCTGCTTTATGCAGCGCCGCCACAGTTGCAACCGCATCCGGGCGCAGGCGGTCGGACAGACCGACATAGCCAAGCGGACGACTATCCGCCGCAACGGCGATTACAGTTTTCCCTTCACGCTCCATGCGGTCGATTACGGTATCGTCCAGCGTAATACCTGCTTCGGTCAGGAAACGGGGGGCACCAAGGCGGACCAGCCTGTTATCCACCTGCCCACTGACTCCCATGCCCGGAATGGCCTGAAATCCCGTCACCGTCCGTTCGCCCGCACCTGCCGCCAGGGCATATTCCACAATAGCGCGCGCCAGTGGGTGCTCGGAATCCTTCTCCAGCGCATAGGCGATGGACAGGAAGCCAGCAGTCTCCACCCCGGCGGCCGCTTCCGCATCACTGACCGTTGGTCTGCCTTCGGTAAGGGTGCCCGTTTTGTCCATGATGATGGTCGTAAGCTTTTCCGCCCGCTCCAGCGCATTGGCGTTACGAAACAGGATACCTGAACGTGCCCCCAGCCCTGTGCCGACCATGATTGCGGTAGGTGTCGCAAGCCCCAGCGAACAGGGACAGGCAATAACCAGAACGGAAACTGATGAAACAAGGCTCCATGTCGCATTACCAGTCAGCAGCCATCCGACAACGAATGTCAGCAGCGCAAGCATGACGACCGTGGGCACGAAAATACCTGATACCCTGTCCGCCAGACGCTGCACGCTGGCTTTTGAGCCCTGCGCCTGCTCCACCATCCGGACGATATGGGCAAGGGCGGTATCCGCGCCCACGCCCGTCGCCTTTATCCTTAATGCGCCATTGGTGTTCAGGGTGCCGCCGAAGACCTCATCCGCGGTCTTTTTCAGCACGGGCACGCTTTCCCCCGTCAGCATGGCTTCATTGACATCCGACATCCCGCTGACAACCACACCATCGACAGGAATGCTTTCACCGGGGCGGACAACGAAAATATCGTTGGTCCTTACATCCGCAACCGGACGGTCCACCACCGCATCCCCATTTTCCACATGTGCTATCTGGGGCTGCAGTCGCAGCAGGCTTTCGATACCTGCGCTGGTCTGGTTACGAGCGCGGGTTTCCAGAAGCTTTCCAAGCGAAATCAGCGTGATGATGGAAACGCTGGCTTCAAAATAAATCGGCTGGTGCAGATGGAATGCCGTAACTATGGCACTAAAGAAATAAGCAATACTGGTGCCCAGAACGACCAGCACATCCATATTGGCCGAACCACCCCGAACGGCATTCCACGCACGCTGATACAGGTGGCGCGCGCAGTAGAACTGCACCGGCGTCGCCAGAACAAACTGTAGCCAGCCGGGCATCATGTGCATGGAGCCAAAGGCCATTGCTACCATTTCCACAAAAAAAGGCAGCGACAGGACAAGGGTAAGCGCAAACTGATTACGCTCGGCACGCCATGCTTTTGCCCGCAGGGCGGCTTCATCCCGTTCCATGCCGTTTTCAAGCAGCTTCGCCCCGAAACCGGCTTTTTCAATGCGGGCGATGAAGGTTTCAGGCTGCACGAGACCGGGAATAAAAACAACATGAGCCCGTTCCGCCGCAAAATTCACGCTCGCCTGCACCAGGGGAAGCCGGTTCAGTATCTTCTCGATACGGGCGGCACAGGTGGTACAGCTCATGCCCGTAAGGGACAGGTCCACACTTCTTTCCGGCACCGTAAAACCGGCCTTGCGTACGGCGGCGACAATATTGGAAATGGACGCGGCAGGGCTATCCAGTTGCACCTGCACCCGTGCGGCAGCAAAATTGACGCCTGCCGTCACCCCCTCCTGACGATTTAGAATCTTCTCGATACGCGCGGCGCAGGCGGTACAGGACATGCCGCCAACGGGGAAACTGAAGGTCTGTGACACTGTTTCTCTCCTTACGCGCCGGTCTTTGATTTTATACCCCCTACCGGTATTTTCAAGAATGCCAGGACGTCATTTCACGAGGATGTTTATCCTGAAACCTGGCGGCAACTGATGCTCTGGCATGCGCATGGGGCAAAATATTACAAACGAACCACAGTGCCGGATTTAGCTGCAGTTTCTACCGCTCCTACGGGTCGTGAGACTCAGGACACATGGCCAGAACATAACGATAGCAACGAAGCAGATTGCGCAGAAGAAAAGGGCTGGAGATCCGCCACAACGTAAGGGAAACTGGCTGTCAGTTTTGACCTGCCCGACATTATCCAATCCGGTTTCCGGGTCTGTACCGGATGGATTTTTTCGGGTTTGTTATCCCGAATATATGGCTTGATCCTTCGGACTTCCGGCGTATCCCGGAACCAGTTGGCGTCATAACCATTGTCTGGCAGCAGCCGTCGCACTTTTTGAAAGTTGTCCAGAAAAATGACAGTAGCAGTCTGATCAGAAATTCGGGGGACATCCCATTCATGTCCATCACAGCATGCAGCTTTAGGTTCATGCGATCTGTGGTGCATCACGCCAGCGCAGGCCATTGCGCTTAACCAACATGATGCTTCAACACCCGACGACCATCCATGTGGAGCCTGAAACAGATATACGCCTTCAGATCCAGGCGTCCCGAACCTTAGCGGATCAGTTTCCGTATGATCCCGAGTAGTTCACCAATAACATCCTCGCCCCCGTCTTCCATTACGGCCTTGCGCACACACCCCTGGGCGTGGTTTGAAAGTATCTTGACCGCGACCCCGTCCAACGCCGATTTCACTGCCGATATCTGCGTAAGGATATCGACGCAATAGCGGTCTTCCTCAATCATGTTCAGAACGCCGCCGACCTGACCTTCAATCCGGCGTACACGATTGACCAGCGCTTTTTTATGGGGCTGTTCGACTTTTTTGGTTTCGGGCTGCACATCGCACTGCACGCAGGCTGCTGCGGCTTTTTTTGCCTGCCGTTTTTTCTTTGCCATATGATTTACCCCATACTGCTTCGCCACTGGCACCATCATACCTGAACGGATGCGCCATGATAGCCCGCAGCGACCCGCTCCATCCCCACCATGAATGCGATGTCGGATAGATGTACATAATAAAGCGATATGGTTATTGATAAGGGGGCAAATGAAGGATCACTGCATATACTAATGGAAATATAATAATCGGGAAAGTTTCTATTCCATATCCGGTATAATGGTTAATCCGGCACCTTCACGTCTGGTGACGCCTCAATACACAACCGTTTCATGCAGGGCGGTGCCGGAACGGATGCGTTTCATTCCCAACGGAGACAGATCAAGTGTCTGATATTTCCCCCACAGAATACACTCCGCGATACCACGCCCGGCGGCGGGGGCGTGCATGACGCCATGACCGGAAAACCCGTTCATGAAAAACAGATTACCGATTTCATCATGCGGTCCGATAATAGCGTTATGATCCAGCGTATTGACTTCATAATGCCCGGCCCATGCCCGTTCCATCCGCAGGTTTTCAAGGGCGGGAACACGATGGGCAAGGGCTGGCCAGAGTATATCTTCCAGCAGGTCATAGGACGGCTCAAAATCACCCGTCGCATCCGGGTCCGCCGCCGTATCCGGTGCAATTCCGGCTATAAAGCCCTGCCCTTCCGGCCTGATCCATGCGCCGGAATCATCAAACAGCATTGGAAAATTATCGGCCGCCAAAGGCGCCTTTATTGAAAAGGCCGTCCTTTTTCGGGGTTCAACAGGTAAAGGCGGCAATACATCACGAACGATATGGGCTGCCGTCGCCCCCGTGGCATTGATGCACCACTGCCCAGGCAGGACCGTGCCATCATCCATTCTGACGCCTGTTGCCCGCGCGCCGTGGACCATAACCGCATCGACCCGCCCCGTGACATAGGTTACACCGAGGCGACGGGCAGCCGAGCGCACCAGTTGCAGCAGGGACCAGGCGTCGAACCAGCCCTCATTGGCAAGACCGTAGGTGGCAATGCCAATATCGCTTACGTTCAGCCACGGAAACTGTTTTTGGGCCATATCGGGGTTCAGGGCGACAACCTGTGCCCCTTCGGCATTCTGCATCGCCACACCGGCGCTTCGTGCCGCTTTCTGCGCTTCCGACCCGATAATCAGATAGCCACGTTCCACAAACCCGATATCGGCATCGGGACCGAATTCCTTTGTGATATTCCTGAACAGGTCCGCCCCGAACAGGCTCATATGGATATTGATGGGACAGCCAAACTGCGTGCGGATGGAGGCAGCCGATAATGCGGTAGAGGACCTGACATAGGTCGGATCGGCTTCGATAACGGTAATATCGCCCTCGAAACCCAGCCTGCGCAGATAATAGGCGGCGAAGCTGCCCATGATGGCACCACCGGCAATCAGTACCCGCTCTTTATCCGTCGACATATAGCCCTCCACCCTGCATGGCCCTGACTGGCGATATGAACCGATAGACGCCTGTCAGGCGTCGGCGACGGGCACTGTATAGTTAAGGACCATCCGCCCACCATCAGGATAGATGGTCTGCCCGGTGATGTAGGATGCGTCATCGCTGGCAAGGAAGGAGGCTACGGATGCGACCTCCGACGGCAGGCCACACCGACCGGCGGGCGTGCGCGACATGACGGAACGGCGCGCTGCATCGCTGCTGAATACGGCCTTGGCCGCCAGTTCCGTCAGGATCGTGCCCGGCCCGATGGCTACGACACGTATGTTATGTGGTGCCAGCGCAACCGCCGCGACGGAGGTCAACTGCTTCATCCCGCCCTTGGACATGGCATAGGTCGCAAGGGTGGGAATGGCCAGATGCGCGTTGACCGAGGACATGTTGATGATGACCCCGCCCTCACCCTGTGCGATCATCTGGCGCGCTGCGATCTGTGCGCCGAAAAACGCCCCCTTCAGATTGATGTCCATGACCGTGTTGTAATCGGCCTCGGTAATATCAAGGAAATCCTGTGCGCGGGCGATGCCTGCATTATTGAGCATGATGTCCACCCGACCGAAGGCATCGACGGCGCAGGCTATCAGACGTTCGATTTCTTCGCGCCTGCTGACATCGCATTCGACGGCCCGGATAACATCGGCACCACCCAGGTCTTCCTGCGTCTGCGCCATTTCGGAACCGGCGATATCCCCGATGACGACTTTTGCGCCGTCCGCGATAAAGCGTTCCGCGCAGGCGCGGCCCAGTCCCTGTGCGCCACCGGTAATAACCGCGACCTTGTCTTTCAGCTTCATGTCTGCACCTTCCATATCGGTTCGGTAACGCAATGACCTGTCCCTTACCGGACCGCGACCTGCAGGAAGCGGCAGATGATCGGGGAATGGACCATATATTATAAAATCATACCGGCCTTTATGCCTTACGGTAGATGTTATACGATTAAAACGAAGATGCAACAGTTCCGATATGAAACTTCCAGCCGGCGGCAAACACCATGCGCCACCGGCTGAAAGCGGACTGACAGGGCAATGCAGCAGCCCTGAAAGACCGTTACATTACCCTTCTACTTCAAGATTACTCCATCAACAGGTAATCAGTAACCATTGGCCTGCATGCGATCGACGTACCATGTCATGAACGTATCAAGCTGCTGTTCGGTAAAACGGGAATACGGACCGGGCTGGTAGCCGTAATTGCTTACCCCCTGCTGCGCCAGACCGACCAGTTCCGCATCCTGCACGTTTGTGGCCTTCCATACGGCGGTCAGGTTTTCCACGTCATAATCCACGCCTTCAACCGCATCCTGATGGACCAGCCATTTGGTGCGCACCAGCGTCCGGTCCGGTGACAGGGGGATCACAATGACGGACAGTGCATGGTCCCCCATGAAGTGATGCCATGAATTATGCGTCCACAGATGCACATCCCCCAGATCCTTGCGCGTCATATGTCCAAGCAGACGACTGCATGCCGCACGGCCATCGGGGGTCTGTGATTCACCCGGCCCCGCCATCATCAGGCGCTGGGTGCGAAAATTGGTGACATGGCCCGCTACATGCTCCACCGCACGGGACGGAAAGCCCTGCGCTTCCCATTCCGTCATGCGGGTTGTGTAAAGCGCTTCATGCGCGTCCGCTTGCGCACGCTCCGCGCCCTCCAGCCCTGCCGGGTCGTAACCGAAATCAAGCGCGATGAAAGACGTACACAGTTCGGGGTGGTTTGCAGCACAGTGATAGCATTCGCGGTTGTTTTCAATGACCAGCTTCCAGTTCCCCTCCTCGATGATATCGGCTTCGAAGGCGACTTTCGCATGGGCCAGATCGTATGGCGCCAGCCGTGGCAGCATTGTCGTTTCAAGATCGGCAATATCGGACGGCGCATCATCGGACAGGCAGGCGAACAGCAGTCCCCCGATATTGCGCAGGTTGACGCGGCGCAGCCCATGGCAGGCATGGTCAAAATCATCCCCCATATCACGCGCATGCACCAGATTGCCCGACAGGTCATAAACCCACTGGTGATAGGGGCAGACCAGCTTGCCCACGACATCACGCCCCGGCGGGGCTATACGCGCGCCCCGGTGGCGACAGACATTATAAAACGCCCGTACCTGTTCATCATCGCCACGCACCAGAACGATACTGGTCGGGCCAAAATCGACACTGTAGATATCACCCGGTTCCGGCACGTCGCATTCCAGACCGACAAATATCCAGTGCCGGTGAAAAAACACGTCCATATCGGCATCGAACACATCTGACCGGCAGTACAGGTCCGCCGGAAGCGTAAAGCCGGGCTTGCGTGAACGCAGGAGGGCGGGGATGGATGTCTGCTGGCCTTGCATGGGTATCTGGTCCCTGATGGAGATACGATATCGTAACGAGCCTGCGTGTCCCCACCTTTTGCGTCAACGGCATAAAAAATCCCGCGATCCATAACCTGTATTTATGGAAAGTCAGGGCAGTGGCACGGCGTCCAGCCTGCCCGCCAGCCAGTGCGCGAAATCATGCACCACCGGATGGGTATCACGGTGTTCAGGCAGCATGATCGTGTAATGGGCGGGCGAGGACACAGCCAGTTCCCCCAACCGCACCAGCTTGCCCGAACGCAGAAGGTCCGCGACCAGCAGTTCCCAGCCCAGTGCCACCCCCTGACCCGCCATCGCGGCAAGGATCGCATCGGTATAGTGATTGCAGTGCAGGGCCACACCCGGCGGCGGCCCGTCCAGACCGACATGGCGGAACCACTGCCCCCACTGCATCCATGTCGGGTCCGGCGCATCACTCCCGATCAGGGGCAGGTCATGCAGGCCGCGCGTCTCCTCTGCCCTGATGAAACCCGGCGCGCAGACGGGAAAGACCATATCCCCCACGCTGCTGACACTCCGTCCGCCCGTCAGTGGCGGCACGCCGAACCTGACCATGACATCGACTTCATCCGTGCGCAAATCAAAGGGTTCATCCTGCGAGACGACGCGTATCCTGATTCCCGGATAACGCTCACGGAATTCCGGCAGGCGGGACATGAGCCAGAACTGTGTAAAGGCCAGCGACCCACCCACGCTGAGCGTATTCCCATCGCGGGGGGAGCGGATGGCGTCTATGTCCTGACTAATCGTATCGAAGGCAGTGCTGAGCGTCCGACCCAGTCGTGCCCCGGCCTGCGTCGGTTCCACCGCGCGATGGGCGCGATGGAAAAGCTGGACGCCAAAATCGGTCTCCAGCAGGCGGACCTGCCGACTGACGGCGGCCTGACTGACACCGAGTTCACGCGCGGCAGCGGTAAAGCTGCGCAGGCGGCTTGCTGCCTCAAATGTGACAAGCGCGCTGATGGAGGGAACATTCCTTTTAAAAGACACTTTCATTCCCCGCCCTGCTGCCGGCCCGCACCGCAAAGTCGCCCTGTCACAGCCTGTTCCGGTCGTGCGGGTTTGGCAAGCATGGAACATGCCGCAATACAGGCAGGACAGTCGGGCCGCTCGGAAAACCATGCGTCAAGACCATTTTTCACGCTCCCGTTACCGAAAGGACGGCAAGAAAACCCTTTTCCTCATGCCCCCCATGGGTATAACAGGGGTCAAAAGGCACATGGTTCATCTGTGCGCGGGAGCCCTGAATGGTCAGGACACATGGCCGGATATGGATTGGTATTGCGGCCTGCCTGCTTATGCTGGCGGGGCTGCTGGGCAGTGCTGTCCCCGTTTCCGCCCAGGCGCATCCCGCAACGGGCAACTGCCCGGGGATGATGGAAACACACTGCCTTTCCCATCAACAGCCGTCGCCTGCTACAGAACATGCGCATCATAAAGATCCGTGCTGCCATGTGCATGTCTGTGCGCCCGATCTGTCATCGCCTGCCGCCTTGCTGCGCCCTGCCGGTCTAACCGGAACCGGCAGGCCGGATTTTGCATTCCACAGACAGACGCACCGCGCAGGTGGCGACTGGCTGCCGCCCCTGCGACCACCCAGAATCCAGAACAGCTAAACGCCATATGGCGCGTTTCATGTCCTGCCGCCCGGACGGGATGGCAGCGCCTGACAGCTTTATTCTGGATTTATCCCTATGCATATTCCGTCCCGCAAGCGGGGCGGCCTGACACGACGCCGTTTTGTCACGGGTCTTGGCGCAGGGGGGCTTGTATCCGCCCTTCCCCGCCCGTCACACGCAGGCACGATGGCAGCCGGCATACCCCCGGCTACATCATGCGCGACGTGGAACCTGAGTGTTGGCCGCAACCGTATTGAAATCGATCGCAAGGTCCTGCATGCCCCGTGCATCGGTGGCAGCGTGCCCGCTCCCATCCTGCGCTGGCGGGAGGGCGATACGGTCGCCATCAACGTCACCAACACATTACGCGATGAAGATACCTCCCTACACTGGCATGGTATCCGCCTGCCCGCCAACATGGATGGCGTACCGGGACTGAGCTTTACCGGCATCCCGCCGGGGGAAACCTTCACCTACCGCTTTCCCGTAAGACAAAGCGGCACCTACTGGTACCACAGCCATTCCGGCATGCAGGAAGCGCAGGGCCTGTATGGGGCGATCGTGATTGATCCCGTGCAGCCGGACCCACATGCCTGCACCCGCGATTATGTCATCGTGCTGTCAGAATGGACTGATGTCCCGCCGACGGACATCATGAGCAATCTGAAAATGCAGGATGACTATTACGTGTTCCGCCAGCGCACGGCCGCGTCCTTCCCGCGGGAGGCCCGTGCCGCGGGAAGCGCCATGGCTGCGCTGAAGGACCGCCTTGCGTGGTCACGCATGCGCATGGCCGCGACCGACATTTCAGATGTGACCGGCATCATCTACACCTACCTGCTGAACGGCCATGCGCCGGACATGAACTGGAGCGGCCTGTTCCGTCCCGGTGAACGGGTGCGCCTGCGTTTTATCAACAGTTCGTCCATGACCTTCTTCGATGTGCGCATACCGGGTCTGGAAATGCTGGTGGTGCAGGCGGATGGCAATGCGGTCGAACCCGTGCCGGTCGATGAATTCCGTATTGGCGTGGCCGAGACGTATGATGTCATTGTCCAGCCAAAAGACAGCCGTGCCTACACGATCTTTGCCCAGAGCGAGGACCGCACGGGCTACGCGCGCGGCACGCTGGCCCCGCAGCCGGGCATGCGTGGCACCGTGCCACCAATGGACCCGCGCCCTGTCCGCACCATGATCGATATGGGCATGGGGGACATGAAGCCCGGCGGTTCCATGAAAGGCATGGACATGTCCGACATGAAAAAAGACGACGACATGGCCGATATGGACGGCATGGACATGTCATCCATGGACCATATGAACGCCCCGCACATGGAGGTGGATGACCCCGGACCGCCGCCCCTGAACGTGGAAAACCAGAACGTCGCCAGAATGCCGGCAGACCGTCTGGCCAGCCCCGGTGACGGGCTGGAACATAACGGGCGTCGCGTCCTGAATTACACGCAGCTTCGCGCCACACGACCGGGAACCGATCCACGCCCCCCGTCGCGCGAAATCATCATGCACCTGACCGGCAACATGGAACGCTATATATGGGGGTTCAACGGACGGAAGTTTTCTGAATCAGGTCCGATCCGCCTGAAGCTGGGTGAGCGCGTGCGCTTTACCCTCATCAACGACACGATGATGGAGCACCCCATCCATCTGCACGGATTATGGAGCGAACTGGAAAACGGTCAGGACGAATACCGCCCCTACAAACACACCATCATTTCCCAGCCGGGATCGCGGCTGAGTTATCTGGTCACGGCGGATGTGCCGGGCATGTGGGCCTATCACTGCCACCTCATGCTGCATATGGAGATGGGCATGTTCCGCACGGTCATCGTGTCATGAACCATATCCTGCGCGCCGTGACCTTCATGCTTTCGGTCCTGCCCATACCCGCGCTGGCGCAGGCTGTTACCAGCACGACCTACCATGCCGCCGATGCTGCAACATCCACCCCGGTTGTCTATCTGGGCGGGATGAAGCCGGTAATGGATCAGGCCAGCTATTTCCATGGCATTCTTGATGAATTCGAAGGACGTTACACCCCTGGCGGGTCGGATTTCCGCTGGGATGGGGAAGCGTGGTACGGCACGGATTACAACAGGGTATGGCTGAAATCCGAAGGCACGCTGGAACGCGGCAGGCTGGGCGATGGCGACCATGAACTGCTCTACAGCCGGGCCATTTCCCCCTATTTCAATGTGCAGACCGGAGTGCGCGCCGATATTGATGATGGCCCGACACGCACATGGGGCGCACTGGGCGTGCAGGGACTGGCACTGTATGAATTCGAATTTCAGGCCACCGCCTATGTCAGTGACCGGGGCCGGTTTGCAACCCGTATCGAAGGGTCATACGACTTCCTGCTGACCAATCGCCTGATCCTGCAGCCACAGGCGGAATTCAACCTGTACACCAAGTCCGATCCAGCCCGTCAGGTCGGCGCCGGTCTGTCCGATGTCGATGCCGGGCTACGCCTGCGTTACGAGATATGGCGGAAATTCGCGCCTTACGTGGCCGTTACCTATGACGGTTATCTTACGCAGGCCCGCCGGATCGTACATGACCAGCATGGGGATACCGGATCGCTTCGTTTCAGCTTCGGTATACGAAGCTGGTTCTGACCGGGCGCAGGGAAGTCGTTTGAGATTTACGCAGGCGGTGAGACGATATGGGCTGGCACCCTGCCGCCCAGACAGTCCATGATCTGGTGCGCGCACATCATGGCCATGCGGATCAGGGCTTCTTCCGTCGTCGCACCCATATGGGGGGTGAGGGTCATGCCCGGGCAGGAAAGGGCCGCTTCATCTGGCAGCGGAGGTTCCTGCGGCAGGACATCAAGGGCCGCTGCCCCCAGCCGCCCCGCCTTCAGCATTTCAGTCAGTGCGCGCGTATCAATGGCGCTGCCCCGGCTTGTATTGACAATAATGGCATGACCGGGAAGCAATTCCAGATGCTTCGCGTCCAGAAGTGGCTGGCCGGAAGCTGATGCCGGACGGTGCAGGGAAAGCACATCCGCCTGCACCAGCAGGTCCTCGATACACGCAACGCGCACCACGTCATGGGCTGCAAAAACATCATCGGGCACGCTGGGGGACCACGCCACGACCTTCATGCCCAGACCGTGGCCCGCAATCTGCGCGACATGACGGGCAATCGCCCCGAACCCGACCAGGGCCAGGGTCTTGCGATGCAGTTCCGTTCCCGCCCCTTCGTAACGGAAACCCCAGTTTCCCTGCCGGACGGCCGCATCGGCTGGGCATATCCGCCGCGCACCCGCCAGCATGAGGGCGATGGTCATTTCAGCAACGGAGCGGCTGTTCGCATCGACCGCGCGGGTGACGGGAATACCCCGCCTGGCTGCTGCCGCCACTGCTATCCTGTTGGTGCCCGAACCATGGCATGCGATGATACGCAGCGCCGGGGCCGCCGCCACCGCTTCGGCGCTGAAACCAAGGTCACGGGTTATGACCGCCTCGGCATCTCCCACCTCCGCAATGACGGCTTCCATCGTGGGCATGGTGGCAAAACGCGTCTGGAGTCCCTGTTCATGCAGGAACCGCACCGCTTCGGGGTGAATGGGTTGCGTTATGAAGCAGGTGCTCATGATGCCATTTCCACGTCGGGTATAAAATCAGGGTGCCAGTGCATATTACGGGACCGGTGCCATAGGGCACCGCCCGTCCCCCGTTTCAGGGCCTGCTGGCGCGCTGACGCAACAGGTGTTCCAGCAGCCTTACGCCATACAGGAAGTCATCGAACTCCATGCTTTCGTCCGGGTTATGGCTGCCGTTTTCATTGCGCACGAACAGCATTTCCGTGGGAATGCCCTGCCCCGCGAATGTTGCGGCGTCATGTCCCGCGCCGCTGGCCATCGACACGACCGGGATGTTCATGCTGGCGGCAAGTTTTTCCGCTTCAGCCTGCAACCCCGCATCCATGATGGCCGGGGTGCTGCGCGTGCGCGGTCCCAGATCGACGGTTACGTTAAAGTCGCTCTCGACACGCCGGGCCTGTTCGATAACCAGTCCGTTCATCCGTTCAAGCAGGTCCTCATTACGCGAACGGATGTCGATGACCAGCTCCAGCCTGCCCGGCACGGCGGCGAAATTGGCCTGCGCGGGATCGGTCTGGCACACGCCGAAGGTCAGGGTCATTTCTTCCCCTTCCGCCTCAACCTGCCGCCATGCCTCATGCAGGGCCATCATCATGCTGGCCCCGGCCATGACGGCATCGGAACGGAAGCGCCGCGGCGTGGCGCCAGAATGGGCGTACTGCCCATGAATGACGGCGGAACGATAGCGCGTGCTGCCGCATATACCGGTCACGATCCCCACCGGAACATCCGCTTCCAGCAGAACCGGACCCTGTTCGATATGCAGTTCTACAAAACAGTCGATATCCGCCGCATTCAGCACGGACGCCCTGCCGCACAGTTCGGGCTGAGCGCCACAGGCAAGCATGTGTTCACGCAGGCTGGTCCCGTCATCGCTGCGTGGTGTATCCAGCAACGCGGGGTCAAGCAGGCCAAAGGCCGTCCGGCTGCCCAGATAGGAAATGGGAAACCAGACACTCTCCTCCGCCCGGGTGACAATAAGCGTCGTGTCCCGCTCAGGCCGGTAGCCAGCCCTTGCCCATGCACACAGCACCAGCAGCCCCGCCACGGCACCCGCCGCGCCATCAAAATTACCACCGCACGGAACGGTATCCGCGTGGGAGCCGGTCATGACGGCGGGCAGGCTGCGGTTCTGGCCCGGAATGGTGATGAACAGGTTCGCAGCCCAGTCCCGGCGGACCTCAAGGCCATGTTCCCATGCCACGCTTTCGAACAGGGCGTGGGCGCGGTTCTCCCCTTCCCCATACGACGGGCGCGTCATGCCCCGTCCGTCAAAACCGATTTCGTGCAGTCGTGCGAAGACCCGCTGCCCCAGAGCGGCGTCCAGAACCGGCGCGGGACATTGGGTGGACATGAGGGAACTGGCCATAACGGGGTCCTTACTGCTTGGTGAAAAGCTGGGTCATGTCCGCGAACGCCTTAAACTCGAGCGCATTGCCCGCAGGGTCGCAGAAAAACATGGTGGCCTGTTCACCGGGCAGACCGGCGAAACGGATGGTCGGCTCCATGCCGAATGCGATGTCGTGGGCACGCAGCCGGTCGGCCAGTGCTTTCCAGTCATCCATGTCCAGCACGACACCAAAATGCGGGATGGGCACATTATGCCCGTCCACCGCCCCGCTGCCTTTTCCTGCGGCGGAATGGCAGGCATCGGGGATCAGGTGCGTTACAACCTGATGGCCATACAGGTCGAAATCGATCCACGTATCCGTGCTGCGCCCTTCCGGGCACCCCAGAACGGTTCCGTAAAACGCCCGGGCGGCATCCAGATCATCGACAGGGAAGGCAATATGGAAGGGATTAGCCATGAATACACCACAAAGTTACAAATAACGCATTCATATCATGCGGTTTTTTGGCGCAATAACATGAATATATGACTTCACACGCAAGAAAATGTTTCTGTTTCCGCCTTATCGACGCAGAAGATTTTCAGCTCCGTTCCAGAACCAGCTTTTCCCCTTCGCGGCGGAAACGGGTGCCGTAAGGACGACACAGATCCTCGAAACGGGTGAGGATGTGCTGCGCCTCATCCCCCGTTGCCAGGAACGGCAGCCCGCGACGGTGGGCGGAGCGCCCCAGCCCGAGGGAGACGGGATGGATTTCCATGGACGCAAGATTGCCGTCCCCATCGAATTCACACACGGGCAGCAGCGTTTCCCAGAAACGCCGATCGGCAGGAAAGCCCTTCGTATCGTTAAGGGTCCGGGTCTTGTACACCTGATGCGGTGTCACGTCGGTATCCACCTTGTAGAAGGTATAGGAATCTTCAGGCAGCATATCGACCAGTTCATTCTGGCCAATAAAGTTGCCAAGGCTGTAGAAAATCGGCTTTCCCTTGTACAGCTCCATCCCCTTGAGCAGATGCTGGCCGTGGCACACCACGATATCAGCCCCCTGATCGATGACTTCACGTGCAAAGGTTTCCAGAAACGCGCCCGGCTTTTCCCAGCTTATATTCCCGTGTTCGTCATAACCCACTTCGTGGGTATGCACGCTTACGATCACCACATCGGAAACGACACGCGCCTCGCGCACCCAGCGTCCGATTTCTTCCACATCGCGGGTATTGGGCGTGGTCAGGATGCGCGTCTGCGGCCCTTCGACAAAACGGGTGCCATCCAGTGTCAGCGTGCCTTCGGGCGCGGGATAGCCAAAGCCCAGCTTGATCTGTTCTTCCTTGATCTTTTCCAGACCAAGACCGGTGGAAACGCTGCGCAGCATGGCCAGTTCTTCAGGCCGCACCTGATAGGTGGTGGTGAAATGCAGCGGATTGAGACCGGGGCGCCCCTGCATGCTGCGCGTCTGATCGGCAGCCTCCTGCCCGCGCGCAAAAGTGGAGCAGCACGACAGCATCGAAACCGTACCCCTGGTATGGCTGTAATAGGCGGGGCGACGCGCCTCCTCCAGTGTCAGTCCGACACCGGCATACAGGAGTTCGCGTTTCCTGAGTTCTTCAATTGCAATCCGCAGGCCGGAAATACTGTAATCAAGACAGTGGTTGGTCGCCGCCGCGAACAGGTCGAAACCGGCGGTGCGCAGTTCATCCAGAATCCACGGATGCGCACTGAAATGCGACCCGCCATGATCCAGCGCCGGATCACCCTGATAATCACTGGGCATGATCTCAAGATTGGTGAACGAGGCGTCACATTCACGGATCATGTCGAACAGTGGCGCGCATACCGGGTCCACATCCGTATTCAACCGTCGCAGCACGATGCTGTCACCCGTAAGGCAGACTTTCATTTCTGTTTCTTTCAGCAGGAATTAGACAATTTCGGCAGGCATGTCAGAGCGGACATCGCCCCGCGTAAGGGTCCGGGTGACAGACCACAGGATGGCCGCACCAAGGGCGACCGTAATCCCCATGCACACCATGCCGGCGGACAGGGTTCCCGTAAGGGTGGTCAGCTTGCCCACGGCCATGGGGCTGATAAAACCGCCCCACAGCCCGATGGCGTTGATCAGGGCGAAACCGCCGGTCGCGGCACTGCCCTGGAATACATTGGCGGCCAGCGCCCAGAACACGACGTAGGAGGCATAGATGCCCGCCGTCGCACCGGCCAGAATGACAAGCTGGAGCGCAAAGACATTCGGCACGACCGTTGTCAGCACAAAGCACGCACTGGCCAGCAGGGCCGGGGCATAGCAGTGAAAACTGCGTTCCTTCTTCCTGTCAGAACGCGCGCTCCAGTACGCCATGGAGGCGACGGACACGACATACGGAAAGGACGAATACAGCCCCACCGCCATGGCCGAATGCACCCCGGCTTCATGAATGAGGGATGGCAGCCAGAAATTGAGCATGTACATGCCTGCCATCAGGGCGAAGAACCCCAGCGACAGAAGATAGATCGCCGGATCGCGGATCACGGCGGAAAAGGCGACATGCCGCACGTTACGCCGGACACTCCAGCCTTCGATGATCTGGCGTTCCCCCGCGGAAAGCCATTTTGCATCCATCGGCGTGCGGGGCAGGACAAACACGATGACGATGCCCAGCAGGACGGAAGGCAGCCCTTCCATCACGAACATCCACCGCCAGCCCGCCAGACCGCCGACCTGATCGAAATGCGACAGCAGCCATCCCGATACGGGACCAATCAGGATTCCGGCCAGCGGCAGGGAAAGCTGGTGCCAGAAAATGACGCCCGACATCCGGTTTTCAGGATACCAGCGCGCCAGATAATAAGTGCAGGTGGGCGCAAAACCGGCTTCAAATACCCCCAGCAGGAAGCGCAGGATATAGAAACTCTCGCGGCTATGGATAAAGCCGGTCGCCGCCGAGGTCATGCCCCACAGCACCATGATACGGGCAAATGTCCGCGGTGCGCCGACCTTCGACGCCCACAGGCTTATGGGAATTTCGAACAGCACCAGACCGATAAAGAAAATACCGGCGGCAAATCCGAACTGCGTCGCATCCAGCCCCACATCGTGCGAGATATGGGTCCGGGCAAAGCCCAGGTTTGTCCGGTCTATGCTGTCCATCAGGTAGATCACGATAATCCACGACATGATGCGCCAGTTGAGACGATGATACAGTCTTGTCTGGATATCTTTCATTGTCCCACCCCATCGTGCCGCCTGTCCGCACCGGGGCGCGGACAGAGGACCTGTTTCAAATGATGCAGAAGTATTCCGGTCAGAAATTGTAGGCGAAACGCCCGCCGACAAAGCGCGGCTGTCCGGAAATACCCATGTTCACCGTTGTCGCCAGCGTGCGGCTGACAATGTAGTCACGGTTGAGAATGTTCGTGGCATAGGCCGTGACCGACCACGGCCCCCTGACCGGCTTGAACGTCACGCTGCCGTTCATCAGGAAGTAGGACGGCAGCAGATAGGCCCCGGTGCCACGCGGCACGGTATCCTGCGCGCCACGGTAGGAATAATCGCCTTCCATCGTGACGGTATATTTGCCGAATACAGGCCGCGTTTCGTAGGAAACGGTTCCGTTCAGGGTCAGCTTGGGAATACCCATATCCGCGCCGTTATAGCTGTCCGTAAAGGACTTCCACGTGCCGGTGCGCGCATAATAGGCGCTGACCGCCTGAACATTCAGCACCTGGAAATCATCATAGGTGCCGCGCTGGTAGCCAACATTCTGCGACAGTGTCAGGCCACGGACGGGATGGGCGCTGATCGACAGTTCCGTGCCGAAAATATGCGAACGCGGCACGTTTACATAGGAACCGACCGTACCCCAGTTGGGAACCAGAATATACGAGAAATACTGCTGGTCATGATAGGAATCCCAGAACGCAGCACCATTGATGCGCAGGCGGTGATTGAAGAATTCGCTCTTGAAGCCCACTTCATAAGCCATCAGCCATTCGGGCTTGAAGCCTGCGGCCTGCTGTTCGGTCAGCGTCGTATTGGCCGTAAAGCCACCGGGCTTCACGCCACGACGGATATCGGCATACAGCATTACGTTGGGCTGGACCTGATAGTTGATCCCGACCTTGCCCGAAAACTGGTTTGTCAGTGTGCCATGATTGCCAAAGACCTGACTGTAGGTCCGGGCCAGCGTCACGGGATTGTAGCGGTAGACGGCATCATCCAGGAACTGGCGGTCGTCGGTCTGGTGTTCCAGCCCGAAGGTAAGGCGCAGCTTGTGCGTCAGGCTGTAGGTCAGGTTCACGAACTGCGCGAAATCCTGCTGCGGCTGAACGTGCGCACTGTTCTGGAAATAGTACTTTCCCGAACGGTCAGTATAGTCGAACCAGTTTTCGCCCGATGCGCGCACACGGTTGTAATACATGCCCGTCACCCACTGCAGACGGTCATCCAGCACCCGGCCCGACAGGCGTATTTCCTGTGAGAACACATTCGTGCTGCCCGTCAGGTAACTGTCACCCGAACGGTACGCTTCCGCATCGCGGTCGATGTATTCGTGGCGCTGCTGCTGCTGGAAGGACGATATGGTGGTCAGTCTGGCCCAGCCCAGATCCCGCTCCATATCCAGGTTGATGCCCCACTGCATGTCGTTATAGGACGGCTTGCTGTTGGGCGAGATCCCCAGAATCTTGGCGTATTGCGGATTCAGGCTCCACCCCGTGGCATAGATATCGCGATCGCGCGGCAGGATGTTGCTGTTATCGCCAAGAATGAAGCCCGCATCCGCTTCGGATGAATCCTGCGACCAGTTACCCGTCAGCTTGATGTTCGTTTTGTCATCCGGCTGCCAGGCCAGCTTGGCACGCAGCGCGCCTTCATTGGCGCGCCCCAGCGATTCCCCATTGACGCGGTTGTAACGGAACGCGCCACCTTCGAGCATCTGCCCCGCGATGCGGAACTGCAGCCGCTTCGTGATGGGCCCCGATACGTAGAAGTTGGTCTTGCTGCGTGCGTAGCTGGCGATATCCTCTGACACGCCATAATGCAGGGTTTTGGTCGGATCATTGGTGGTGATCCGGACTTCGCCGCCGGTATCGGCTATGCCATGCTCGAAACCGACCGGGCCGGGGTCCACGCCAACTGACGCCACATCGAACATCTGCCCCGAACTCATGGCCGTGATGGTGTAGGGCACGCCATCAAAATACGTCATGACGGATGACATGTTGTTCTGGGTATAATCCTGCATGCCGATACCGCGCAGGTAATAATCCGGCACGTTGGAACCGCCCTCCGTCTGGATGGTCAGGTTGGGCACCAGATTCTGGATATCCTCGACGGTCGTGACGTGATGCGTCACAAGTTCTTCGGCGGTCAGGTTGGTGGTATTGCCCGCCCTGTGCTGGTCCGCGCTGAAGGGGCGGCGCGTGCGGGTAACACTGATCACTTCGGGGGCCGCATGGTGGTCATGGGCCTGCGGGGTTGATGCGGCATGATGCGCAACGACTGGCGTCCTGCGCTGTTTTTCATCCGTTACGGTTGCAGCCAGCGCGACACCCGCGGGCAGGCCACCCGTATAGACGGACAACATCAGGAAACTGCGAAAGGCATGCCCCATGACGGATTTGTGTCGCATATGCTGGACCGCAAACATTCTGAACTCCTGCTCCATATCACCGACCGGGGCGACCAGATCGGAACCACTATGTTGCATATTCAGAACATAACTTTTCAGCGACAAATAGCTATTAGTTCTTGGTTCAAAAGATATTAAAACTATGCAATAACATTTTCATATACCCTGCAACCCGCAAAAATCTGCTAAATATCAATAATCAGACCCTTTTTCTTCCCTCCCAAACCATCATAAAAACCTTCTTTTCAGCCCCAATGTCGCATAAGCTCGCATGGCCATCCACCTGATTTACATTATTATAAAGTAACATTCAGGCTGCGCAGGCAGCTCTCCTTTCCCCTTCTGCGGATCATGCCCCATGGAAATGCGTAACCTCGAAGATATCGGCACTCATGTGGATGCGCTCGCCCCCGCCGCCATCGCGCTGGGGGATGCCGTGTGGGATACGCCTGAACTCTGTTACGAGGAACGGCGCTCCTGCGGACTGCATACCGCGATGCTGCACGAACAGGGATTTACCGTGACACCGCATGTCGCTGGCATTCCCACCGCCGTAATGGGTGAAAGCGGAACAGCAGGCTCCGTTATCGCCTTTCTGGGTGAATATGACGCCCTGCCCGGCCTTGCGGCACAGGCTGGTATCTGTCGCCCTGTCACGACATCTGCCAACGGCCATGGATGCGGGCATAACCTGCTGGGGGCGGCATCGCTTCTTGCCGCCGCAGCCGTTGCGCGGTGGCTGCGTGCCAGCGGGATGCCGGGGCGGGTGCGATATTACGGCTGCCCGGCGGAAGAAGGCGGGGCGGGCAAGGGCTTCATGGTCCGGGCCGGGGCCTTCAAGGATGTGGATGCCGCCATTTCGTGGCATCCGACCGCCTTTTGCGGTGTATTACCGCCTTCGTCCCTTGCAAACATGCGCATGGACTTCACCTTCAGTGGTCGTTCCGCGCATGCCGCAGCCAGCCCGCATCTGGGCCGTTCGGCCCTTGATGCGGTTGAACTCATGAATGTTGGCGTGAATTACCTGCGCGAACACATGCTGCCCACGTCGCGTATCCATTATGCCTATGTCGATGCAGGCGGCAGTGCGCCCAATGTTGTCCAGTCCCGGGCCGTGGTGCGCTATTCCGTGCGGACGGAAGCACTGGCGGACCTGTCCCCCCTGACCGAACGGGTAAAGCAGGTAGCCGAGGGCGCCGCCCTGATGACGGGCACAACCGTTACCAGCCATGTGACTGCGGGCGTGGCCAATCTTCTGCCCTGCCCGCCGCTGGAAAAAATCCTGCATGAAAGCTTCATGGAAATCGGACCGCCCCGTTTCAGCGAAGCGGACAATGTTTTTGCCAGGGAAATTCAGGCAACCCTTTCGTCTGATGAAATTGACGCAGCCTTTCGCCAGATTGGTCGCCGCCGCCGCGATATTGCCCTGACCGATTTCATCCTGCCATCCGATGGGATATTTTCCCTCGGTTCAACAGATGTCGGCGATGTCAGTTGGACAGTCCCGACCGTGCAGGCGCTGGGGGCCACCTGCGCCATCGGCACGCCGCTCCATTCATGGCAGATGACGGCGCAGGGCAAATCATCCATCGCGCATACGGGAATGATCCATGTCGCCCGGGCGATGGCGCTTACGGCAACACAGCTTTTCCTGTCACCCGAACTGTTGGCGCAGGCACGCGAAGACCATGCCGCCCGCCTTGCTGAACAGCCCTATACGTGCCCCATTCCCCCCGATACGCATCCGCCCGTTCAGGCCAGCTTGCAGGACTGACGCCGCCTGTTCCCATAACTCAGGGCGTGCGCCCGCTACCGGAAGGAAAGATACCGCCCATGGATACGCGTTTTCTGGAAAGCTTTCTTGCCATAGTGGAACGGGGTTCCATAGCGGATGCGGCACGCCATCTGGGACTGACCCCCGCTGCGGTTGCCCAACGCATCAAGGCGCTGGAAGATGAAATCAGGCAGCCGCTTCTGGTCCGCGCGGGACGCAGCGTCACGCCAACGGCGGCGGGGCTGGGCATTATTGAAAAAAGCCGCCTGCTTATACGCGGCGTGGAAGACCTGAAGGCCATCGCAACACATAACGAGTTCGCGGGTGAACTGAAAATCGGCGCGATCTCGACCGCGATGACCGGCATCCTGCCTTTCATGCTGCGACAGTTCTTTGTGGATTACCCCAAAATCGACCTGCACGTGACACCGGGACAATCCATAAAGCTGTATCATGATGTGGTTGAAGGTCAGCTTGACGGGGCGCTGATTGTGGAACCGCCCTTTTCCATTCCGAAAACCTGCGGCTGGAAAAGGCTGCTGTCGGAACCGCTGATCGTGCTGGTGCCCGAAAGCTGCACGGAAACGAACCCGTTAAAGATCCTGAAGGAAAACATGTTCCTTCGCTATGACCGGACCCAGTGGGGCGGCAGGGTGGCGGATGCGTTCCTGCGCGAAAACCGGATTTTCCCGACCCAGCAGCTTGAACTGGATTCCCTTGAAGCCATTGCCCTGATGGTAAGCGAGAAGGTTGGCGTATCGCTGGTGCCGGACTGGCTGCCGCCCTGGCCCGAAGGGCTGAAAATCCGGAAGGTGCCCGTGTCCACGCCCCCACTCCTGCGTCATATCGGCATCCTGTGGCAGCACGCATCCCCGCATGCGACGCTCATCCGGCAGATGGAACCCCTGCTGCAATCCCGAAAAACATAAGCAACAGGCCGCCTGCGGGCAGATGTAAATACCAGCCAATACTTTGCAGCACGCTGGACAGACGCAACCTTCCGATATTTTTCTGATACAGTAATAGAGAATCAATCCATGGATACCCGCTTCCTCGAAAGTTTCCTGATTGTGGTTGAACAGGGATCCATCGCTGGCGCGGCGCGACAGTTGCGCCTGACACCCGCCACCGTGGCGCAACGTATCCGCACGCTGGAAGATGAAATCGGCTGCGCACTGGTCCAGCGCGAAGGACGTTCCGTCCACCCGACCGAAAACGGGCTGGCCATCCTTGAACAGAGCCGCGCTGTCATAACCAGCATTCAGGAACTGCGCACCATCGCCACCAGCGATACCCCGGTGGGCAAACTGAAGCTGGGCGCAATATCCAGTGCGGCAAACGGGTTGCTGCCGCCTTACCTCAAACGGTTTTTCGAATGCTACCCCGGCGTCGAACTGCACATCACGCCGGGTTCATCATCCGTGCTACACAATGCCGTTCTGGACGGGATTATTGACGCGGCCTTTATTGTTGAGCCGCCGTTCGATATTTCAGCAACCTGTGTATGGCAGACGCTGCGTTCCGAACCATTGGTTGTCATCACTTCGGAAAGTGTCAGCGATACGGACCCGCATGCGATCCTGCGGCATAATCCGTTCATCCGTTATGACCGTAACCAGTGGGGCGGGCGGTTGGCTGACGAATATCTACGCCGTAACGGGATATGGCCCCATGAACGTCTGGAACTGGATTCCCTTGATGCCATCGCCATCATCGTCAATCAGGGCACTGGCGTATCCCTTGTACCGGACTGGGCGCTGCCCTGGCCTGATGGGGTGCATCTGAAAAAAATCGCGCTTCCTGCGCCTGCTCCGTGCCGGAACCTCGGTTTCCTGTCCCAGCGCAACGCCCCGCGACGCCGCCTGATCAACCGGTTGCTGGAAATCCTGCAGGCCCCCCTTCCTGTCGCGCAGAACATCGTGGCGCACAACGCGTAAGCCGGGGCGCAGAGTGTGGCATCCCGAACGTGTTATCTTTTCGCGCAACCATGAACATAGCCTCTGGCGCCATTGCTACAGTGCGCCCGAACGATATGTCCCGATCCGGGTCGACCAGCGCATCAATTCGGGCGTGACCAGCACAGATTGTCAATCTGCTGGCGGAAATCTGTTTCCAGACCGACTTTCCAGACCTGTGCCACAAAATCCGAAGGCGGATGTTCGCTCAGCCTTACCAGACCGATTGACCCCGGTGAAAAACCGGCAAGCCGCCGCATCTGCAGCAGTCCGGTTGGGGGCACGCGCAGGGGAAAGGAAGAAAGCGGCAGTATGGTTGCCAGCGCGCCAGACATTATCCGGGCATGGATCAGTTCAAGTGACGCGGTTTCCAGCCGAATGATGGGGACCACCCCCGCTGTCTGGAATCCAATATCCACCAGTTGCCGACAACGCATGCCCTTGCTCAGTAGCGCAAGCGGAAATGTGGCGGCTTCTTCCCAACTGATTTCATCCTGACAAGGAAAAACGTAAGCCGACGTTCCTGCAAGAACCTGCTGTTCCGTATAAAGCGCCCTTACCATGAAGGCCTGCGCCTGCGGACACTGATCATAATACATGATCCCGATATCCAGTTGTTTACTGGCCAGTTTCCCGATTATTTCCGCATTGGGCAGAACAGAGACATCACAGGAAAAGTCCCCGATCTTTTCCTTTATCGCGTCCATCAGGACGGGGACGATATGCACCGCAGTCGGGATTACGCCAATCTTGATGGCTCCGGCAATATCCTCTTTCGACAGGGAAATTTCATTACGCATCTCCGCAACGTTACGCAGGATGTCATTTGCCCGTTTCATGACACGCACGCCTTCCGCCGTCAGACCGAAGACCTTCTTCCTGCGATCAACAATAGTGACCCCGAGTTCATGTTCCAGTTGCCGGATCGCACGCGAAAGCGCGGGCTGCGAGACGTTGCACACATCCGCGGCCTTTGAAAAGCTGCGAAGCCTGTCGATCTCACGAAGGTAATAAAGCTGCTTTAAAAACACATTCCCCCCAGACAATAACCGTACTTTATCAAACCCGTTTTACAGGTCCCGTCGCGCATGCCCGATGTGACGTCTTTCTTCCCTTAAACAATGACACGGGATGTGCATTTTCTGAAATCCGGCACGAAGCACTGGCATTTTCCCTCCGGATGCAAGCCATCCATTTCCGGGCGACGGAGATCAGGGATTTACCCTGCCTCCATTGTGTTCAGTTTCTGCCTTCGCTTCCGTTGGCCTGTAGAATGAAACCGGCCAGATTCTTCAAGGCACCCCGCCGTGGATGCCGCCCCGCATGACCCATGCGTGCAAAGGACATGCGTTTGATCATGTATGTCATAGCCGACGAAACAGCCTCCGGCATGCGCTCATTCCTGCATGGGAAATGGGAGGGTTGAGGCAGTCGGATAGCAGGCCATCCAGAACTGTCAGTCATATGATTATGCATTAAAGTTATAACGATGATCTTTTTGTGATTGATCTGGTTATTTTACCTTGCGCCGCGTCTTGTCACAATCTGCCATAAGCCTATGCTGGCAATCCATTATCGTCATGTGTGCGTCACCGCAGGGAGTTTCAGTCCGTTGGCCATACCTCAACCCGTTGATACGAAGCTGACCCAGGCGGCGGTATTCCTCGTCATGACCCTGAACGGGGACACATCGACCAATATCCAGATACGAAACCTGCTGGGGGATCTCTCCTCCCTCGTGCGGGGTGTGGGGTTCAGGATTCCCGATGGCCGGTTAAGCTGCGTTACGGGCATTGGATCGGATGCGTGGGACCGGCTGTTCGGTCTGCCGCGCCCGAAAGACCTGCATCCGTTCATGGAAATAAACGGCGTGCATCATGCCCCCGCCACACCGGGCGACCTGCTGTTCCATATCCGCGCCACACGGATGGATCTGTGCTTTGAACTGGCCACCGCAATCGTATCCCGGCTGGAAGGTGCCGCGACGGTGGCGGATGAGGTGCATGGCTTCAAGTATTTCGACGAACGCGATCTGCTCGGTTTCGTCGATGGGACCGAAAATCCGTCCGGGCAGGCTGCACTTGATTCAACAATAATCGCGGATGAAGATCCCACCTTTGCGGGCGGCAGTTATGTCATCGTGCAGAAATACCTGCATGACCTGAAAAAATGGGATGCCATCCCGACCGAGGTGCAGGAACACATCATCGGCCGCAGGAAAGTATCGGACATAGAACTGGCGGATGAAGCCAAGCCCAGCTATGCCCATAACGTATTGACCAATATTGAGGAAAACGGGCAACAGCTACAGATCCTGCGCGACAACATGCCGTTTGGCGAGATTGGCAAGGGGGAATTCGGCACATACTTCATCGGGTATGCGTGCTCCCCCGCGCGAACCGAACAGATGCTGCAGAACATGTTCGTTGGGAAACCGCCGGGCAATTACGACAGGATTCTGGATGTCAGCACGGCGGTTACCGGAACGCTGTTTTTCATTCCCGCAAGCGACTTTCTCGATAGCGCGCCGGACAGGAATACGGACGAACCGGACGCTTCGCCCGAACCCACCACCCCGCCAGACACATCCCTGCCCCATGGCGGTTCCCTTGGAATCGGATCATTGAAAGAGGAAATCTGACATGAATAACCTGCACAGACATCTCGCCCCCATTTCCAGCGCGGCATGGTCCGAGATCGAGGAAGAAGCCACGCGCACCATCCGCCGCCATCTGGCCGGACGTCGTGTTGTTGACGCATCGGAGCCGAAGGGCACGACCCTTGCCGGTATCGGCACGGGGCGCGGCAAACAGATTGCGGCGCTGGATGAGGGCGTGCGGGCATTGCAGCGCGAGGTCCTGCCGCTGGTGGAGCTGCGGGTCCCCTTTACCCTGTCACGCGACGAAATCGACGCGGTGGAACGCGGCTCCCTCGATTCCGACTGGCAGCCGGTCAAGGATGCGGCGCAGAAAATCGCCTTTGCCGAAGACAGGGCCATTTTCAACGGATACGCTGCGGCCGGCATTTCGGGCATCCGTCAGGCGACATCAAACGCGCGCCTGAAACTTCCTGCATCGGCAAAGGATTACCCGCACGTCATTGCCGATGCGCTGAATGCCCTGCGCCTTGCCGGTGTCAATGGCCCCTATTCCATTGTCCTGGGCGCGCAGGCCTATCAGGCTGTCAGCGGCGGGGATGACGACGGTTATCCCGTTCGCAAGCACATCGAAAGCCTGATCGACGGCAAACTGATCTGGGCGCCCGCCATTGAAGGGGCTTTCGTGGTCTCCATGCGTGGTGGCGATCTCGCCCTTGATATCGGGCAGGATTTTTCAATCGGTTATCTGGGACATACTGCTGAAACGGTAGAACTTTATCTGCAGGAGAGCTTTACGTTCCGTATGCTGACAAGCGAAGCTGCTGTCGCCGTGGAATAGGAAGGGCAACCGCCTTCTGATCTGTACCACCTGTTGATTCCGGCCTGTCGGACAGCTTTTTTGCTTCCGACAGGCCCCCTGTAGATTTGCGAGGATACAAATGGAAAACCCGCTGGAAACCTCCGCCAAAACAGAAGCCCGCATTGCCGCAAAGGCCCGGGAAATGTGGGCTGCCGACGGAAAGCCCGCCTGTGGGCCAGATGCGTACAAGGAATCAGCATCAGAACTGATCGGGATGGAACTCAATCCTGATGCCGGACAGATACCGGTCGACTCCCCTGTCCCGCTGGACCCGAACGGTCAGCCGGTCGAACAGGCATGGCTGGAAGAAAACCTCGGCAATTCCGGTGGCAGCATGAACGAACTCGATGACAAGCAGGAAGTGCCGTTTGCCACCCGGCAGGAAGAAGAAAAAGCCCTTAAAGATCAGGAATAACAGAGACCCCATTACTACCTGCGGACACGCCGGAGTGTCACTTAAGCCCGTACGCCAAAGGTGCCAAAGGACTGCCCCCTGTAATCAAAGGGGATGAAAAAGTTCCGGCGACAAGGGGATGGGGAGACGAAGAGGGAAGGGTTCCCGTAGGAGTGGCCTTGTGACTGTAGTCCCCCCGGCATTCGCCGGTCTTTTTTACAATGGCTGGGCCATGATCTGCCCTACCCAATGTGCTGCTTCCATTTGGCCCGACATGAATTGGGCCATCTGTTCAAAGATCATATCTGAAAAACCGCCAATATTCAATATATCCTTCCGTTCGCTCGCCTGTGTGGTGCCATAGGGCTGGATGTCGATGCAGACCAGACGCGCCGCAGGATTGCGGGCTTTCAGTCTTGTCCACTCCCGCATCATGCCCGTGGGTGTTTCATCAGGATATGCGCCTCCCCATGACTCATTGTCCGAGACGAATACAACAAGGTCCACCGTCTCGTACCGGGCATTGAGCCATGCCAGCGGGGCCGCGCAATTCGTGCCCCCTCCGCCCAGTTTGGCAAGACGGCGGGCGTTGGTCAGGATCGTATCGCGGGGCTCCAGGGCGATATCGAACACCCGCTCATCAAAGGGCAGGATACGGGCGGAAGGGTTGCCGCGCTTGATCGCCGCCGCTACGAGAGCCGCGACATCAATGCACTGCACCGCCGTAGTGGCACCACGCCTGTAACCCGTAACGGGCGCGCGCATGGAAACTGATACATCAGGGCATATCACCACACGCCCGCCCAGATGGGGTACATTGCCTACCGCGCGTTCCATCGTGTCATGCAGGGCCTCCCTCAGGGCCGCAGGCACCTCCGGCCCGAGTGCCTGAAAGGTAGCGAGCAACTGATAGGGCATGGCTTTCGCCGTCCTGATCCGTTCGGGATCGCGCAACACCGCCGCCACATGGTCCACGACCGTCGGATCGTCAAAGGCACCGTTACGGGTCAGCATGTTCAGCCCCTGCCGCAGGGTCTGCCATGAAGCCGTAAGGGCAACCGTGCCCCACTGCCGGGACGAGAGCGTCAGGCTGTCCAGCAACTGGAACGGCACGGCGGGCACCCGATCTGATATGCCGGAACGGAAGGCCAGCAGATCCTGCACCACGGAAGGCAGAGCTGATGGATCGGCAGGTTTGCCAATCAGCCATGCGTAGAAGGCCTCACGTTGCGGGTTACCCGGACGTGGATGGACCATACGGATGATATCGGCCAATGACGGAGCGTTCCCTACCGAGGCCGCCAGAAGCTGCTCGTCAGTGGCATCATTCAGCCAGTCCCGCACCATGGCCTTGGGACGGGACCCCAGGGATTTACGCCCGGTCTGACCGGAACGCATGATCTGCACAAAGGTACGCAGCATCCGGCCGGATCGCACCACCTTCGGGAACGCACGGGTAAACAGCACCGGGTCGCGTCTGGACAGAACAGCCAGCAGCAGGGCCGGCGTATCCTTCATATGTCCCCTTTCCCGAACATGGATGGCCGCGCGGGCAAGGAAATCCGGGCTTACTGTTTCGGCAAGTTCAACCAGAATGCGCATCTGTTCCTGTGCGTCCTGATAAAAGCCCCCACCAAAGGTCCCTGTCATGGCAAGCTGGGCGAGCCTGTGCGCCGGAACGAGATCATAGGCGGGCGCACCTGCCGCATTACGCGCATTGGTCCGCGGCATGAACATGTCCCGCAGCGATGCAAACACGGACCGGTTTGCCATGACTCTGTTCCTTTCTTCGTTACCCCCCCTTTCTGCCGGATGCGAACGTGAAGAAAAAGAAAAACGACATTTCATTATAAGTCGTTGTTATAAAACACAATTATGCGCGTTTCGTCACGGCTTCATCGGCCAGTATTATATGGATTTATATCCTTTTATCATATTATATAAATCCATGCGTAATGTTGTCATTGGCTTCCTCGGTACCATCCTTGACCAGGGGCGTCGCCGCTCGTGGCGACCGTCGGTGCAGATCTGTGCCCACCCCGATTTTCCTGTTGATCGGCTGGAACTGCTCCATGACCACCTTAATCTGCGATTGGCCGAAAAGGTGGCGCGCGATATCACGGCACTATCACCGCGAACCGAGGTGCGGCTGGTGGACATGGAACTGAAAAATCCATGGGATTTTCAGGAAGTTTACGGAAAGCTGTATGATTTTGCGGAATCCTACGGCTTTGACGAGGATCGGGAGCACTATTACGTCCACCTGACAACAGGCACGCATGTCGCCCAGATCTGCTGGTTTCTGCTGACGGAAAGCCGTCACATCCCCGCCCGCCTGCTGCAGAGTGGCCCACCAGAGGGAAAGGCTGCACCCGACGGCACGATTGACATCATTGATCTTGATCTCGCCCGCTACAATGCACTGCAACGCCGCTTCGAGACGGCGGCGCGTGAGCATTCCTACATGCTGCGTGGCGGTATCCCGACCAGAAATGCCGCCTTCCATAACGTAATAGAACGACTGGAGCAGGTCGTGACCCGTTCGGATGAACCGATCCTGCTGGTGGGGGAAGCTGGCGTTGGCAAGACCACGCTGGCGCAGCGCATCCATGAACTGAAACTGCAGCGCCGCCGGGTAAAGGGGCGTCTGGTCCATGTAAACTGCGCCGGACTGCAGGGGCAGCACGCCATGGCCGCCCTGTTTGGCCAGCGGCGCAACGTCGTGGGGCTTGCGGGCACCGAGCGGGCAGGCTTCCTGAGCGAGGCAGAGGGTGGAGTGCTGTTCCTTGATGACATTGATCTGCTACCCCACGCCGAGCAGGCACTTCTGCTCGATGCGCTGGAACGCGGCAGTTACTATCCGGTGGGGTCTGATACCGCGCAGAGCTGCCGTTTTCATCTGATCGCCACAACCAGCCGGGATCTGTCCATACTGTCGCAGCAGGGTATCTTGCGCCCTGATCTGCTGGCGCGACTGGCGTTATGGGTATTCCATCTTCCACCGCTACGTGAACGGCGGGAGGATATGGAAGTCGAACTGGCATATGAACTGGAAAAAGCAGAGCGAAGTCTGGGGTGCAAGATCGGCTTCAATGTGGATGCCAGGGCACGCTATCTGCGCTTTGCCCGTGACCCGGCCATGCCATGGTCGGGCAATTACCGGGATCTGTCGGCTTCAGCCCGCAGGCTCTGCACCCTTGCGGAACGTGGGCGCATAACCCTGCCTATGGTCGAGGCGGAAATCCTGGCGCTGACGCAACAGTGGGCTGCGATGCGACGGGATGGTGACATGGCATTACTGGCTGAAGTACTGCCCGACCCGACCAATGTGGACGAGTTCGACCGGGCGCAACTCGCTGCTGTGGTACGGGCGTGCCGGGAGTCATCATCGCTATCCGCGGCAGGGCGGCGACTGTTTGCCCTCTCGCGGAAGGAAAAGACCAGCCAGAACGACGCTGACCGCTTGCGCAAATATCTTGGCCGCTTTGGTCTGAACTGGGAGATGGTATCGAGCGGCACCTGAGATGCCAGCACCGTACACCCCGCCACTGTTCCGGTTGGGGGGCCGGTGCAGCACTCCGCGAGCCAGACGAAAATACCGTATGCCCTTCCATCTGGCTCTTAAACATCCAAAACACATTCATTCACAGACACATCTTCCACGAGTGCCTGTGAATTACGCTGCGTCCTTCAATCCAACAGATTGACAGACCTTCCGCCTGTCATCCCTCCCCCCATAATCAAATCAGAACTCTAGCGAGAGCGTGAAGTGATAGACGCGCGGCAGTCCCGCATACAGGGTCGAGGCCGCGCCGGACGTGCCGCTGGGCGCACCGGTATAGACAGATGCCCAGTAGCGTTCGTTCGTGGCGTTGCTTACGCCAAAGCGTGCAACCCACGGGAACCTGGCAACGTGGAAGGCGTAGCGCGTACCCAGATCCAGCGTGGTGTAAGAACCGGTATGCAACGTGTTGGTGATGTTCGCCGCACGATTGCCCATGTAATGAACACTGGCATTGAACGCCCAGCCCGAGGCGAAGGTGCCCATTGATGCCGGAAGGCGATAATCCAGAAGCAGGTTGGCCTGCAACGGCGCTGCCCCCACAATTTCCTTGTTGTTGTAGGCGGCAGTCCTGCTGTTGACCAGTTCCGCATCCAGCCAGGTCATGCCGGCCAGAACGGACAGGTTGGGCAGAACCTCGCCCGAAATCTGGGCTTCCACACCATAGTTGCGCTGCGTTCCGCCATATTCATAGGTCTGGCAGGTCGTGCCGCCTGAACAGGTGCCATTCGCCGCCGGAATATACATTGCGTAAGGCGAGGTCATGCGGAACCCGGCCACGTTGAACTGCATTTTCTGATACCGCAGTTTATAGCCGACTTCGTATTCTTCCGAATGGGCAACAGGCAGCGCAATGTTGGTGTTGGTATAGTATTTGCTGTTTGGTGTGACCGGGCCTGCTTCAGCCGACCGCCCATATGTGAAATACAGGGTCTGGTTCTGGGTAGGCTTGTACATGATGCTGGCGGTCGGGCTGAACGTCGCGTTGGCCTGGAAGGTTCTCTTGAGCGGGCTCGTGGCGTTGAGCGCGCCCTTCTGGTCGATCCAGCTCCATGCCAGCGTACCCATGACCGACCAGTGCTTGTTGATCCGCATCGTGTCACCCACGATAAAGGACTGGCTGGTAATGCTGCTCGATTTATAACGGCCACTGTAATAAGGCTGCGTACCGTTGGTGGGCGCTGCCCCATACATATTGTATGTTCCAAGGCTCTGCGCCGGTGTCAGCGCAGTTGTGGGATTATAATTGCCCATCATGTAGCCATTGGTGCCGATAACAAGATCATGCGTAAGGGGACCGGTATGAACCCGACCGTTGAAATACGCCATGTTACTGCCAACGCGGAAATCATCCGCCGTGGTGGTAGCGGTAGCTTTTGAGCTGTAGAAACCTTCATACCCTTGGGTTGCGCTCAACGTATCGCTGATCCCGAAGGACTGGCGCATGGCGTCCTGATACAGTCCGCCCAGCGTAAAGCTCCAGTCCTTGTTGATCTGGTGCTTGATCTTCGCCAGGAAGGTATTGGTTTCCATATTGTACCCGCTCCAGTCAGGCGCCATGCGCCGACCCAGATCCGGGGCTTCGGGCAGTTGCCCGCCAATGCCGGTGGGATTGGCAGCCGTGCCAGCGGAAATGCCAAAGCCGGGGGCCATGCCACGTTCGTCATATGTATAATGGCTGGCGTCGAGTTCGATAACCGTCTTGGAATCGATATGGATATCGAAATCGGCGCTGACCATCTCACGCCGTATCCAGCTTCCGGGCGCATAAGCTGAACCATTGGCGTGCAGCATGTTCAGGCGGTAGCCAAACCAGCCATTGCGACCGATCCGGCCTGAAATATCGCCATTGACCGTAGGCGTACCGATGGAATCCACGCCAACCGAAAGCCGTTCGGTACGCCGGTTGGTCGGGCGCTTGAGTGTGTATTCAAAGACACCCGCCGGGTTTTCGGGTCCATACATCGCCCCGGCCAGACCATTGAGAACCTGAAGGTTATCAACCCATTCCGCCGGATAAGGCGTGGTGGAAACCACGTTCAGCCCATCAAGGCGGGAATTGGAGATCACATCGGCCTCAAACCCACGGGACTGCGGGCGTGACGTATTGGGGTCACCGCGGATTTCCAGCTGCACTGACGGCAGGTACTGCGCCATATCATTGATGTTACGCAGTTGCTGGTTCACCACCACGTCATGCGTGACGCCCATGACGGAATACGGCGTATCCAGCGTATCACGGTTGCCCAGCGGCCCCAGATACACGGTCTTGTTCATATATTTGGCACCAGTACCGTCTGCCGCATGGTGGCCATAGACGGTTACCGTTTCGCCATTGGAACCATCCAGTATCCCGGCGATGGGAGCGGCTGTAGACGATGTTCCGGCAGGCGGTGTTTTAGTAGCCTGCGCCCCGGTGGCCGATGTACCACCGGATGTCGTCTTTACGGCAACGGGCTTGCCAGTCTTGTCCAACTGCGCGGAAACGGACGGTGCGGCCAGCGCCGTAGTGGTCAGCAGAAAGGCACCAGATGTGCCAGTGATGAAAAAGGTATGGAAACGACGCTGCATAGATCTGGTGCATCCGAGATATGAACAAAGAACATAAGACGCGCTCTTTTTTCATCCCGGAGACAGGCTTGTCTATATATATCCATACCCAGACATATGCATGAGTGGATATAGTCACAATGTGTTGCCAGAATAATACAGTTGGTATGAGTGGCTGCTGATCAATGCGGAAAACGTCGGGATCAGGACCTATTGATTTTGTTGAATTGAGCTGTGTTCCGTGATCCACAGGCATACGGGAGGGACGGGCCTGCGAGTGATATGTTCTTGCTATCCGTGAGCCAGATGGAGGAGATTGCGCCGTATTTTCCTCTGGCGCATGGCGTGTCGCGCGTGAATGACCGGCGGGTTCTGAGCGGGATCGTTTATGTGATCCGTAACGGCCTTCAGTGGAAAGATACCCCGAAAGAATACGACCCTCGCAAGACCTTATATAATCGTTTTATCCGGTGGAGCCGTCTGGGTGCCTTTTGACCGGATCTTCGTCACGCTGACAGAACAGGCTGGTCGTTCGACGCATCTGATGATTGATGCGACACACCTCAAAGCGCACAGGACAGCGGCGTCCCTGCTTGAAAAGGGGCTTTTCCCGGCCATATCGGACGCACAAAAGGCGGACTGAACTCAAAGCTTCATGCCGTGTGTGATGGTCAGACCGCCCTGCGTGACGTCGCGCACAGGCAGTATCAATGGTCCCGGCTACGTCGCAATGGCGATCCCGGTGAGGCACAAGCCCGGAAAGCAGCGCATAACAGACTGTCAGAAAAGGAGTTTTCACGCGATCTTGAGCGGGAATCCCTTTGTCATGCGTCATTGTCTATATATATCCGTATATAGACAAACACAGCCGATAGCCCACCATCCCGATACACCATCACATGCCTGCGGGCCGATCATGCCCTGAACGTCGGGGTGGCTGATAGCTGGCTGACAAAATAAATGGGAGGCCACTGTTCACCATGCTGTACCAGTCCATAAATCCGTATACGGAAGAAACACTCAAGACATTCGACCTGCATTCGGATGCCCAACTTGCCAGTATTGTCGCCAAGGCAGACAATACCTACAAAAACAACTGGCGTCGCAAAACCTATGCCCAGCGTGCCGCGATCCTGCATAAAGCCGCTGAAATCATGCGCCATAACCGCGATGCCTTCGCAACCCCCATTACCGTGGAAATGGGCAAGCTGTTCCGCGAGGCACAGGCCGAAGTGGATCTGAGCGCCGATATCCTTGATTATTATGCCGACAATGCTGAGAAATTCCTCGCTCCCATTGACCTGAAAGTGGATGATGGCAAGGCCACGGTCCTCAGCCAGCCCATTGGCATCGTATTCTGTATCGAACCGTGGAATTTCCCGTATTACCAGCTTGCCCGCGTTGCCGGGCCGAACCTTATGGCGGGCAATGTACTGATCGTTAAGCATGCTCCCGGCGTGCCGCAATGTGCGGTCATGTTTGAGGAACTGTTTGCCGATGCAGGTGCGCCCGAGGGGACATATTCAAACGTATTCATTACTAATGAACAGTCGGCAACCGTCGTGGCCGACCCGCGCGTGCGCGGTGTGGCGCTGACCGGCAGTGAACGCGCAGGCAAGGCCGTGGCGGCGGAAGCGGGAAGCGCGCTGAAACTGGTGCTGGGCCAGATCGAAGCCGCCGTGGCGCACGGTGCGCATGTGGTGACCGGCGGCAGGCGCATTGACCGACCCGGCTATTTCCTGCAGGCGACCATCCTTGATAATATCAACAGGGACAATCCGGCCTTCCATCAGGAATTCTTCGCACCCGTAGCCATGATTTTCCGGGTGCCGGATGAACAGTCGGCCATCGACCTGGCCAATGATTCTCCATACGGTCTTGGCGGGTCCGTCATCACGACCGATATCGAACGCGGCAGGCGTGTGGCCGCGCAGATTGAAACGGGCATGGTCTTCATCAACCGCTCGACCTGGACTGCGCCCGGCCTGCCATTTGGTGGCGTGAAGAACTCGGGCTATGGCCGCGAACTGTCTTCGCTGGGCATAGAAGAATTCATCAACAAGAAACTGGTACATATTCCGGCATAGACCGGCCGTCAGGCGATCAGCATGCCGTAATATGCTGTATGTCTCCCCCTGCGTATGCAATCGCAGGGGGAGACATCGGAAATCTGGCAAGATGCCTTGCCCATCCGATTACAGCGCGGGCAGGATGTTCAATCCTTGGCAGGCCATGCCAGAAGGCAGAAGACCTGCATACACACCGCCCCCAGCGGCAGCCACACAAAGCCCGCCGTAATCCACGCTGACAGTTCCGGTGGCTGCGTCACTCCATTCTCAACGTAATGACCCTGTGACAGGAACTGCGCCAGAACGAAGCCGGTCAGGCCCATCGCCAGTTTCGTAACCCATGTATTGATCGAATATGCCAGCCCCGCTGATCCGGTCGACGTACGTGGATCACCATCATCCACAGCCTGTGCCAGCAGGGTGTAATACAGCGGGGACATCACGCCCTGAGCCAGTGCCAGAAGTGCTACGGACAGGAAAAAACCTGTCATGGACGCACCCGCCACAGCCATTGCCAGATAGGCTGCTCCCTGTGCGATCAGGCATATGATCCCGCTGCGGACGGTCCCCAGACGTCTGGCAAGCGGAAGGCACGCAGGCACGGCCGCAAACAGCAGGACGGTGATGAAGGTAATGATATTGGCACCCAGTTGCTCCGTGCCGCCAAGAACGACCCTGGAATAATACAGGGCAAAGCCGAACAGGGCCGCGTGTCCCACGAAATAGAAGAATGCGAGCAGGTTGCTCAGCACCCACTGCCGGTTTCCACATAGATGGCGCAGCGTTACCGTCAGGCCCTGTCGCACGGGCGCAGGCGGGTGCCGCACGGTGCAGCCGCGCGCCACGCACAGCCATAAAACACTGCACAGAACCGACAGCGCCAGCGCGTAGACGGCCATGCCATACCGGTGCTGCGCCGCACTTTCGCCGCCACCCAGCCAGGTGATGGCGGGAATGGTCAGCAGCGCCACAAGCAGCGATCCGGCCTGACAGCCCATCATGCGGAATGCATTCAGGCCAACCCGCTGCGTGGCGGAGCGGCTGATCATGACGGCCAGTGCACCATAGGGCGTGTTGATGCATGAATAGATCGCACCGAATACAATATAGGTCACTCCCGCCCACAGGACCTTTCCCCCAGGCGAAAGCGGCAGGGCCAGAAAACACACGAAGCCTGTTATGCCAAAAGGAATGGCAAGGACCCGGATCAGGCGCGGCACGATCAGGCCGCCCAGACGGTCAACAACATAGCCGATAACGGGATCGCAGAAGGCATCAACAACACGCGCCACCAGCAGTATCCACGATACGGCAATCAGCGGCAGACCGTATATATCTGTATAATAATACATCAGATAGGATGACGTCATGCCCCACATCATGTTGGAGGCAGCATCACCACACCCGTAGGCCATCTTTTCTTTCACGGAAAGCGCCTGCCTGTTCTCCATTATCCTGCTTTCCTGAAATTTTAGGACAGGCCGTACGCTATCATATGACCATGAAACGACAAGCCGGGCCGGACGCCATCAATCCATTGTCAATTACCATATCCGCTTTAAGGAATAATGCCGAGGTGTCTTTATCGTCTCCGATGAAGGCCCCTCTCGGGTGTGGGGAATTCAAAACCGTTCGCGTATTTCCGGTAAGCAAATGACCCTCAGCGCCCTCCCCTGTTACATTGGGTAAAGGATAGAGCACGGTGTCATACAGACTATACTATTCTCCAGGCACGGCGAGCATGGCGGTGCATTGGATGCTCATAGAGATCGGTGCACCGTTCGAAACGGTTCTGGTCGATCTTACATCGGGCGGGCAGCAGACCGCCGCATATCGTCGTCTAAACCCGGCGGGTCGGGTGCCAACCCTTGTCGTGGATGGTAGTGCGCATGGTGAGTCGGCCGCGCTGCTGATGCTTCTGGCCGAACGCCATCCCGAGGCGGCATTGATGCCGGCTCCCGGTTCTGCGGACAGGGCAACCTGGCTTGAAATCATGATCCAGCTTGCCAACACACTGCTTCCTGCGATGCGCGACTGGTTTTATGCCGATACGGATGGGGAACCGATCGGGGCGGATGCTGTCCGTTCTCTTGCGCGTCGAAGGATCGAAACCGCGTGGGATCAGCTCGACAGGCGACTATCATCCAGCCAGTCCCATCTTGTCGGCGACCGGCTCAGTACAGCAGATTTTCTGGCCATCATGCTGATGCGATGGGCACGCAACATGCCTCGTCCGGCCACAACATGGCCCAACCTCAGTGCCTATATCGAGCGCGTAACGCAAAGACCTTCCTTTATCGAGGTCAATCGACGCGAGGGGCTTGCCAACTGGCCCATGTCCCTGGACCTGCCTGAGCAGGATGGGAGATAATGTTTCCTCACAAAAGGAAAAAACAGGTGGCTTTTGTCATTCGCACTGCATGTGCTGAAGATGCCTCTTTCCTTCCAGGCATTGAAAGATCAGCCGCACAAATTTTCCGGCAGATACCACCATTAAGCTGGATCGCTGATGATGCTGTCCTGCCAGAAGAAACACATCTTGCGTGCATAAGGGCTGGAACATGCTGGGTTGCCACAGACGAAAAGGATCATCCGACAGGCTTCCTTAGCGCCCGCATTTGCGAAAAGGATCTTCATATTCTTGAGATGTCGGTTTTCAGGAAGGAACAGGGTCGTGGAATTGGAAAAGCCCTGCTCCACACTGCCTGCATCTGGGCAAAAGGGCACCAGATGGAGAGCGTGACTCTTACGACTTTTCGAGAACTTCCCTGGAATGCGCCTTTTTATGCCCGAATGGGCTTTGAAAGCCTGCCAGATAGCTCATTGAATGCCAGATGGAGGGTTCGAAAAACCCTCTGGTATTGAGGTCTGCTCTGTGATTCCATTTTCCTTGCGTTGATTGGAGTATGGATCATGAAGCAGGCGGGATTTTTTGACGTTGAAGAGCGGCTTGCCCGGCTGA
>NZ_JBGLOV010000021.1:0-41393 GCF_041402665.1 Komagataeibacter sp. SM21
CAGCCGGGCAAGCCGCTCTTCAACGTCAAAAAATCCCGCCTGCTTCATGATCCATACTCCAATCAACGCAAGGAAAATGGAATCACAGAGCAGACCTCAATACCAGAGGGTTTTTCGAACCCTCCATTTTTAAACTTTTTAGAGAAAAAACTAAAGTATATATATTGCTCGATAGCAATATGTGCATTGAAATTTCGCTCTTCCGCTTTGCTTCCTGGTGCACAATAATGGGTGCCATAGTATGTCATGAAATCCAGGGTAACCAGAGGTACGTCCCATATGGAGCGTATATCAGACAGTTTGCCGAAGTTAAACCAGTCACTGTAATGAAATGGGATTCTGGCCTTGGAAAAGGGATTAAGTGTATAAAGGGAAGGGATCATGACCGGGAAAGAAACAGCCGTATACTCTCCCCTTGTATAATATTCACTATATAGTCTGATATATTCATTTATAAAAGATCTATCCTTGAATAATAAGTCGTTTCTTGTTCTCAGGACAAATTCTCTGGATGCCAATGCCAGTCCGTTACGGGCGGATTCAATCATATGGTTGGCATGACAGTTTGGCGCATCGTGGATAATGGGCGGGAAGGGTTGCGCCATATAGGAGTAGGCTATTTTATCCGCACATTTATTAACAAGGCGGCAGAAGCCAACCATATTATTTTTATATGAGAATAGAGACTTCTCATTGGAAAGTTCAAAATCTATAAAATCCGAGCTTGATATGGAAAAAATGATCTCTGATTCACTAAAAATATTTCTATAACTGGAAAGTATATTGGCAATGTCGGATGCGTCTTTTTCAAAGCATCCTCCATGTATAACAATGCTTATTGATTTATTTTCTATTTGTATCATGATTGTCCTGAATGATCCTCGCCTATAATTTTCATTACGTATAGGTATAAGTGTAATGTAAAAATTATTTAGCGCCAAGACCCATTAGGTCTTGTGGTAAGCTGCCATAGGCCGCCATTCCCATGAAGTAAGCCCACAGATTCTGAACCAGATGTCGGCTAGTCCTGGGCCATCCGGAACAGGATATCCGTGCGTCCCACTGTTTGCCTTGCGCCTTCAGTGCGCGGAAGGGCTTTCATCGGCATTCATGCCGGTGTCGCCCATTGCAGCCATGTCGCCGCCTGACTGCATGCCGCCGCCACCGCCACCCGCGTTGCCGGTTCCTTCCTTTTTTCCGTCTTCCTTGTTCCGTCCGCCGGTGCCCTGCGTGCGGGTCGGTCCCTGCATCGGGATGGCAAGATCGGATGGAATGGGGTCGAGATCCAGCGCCCTGCGGATGAAACTGCGTAGGGAGACAACCAGATCATGCGTATGCACAAGCTGCCCTGCCACCAGTTCCCGCGCAGCCCGTTCCGCCAGGCGGACATGCTCCTCGGTGCCCAGTAGCATGATGTCCGACAGGGCGGCCTCCACTGCATCGCGGATGCGTCGTGCCCGATCCGATCCCGCCATGCCCCCGGTATCCGCATTATCAGGAAGGCTATCGGGGGTATCGCCATCCGGCACGCTGCGCAGTTCCCGGCGATGACGCGGGTCCACGGCCAGATTTCCCGTAAACGAACCGCCCAGCGTGCGGTAGGCGGCAATGAGGGTGCGCAGCCGTTCGTTGATCTGGCGGTTCATGCGCTCCCGCCGCTGCTGGATGACGACCATCATCAACAGGCGGATGCCAACCCCGATCAGCGTAATCAGGGACAGCCCGATCATGGTGACCAGAAGATTGTGCCAGGAACTGAAATCGAGATTGTGCAAGGCAGGCTCCTTGCGTCGGGCTGCGTGTCGAACGGGCCGCTTACTATGAACCGATGGAACCCGACTGTCCACCAGCGCGCCAGACACCGCGCATGCTGCGGCACGGGCCCGAAAATAATCATGATGACCCGGTGGTGAAAAAACCGCATGGCACATCCGGCGTTCAGTAGCCGTGTGGGGGTGTGTCGCGTGGCCCGGATGCGAAGGCTCCCGTGGCTGGATCATGGAAAGACGCCGCTTCATGCATGAGGACAGGAGTAGCGGACAGCCCCGCGCCCACGGGCCAGGCATGGTAGCCTTCATGGCATTGGCCGGTCCCTGCGGGTCAGCGGTCCCCCTGCCGCCATGAACGCCATTGTCCGTCTGGCGCTGGCGCGTCCCTATACCTTTGTCGTCATGGCGATCCTGATCGTGATCGCGGGCGTGCTGTCCGCCATCCGCGCGCCCAAGGACATCTTCCCCAACATTGCCATCCCGGTGGTGGCGGTTGCATGGACCTATACCAACCTTTCGCCACAGGATATGTCGGGCCGCATCCAGTTACCGTTCCAGCGCGCCCTGACCACCACCGTCAACGATATCGAACATATCGAAGGGCAGGCCCTGACCGGCATTGGTGTGACCAAGATATTTTTCCAGCCGGGTGCTGATGTCCGCCTTGCCAATGCGCAGGTCACGGCCATCGCGCAGACGCTGCTGCGCCAGCTTCCCATCGGCACGACGCCACCGCTGATCCTGAATTACAATGCCTCCACCGTACCGATCCTCCAGCTTGGCCTGTCGGGAAACGGGCTGACGGAACAGCAGCTTTATGATTTCGGCTTCAATTTCATCCGCACCCGGCTTGTCATGGTGCCGGGGGCGGCCATTCCTTTTCCCAACGGGGGCCGGGTGCGCCAGATCCAGATGGACCTCAATCCCGCGCAGCTTCAGGCCCGGGGCGTTTCAGGATTGGACGTGGCCGGTGCGCTGGCCAGCCAGACACAGATCACACCGGCCGGTTTCGTTAAGATCGGGGAATACCAGTATAATTTCCGCCTGAACAATGCGCCGCTATCGGTCGAACAGCTTAACATGCTGCCCGTCAAAACAGTGAACGGGGCGGTGGTGCGCGTGCGCGACGTGGCCCATGTGCGCGATGGCTCCCTGCCGCAGCAGAACGTCGTGCATGTCGACGGCCAGCGTTCGGCCATGCTGACGGTGCTGAAATCGGGCGCCACCTCCACCATCGCGATCGTGGAAGGGATACGCGCCACCATACCCGACGCCACGCGCGGACTGCCCAAACAGCTTCAGGTCACGCCGGTCAATGACCAGTCGCTTTTCGTCCGCGCCGCCGTAAGCGGCGTATTGCGTGAAGGCGCGATTGCGGCGGGTCTGACCAGTCTCATGATCCTGCTTTTTCTGGGGTCGTGGCGGTCCACGCTGATTGTCGCGACTTCCATCCCGCTATCGATCCTCGGCGCGATCGCAGTCCTTTCGGCGCTGGGGGAGACGCTGAACGTCATGACGCTGGGCGGTCTGGCGCTGGCCGTTGGCATTCTGGTGGATGAAGCGACGGTCACGATCGAGAATATCGAACGCCATCTGGAAATGGACAAGGACGTGCATGCCGCGATCATTGACGGATCGGGCGAAATCATCGTCCCGGCTTTCCTGTCGCTGCTGTGCATCTGCATCGTTTTCGTGCCGATGTTCTACCTGCCGGGCGTGTCGGGTTTCCTGTTCGTGCCGATGGCGCTGGCGGTGATTTTCGCCATGATCATGTCCTTCATCCTTTCGCGTACGCTCGTGCCCACCATGGCCATGTTCCTGCTGCGCCGGCATGACGGGGGCGAGGGGGGGAAGGGCAATGTCTTCACCCGCTTTCAGCAGGGTTTCGAACATCGTTTTGAAGCCCTGCGCGATCGCTACGGCAACGTGCTGGAAGCGGTGCTGGCCCGGCGCGGGCGTTTTGCGATCGGCTTTCTGGGGTTTGGTTTCCTCAGCCTGCTGCTGCTGCCGTTCCTTGGGCGCAATTTCTTTCCGCAGGTGGATGCGGGCGCCATGACGCTGCATGTGCGCGGCCCGGTCGGCATGCGGATCGAGGAAACCAGCGCGCTTTTCCTCGATATCGAAAAACACATACGCGCCCGCATCCCGTCCGATGAAGTGGAATCCATTGCCGATACGATCGGCCTGCCCAACAGCGCGATCAATGTGTCCTATAACGCATCGGGCACGATCGGGCCGGAAGATGGGGACATCCTGATTGCGCTGAAGGAAAATCACCACCCTACCGCACGCTATGTGCGCCGCCTGCGCACGGAGCTGCCCCGACTGTTCCCGCAGGCGCAGTTCGCGTTCCTGCCATCGGATATTACCAGCCAGATCCTCAATTTCGGTGCCCCGGCCCCGATAGATATCCAGATCATCGGCCCGCATCCCGATGAAACGCGGCAGTTTGCCGAACTGGTGCTGCGCGCGGTCCGCCATATCGACGGTCTGGTCGATGCGCGGATACAGCAGCCCGCCAGTTATCCCGAACTGCGTTTTGATGTGGACCGCACGCGCATCAACCAGCTTGGCCTGACGGAAGGCGATGTGACCAACAGCATCGCCACCTCCATCGCGGGCACATCACAGACAGCGCCCCTGTACTGGCTGAACCCGCAGAATAACGTCACCTACCCCATTGCAGTACAGATGCCAGAATACCGCATTGCGGCGCTGGCGGACGTGATCGGCCTGCCGGTGACGGGGGCGGCCGCCACCACGCAGCCGCAGGTGCTGGGCGCGCTGGGCACGATCACGCGTGGCACGACATCACCGGTGGACGGGCAGTATAATATCCGCCCCCTGATCGATGTTTTCGCGGGTAGCGACGGGCGCGATCTGGGGGCGGTCGCATCCGATGTGCAGAAGATTCTGGCCCGGCTGGATCACCAGCGGCCCGCAACGGTCAGTGTTACGCTGCGCGGGCAGTACCAGTCCATGACGACCGCCTTTTCCGGTCTGGGCGCGGGGCTGCTGGGGGCCATCGTGCTGATCTATCTGCTCATCGTCGTCAATTTCCAGAGCTGGACCGACCCCTGCATCATCATCCTCGCGCTGCCGGTGGCGCTGGCCGGTATCTGCTGGATGCTGTTTGCGACCGGCACACCCCTTTCCGTCCCGGCGCTGACGGGGGCGATCATGTGCATGGGGGTGGCCACCGCGAATTCCATCCTTGTCATCACATTCTGCCGTGAGCAGCTTGAGGAGCATGGCGATGCGTTGCGCGCCGCACTGGTGGCGGGCAGGACGCGGCTGCGGCCCGTGCTGATGACGGCGCTGGCCATGATCATCGGCATGCTGCCCATGGCGCTGGGACTGGGGGAAGGGGGCGAACAGAACGCGCCGCTTGGCCGCGCGGTCATTGGCGGGCTGATTTTCGCCACCTGTGCCTCGCTGTTTCTTGTACCGACCCTGTTTGCCATCATCTATCACCGGCGCGCGCAAGGTACGACGCATGGGGCGCCCGCCCATGCCTGATGCGGCTTCATCATTCCCACAGCACAGGACAGCGGAGAAACCCGGACATCGTCCGCGCCTGTACCGCTTCGTTCTTGTGGCGGGTGTCCTGTTTGCGCTAGTCCTGCTGGTGGGGACGCTCATGCGGCTGCATGCGCGCCACCAGCTTCATGCGGTAACGGTCGCGGCAACGATTCCGACGGTCAGCATCGTCCACCCGGGCGGGAAAGCATCCGACCGGCTGGTCCTGCCGGGGCGGTTGCAGGCGTGGTACAGCGCCCCGGTCTATGCGCGGACCAATGGCTACCTGCTGCGGTGGTATGTCGATATCGGCCAGAGTGTGCAGGCGGGTCAGTTGCTGGCAGAAATCGACACGCCCGATGTGGACCTGCAACTGGCGGGCGCGCGCGCGGCGCTGGCCACGCGGACCGCGCAGCGTGACCTTGCGGGCATCACCACGCGGCGGTGGAACCGGCTCAATGCGCTGAATGCCGTATCGCAGCAGGAAACGGACGAAAGGCGGGGTAATTTTGCCGCAAGCGAGGCCACGCGGCACGAAGCGGCAGCCGAGGTGCAGCGGCTTGAAACCCTGTCGGGTTTCAAGCGTATCGTTGCGCCGTTTACCGGTGTCGTCACCAGTCGCGCCACGGATATTGGCGCGCTGATCGTGGCCGGTACATCTGCCGCCCAGCCGCTTTTCACCGTTTCCGATGTCTCGCAACTGCGCATCTATGTCAGCGTGCCCCAGACCTACATCGCGCGCATGAAGGAGGGCATGTCCGTCGCCTTCACCGTGCCCGATTATCCGGGCAGGGAGTTCAGGGCCCGGCTTATCCGTTCCGCGGATGCCGTTGATCCGCAGTCGGGTGCCATGCTGGTCCAGCTTGTCTATGACAACGCCCGCAACCTGCTCCGGCCGGGGGCGTATGCACAGATCGCCTTTACCTTTCCTGCCACAGATGGGGCATCCGGTGCCGTGCGTATTCCCGCCAGCAGCCTGCTGTTCCGGCGTGACGGCACCACGGTGGCAACCATGGATTCCAGCCAGCACGTAAAAATCCTGCCCATTGCCATCGTAACCGATTTCGGCACGGAGCTTGAGGTTACGGGGCTGACCGCGCAGAGTGCGGTCATCGACAATCCGCGCGATGACCTGCGTGACGGGGATGAAGTCCGGCCGCAGGAGAACAGGCATGGCGCCTGATACGGAACGGCGTGCAGGGGCCGTTCGGGACCGGGGGCGCAGGCGGGATCATGGGCGTTCCGGTCGTCCCTTCGGCATCGTGTGGGCGGGCATATCGTGCATGGCGGCACTTGCGCCTGCCGGGTGTAACCTTGCGCCGGATTACCATAAGCCCGCCCAGCCCGTGCTGCCGGTCACATTCCGCGAAAGTGGTCCGTGGACGCCAGTTTCCCCCACGCCCCCTTCCACGCGGGCGGACTGGTGGACAGTCATGGGGGATGCGCGGCTGAACGCGCTGGAGGCACGCATCGAACATGGCAGCCCCCAACTGGCCGCCGCCGTTGCCCGTTACGATCAGGCCCGCGCGATGGTGCGTCGCGCACGGTCGGAGTTTTTTCCCCAGATCGATGCGTCTTCCAGTGCCGTGCGGGAGCGCACGCTGTTCCTGCAGACCGGTTCCTATTTCGATTATCGCAATTACGCGACTGGCGGCACCGTTTCGTGGGAGCCTGACCTGTGGGGGCGTATACGCAACCTTGTTTCAGCCGCGCGTTCGCAGGCGCAGGCCAGCGCCGATGACGTTGCCGCCATGCGCCTCAGTCTGGAGGCGGAACTGGGCGATGACTATTTCCACATCTGCGGTCTGGATGCGCGCATAGATGTATTGCGGCGGACTGCTTCCGCCTATGAAGCGGCGCTGCACCTGACGACGGACCGTTTCACGGGCGGGGCGGCGAGCGAACTGGACGTGGGGCGGGCGAAAACGCAGCTTGCGTCTGTCCAGTCACAGCTTGAACAGCAGGTTGCGGACCGCGCGCTGGTCGAACACGCCATTGCGGTACTGATTGGTGAGGAACCGACCACGTTCTCGCTCCCCCCGCATGATATGTCTGATGTCGTGCCGGTTATTCCTGTCGTGGCCCCGTCGGCCCTGCTGCAACGTCGCCCGGACGTGGCAGCCGCCGAACGCCGCATGGCGGCGGCCAATGCACGCATTGGCGTGGCGCGGGCGGCGTTTTTTCCCAATATCAACCTTGGCGCGTCCGGTGGGTCGGAAACTACGGTCAGCACGCTGCTGTCCGCCGGTTCGGGCGTGTGGGCGCTGGGGCCTGCGCTGGCGACCCTCGCCATTTTTGACGGGGGCCGCCGCTTTGCCGATCTGGCCGCCATGCACGCCGCCTATGCTGAAGGTGCCGCGAATTACCGCCAGACAGCCCTGCATGCCTTTCAGGAAGTGGAGGACCAGCTTGCCCTGCTCAACCATCTGGCCGATGCCACCACGCGGCAGGCTGAAGCCGTCACCGCCGCCGCCCGTACCGATCAGTTGGCCAGCATCCAGTATCGTGAAGGGGCCGTGGACTATCTTCAGGTTGTCATTGCGCAGACTGCCGAACTGCAGGCGCGTGAAGACATGATTACCCTGCTGACGCGCCGCCGGATTGCGGGCATTGATCTGGTGCGCGCAATGGGCGGCGGATGGCAGGCGGGCCGGAAGACCTGACTGTTGCGCTGTGTCATTTGTAGTAATCGAACGGTGTTGCCCGCCATGTCGTCCCATAATGATTGCAGTATGGCCGGTAATGCAGGGAAATGGCGGTTTCTGCCGTTTTGTGCTGATGCGCGACCCTTTTTCGATCCGCATGCACCGGGTTCCGATACGGCCGGTGCGCAGGAAGGAGAACGGCGCGCAGATTGCGGCTTAACCGCTTATCACACGCAGGTTTCGGCTGTATCGTGCCCGGACTTTTTCATATTCCATCGGCAGGGCAGGGAAAAACACGATGAAGCCGCGAATTCTGGTTGTCGGGGCAGGGGCCGTCGGGGGGTATTTTGGCGCGCGGCTGGCCGCGGCAGGGCATGATGTGACCTTTCTGGTCCGGCCCGGCAGGCTGCGGCAGATCCGCGCCGATGGACTGCATCTTGTCAGCGCGGCGGGGGATGCCAGCATCAGTCCCCAGATGATTACGGCGGATGAGATCACCCATCCGTACGATATCGTGCTGCTGAGCGTGAAAGCCTATTCTCTGGCGCAGGCCATGGATGATTTCAGCGCTGCCGTTGGGGTTGAGACCTGCATCGTCCCGCTGCTCAATGGCATGCGTCACCTTGATGTGCTGGCGGAGCGCTTCGGGGCGGACGCCGTTCTCGGGGGCACATGTTTCATTGTCAGTACTCTGGACGCGGACGGACGGATCGTGCAGACCGGACCGCAGCCGCGCCTGTCCTATGGTGAACGCTCCGGGGTGGATACGCCCCGTGTCCACGCCATCAGCGCCGCCCTGTCGGCCCCCGGTTTCGATACGGTGCTGTCACCCCATATCATGCAGGATATGTGGGAAAAATGGGTGCTGCTCGCATCCCTTGGCACCCTGTGCTGCCTTATGCGCGGGACGGTAGGCGATGTGGCGCGCCAGCCTTACGGGCAGGATTTTGCCCGTGCGACCGTTGCGGAATGTGTGGCGGTGGCCGGTGCATCGGGCCATCCGCCTGCCGATGGGGTGGTGGAGCGTACCATCCGCATGCTGACTGCCGAAAGCTCGACCCTCACCTCCTCCATGTTTCGGGATCTGTCGCAGGGGGCAGCGATCGAGGCAGGGCAGATCATCGGTGATCTTGTGGCAAGGGCGCGCAGTCACGCGGTGGCAACGCCCATTCTTGATCTCGTTGACCTCAATCTGCGTGTCTATGAGGAGCACAGGGCGGATAAAGGCCGGTAGAAGCCGCCTACCGACCGGCGCGTGCGTAAAATGTGTTGAGCAGGGCCGCCAGCGGCGCGGCCTGCCGTCCCGGTTGGGTGGCCATGCGTTGCGCTTCCATGCAGGTCCGGCGTGTGGATTGGGGGCGAAGGCCCAGTTCTTCGCGCATGCGGGCCAGTGCCCTGTCCAGTCGCGCGCGCAGATCGTCCAGACTGCTCCGGTCCTGAAGGCTGGCGCGGGCGTTGGGGCCGCGCTGCTGCGCTGTGTTCATGGCGGCGGCAACCATGGCCACGATATTGAATTCGCTCAGGATGGTATTATCGGGCAGGAGGCCCGCGGCTTCCATATCCCCGTCATAGACAACCTGCGCCGCCGCGCGGCCGAATACCCATGCAATGGTGCTTTTTTCGTACAGGCTGGCCCGGTCAAGGAACATGATCGCCGCCGTCATCCGTTCCGGGCTGGTATAGGCGTTCAGCGCATCGACAGCCTGCCGGGCCATGGCTTCACCATGTTCGGGCAGGATACCCATGGCCATTTCCTGCTGCCGGGCCATGATGGTCCGGGCCGCGTCCTGTTCATCGCGGGTAAACAGGCCGCCTTCATTGGCCCGCACCGCTGCAAGGGCGGGACGGTCCAGCATGGACATGAGACTGGTCCATTCCACATTGTCCAGACTGCGCACGGTAGCCAGACCGGCGGGGCCGTCAGGCGCGGTCCGGGCGGCGTCGATACTGGCGCGCGCCAGCACGGCGATTTCGTCAGGGGACAGGCCCGCAGACAGCGATGTCGCGGCCGGGTCCGCCACGCCCGCGCCGAGGGCGGTCGCATCCATTCCCTCCAGAACCGGGAAGAACTGCGCGAAATAGGCGATTTCCGGCGCAACGACATCTTTTGTCATTTGCGCAAGCATGGCCGTGGCCTCGGCGGAGAGGGTAACGGTATCGCCCCCACCCACGCCGGATGATGGACCGAGCGATGATTGCGACCCCGCCGCCCTGATATTTTCAACCCCGCTTTCCCCAGGGGACAGGAAAGCAGGCGGCGATCCCGGTGTATTAATGGTCGTCATGACGCCGCTCCATCCTGTTGCAGGCCCGATCCGGCCCTTCCGTTCCGGTCATGGTGGAAGGGGGCGTGTGTCTTTCCATGCGCGACGCGCCCTTCTGGTATGTTCGGGGAAAAGGGTTTTTTGATACCCTTCCGGCCGATGGCGCACTTGGCTCTTTCTGTCTGGCCGTCCATGCTGTAACCACGCGTTAATCATTATTAGAAATCAGTAAACTCAGTAAACAATGTACCCGTTCATTCACCCTGCAGCCTCTCTCCCCCCTTACGCCCCGGCGCGGGGAAAGGGCAAGGTTGCGACCGTCCATGATGGCCCCGCCGTCTGTCATGGTCGTATGGCGGGCAGGGAATGGCGGGGCCGGTCGATGAATGCGCCGGGCCGGACTGCGACCGTAACCCGGCATCATGACAGGGCCGGATGATGCAGCCTGTCATGCTTGACAGCCGGAACGCCCCGAATGCCCGACCCCGGCGAAAGGTTACGGATCTGCTGCTGCCGGTCCTGCTTGCGGTCGGGTCGCTTGTGGTCATTCTCGGTATTCATCTGTCCCCTCCCGATCAGGGACCGCTGGCGCTGGTTTTCCCGCCATGGTGGGACGGACAGCATGCGCGGCAGGCTGCCGGTTCGGTCGGGCGCGTGATTGGTACCGGTGCTGTGGCCAGCATCGTCATAATTGAACCGCGCGGGAATATGGCGCGGGGGGATGCCATAAAATCCGGGGCGATCCTTGTCCTTAACCCACAGGCTATGACGGGCTGCCACGCATCCCGGCAGATGGAGATGTAATCAAGATGGTCGATGCTCTGGGAAAACTTCGCGCGACAGTCAGTCAGGGCCTGATCTGCGGGTTCTGGCTGCATGTGGGTCTTGTGGCGGCATGCGCCCATATTGCGGGCAATGACTGGGTTGCGCCCACGCTTGCGGCGGTCGGGCTGGCGGTGATTGAAACGCTGGTATGGTGGATGGCGCCACAGGCCAAGACAACGCGCCTGACCATTGGCGTGGGCGTCAGCGCACTGGTTTCGATCATTCTGGCGGCGTGCCGTGGGTCGTATATGCAGATTGACGTGCATATGTACTATTTCGCGGCGCTTGCCATGCTTGCGACCTATTGTGACGGCGATGTTATTCTGGTCGGCGCGGCCACTACGGCAGTGCATCATCTGGTCATGAATTTCCTTATGCCGAAACTGGTGTTTGAGGACGGCGCGGATTTCTACCGTGTTATGGTGCATGCGGCCATTGTGGTGGTGGAAGCGGGCGCGCTGTACTGGATGGCGCAGCAGATCGAGCATCTTTTTGCCGTATCGAATACCGCGCTGGCGGAAGCAAAGCAGAATGCCGAACAGGCGGAAGCCGCATCGCACGAGGTGGAACACCAGCGCAGCCTTGCGGAAGCCGAACATCGCCGGACCGAGGTGGAACGCATGGAAACCGCCGCCCGTCAGGCAACCGTGGTGGACGGGCTTGCCACCGGTCTGGGCCATCTGGCGCAGGGGAACCTGACCTTCACCCTGACGGAAAAGTTCGCGCCTGAATACGAACGCCTGCGCACCGATTTTAACGAAACGGTCGTGCGGCTGCGCGGTGTCATTGAGGCCGTGGTGGCCAATACCATCGGGATCAGGAACGGTACGAGCGAGATCAGCAAGGCATCCGACGATCTGGCCCAGCGCACGGCGATACAGGCCAAGAACCTGGAGGAGACCGCATCCGCGCTGAACCATATTACCGCAACGGTGCAGAAATCCGCTGAAGGGGCGATCCACGCGCAGGAAGTGGTAGCCAGCGCCAATAACGATGCGCAGCAGAGCACCGTCATCGTGCGTCAGGCCGTGGGCGCGATGGATGGCATCGCCACATCCGCGGGGCAGATCGCCCAGATCATTGCGGTGATTGACGAAATCGCCTTCCAGACCAACCTGCTGGCCCTCAATGCCGGTGTCGAGGCCGCGCGGGCGGGGGATGCGGGGCGCGGGTTTGCCGTGGTCGCATCCGAAGTGCGTAATCTGGCCCATCGTTCAGCCGAGGCCGCGAAGGAGATCAAGACCCTTATCTCCACATCCAGCCGACAGGTTGATTCCGGCGTGAAGCTGGTTTCCGAAGCGGGCAGCGCGCTGGACCGTATCGTGAAGCTGGTGGCCGAGATCAACGAGATCATGGATGAAAGCACGCACCGGGCAAAGGAACAGGCGGGCGGTCTGGCCAACGTCAATTCCACCATATCGCAGATGGATCAGGTGACGCAGCAGAATGCGGCAATGGTGGAACAGTCAACCGCGGCCAGCCGTTCGCTGCTGGATGAAGCCACGCGCCTGTCTGATCTTGTCAGCCAGTTTCAGCTCACATCGGAAAGCCGGGATGTGGAAGAACGGGCGCGCCTGCTGACCTGACGCCAGCCGGGGGTTGCGCACAGCGAAAACCTGCCCAGGCCACTTCCCGCCCATTGTGGAAAAGCTTCGGAAAACGCCGCCTTTTTGAAAAAGGCGGCACCCGGAAACTTTTTCAGCCCATCACTGTCAAACACTCCTGACCGGCGGAATGTCTACTGCCCGTCCACCGTTGTATGACTGCCCCATGCCGGGCGGGAGTCCGCCGGTGGGAATCCCGGTTTTCCATCCACTATGGTCTGGCTGCCGGGGCCATAGGTACGCGGCTCGTAAGGCGGATACCCGCCATTCATGCCACCCCAGCCATAGGGCATGTAGCCACCGAACATGTAGGGCATCATCCCCCCACCATATCCACCATATCCACCATATCCACCATATCCACCATATCCACCATATCCACCCTGTCCCCCGGCCATCGCAGGCGGCCCGTACGCGCCGTAGGGACTGTACCGGGTGGACGGCATCTGCGCGGAACCCGCGCCACCGCCCGCCATGCCAAACGTGCCTGTGGCCATGCCGCCATTCACGCCGAAAGACTGCGCCCGGCCCATCAGGGGAATGATGACAAGGGCAAGGGCAAGGGTAATCGCTGCGAGTTTCCGGGTCATCCTGCTTCTCCAGTCGCGTTCTGCAGTAAACCTTTACCGCAGGGCTGAACCAGTCTGCACGGATGATATTGGCAAGCGCCTCTCCCCCATGGACGGGGGTCGGCCTGTTTTGCAGGAAACCGCCGGTTCCGGCAGGCAGGACTGCTGACGGGACAGACCTGCACTCCACTACCGTAATACCGGGGGGACGGCAGAAAGGCACCTGACCCCGGCACAGGCCGCTGCCCCTGCGTGGGGATCTGGCGGACAGGATGTCCGCTGTCTCTGCGGCGGCAGGATCATGTCAGCCGGGGATAAAGTGATCCCGATGAAAGCCGCCCGACCGGGCCGGGTCATGATGCCCGGTCCGTATCCCTGCTTTTAAGGTCGTGATGTCACGGAAAGAATGCGCGGCAATCCGGCTCCAGCCGCCATTATGTCAGGCGATGAAACCGGGTACGCGGTCCCTGTCAGACCGCGCTTCTGGCCTTTGCGGGCGTGCGATGGCGCACCAGATGGCCGGTTACGGTCAGCACCACGCAGGTACAGATCCATGCCAGTATCTGGATGCCCGTGGGCCGGTCCGAATAACCGATCAGTGCCTTCGCCGCACGGCCCAGCATGCTGCCATCGGACAGCAGCCACGAAGAATCCCATATGTCATAGCCCAGTGCGGGCAGCAGGTCGTCATTGGCCAGAAGGGCTGCGGCCTGACTGGCCATGCCCGCGGCAAGGAACGTGACCAGCAGGCCGGTTACGGCAAACAGCCGGTTCAGGGGGATCACCACCAGCCCGCGATACAGCGCCCAGGACAGGGCCGCACCGGCAAACACGCCCAGTATGCCGCCAATCAGCATCGGCACCGGCCCCGTGCCACTGGAAATTGCGATACCATACAGGAACAGCACCACTTCCATGCCTTCACGCAGGACAGCCACGGCCACAACCACCGCCATGGCCAGCAGGGAGCGGTTGCCGCTGGCGACTTCGGCCCCGACCGCCTTCATGTCCCGTGCCATTTCGCGTCCATGCCGCGCCATCCACACGATATGCCAGCCCAGCATCACCACCGCGAGGCACAGGATGGTGGCGGAAAAAACATCCTGCCCGTTGCCGGATAGCGCCTGTGACAGCGCCCCGGCAAAGATCGCCACAATACCGGCCCCGGCAATGCCCGCACCGATACCGCCCGCAACCCAGCGCCCGCGATGGGGAATGCCCTGCGTCGCCGCCAGCACGATCCCCACGATCAGCCCGGCTTCCATGACTTCACGGAAGACGATCAGAAGACTGCCCAGCATGTCAGGGGGTCTCCGTTACGGTAACGGTGCCGGTGGCGCTGTCGGGGTGGTAGTCATCAAAGAATTTGTAGGTGCCCGGATGAAGCGGTCCCGCATGAACCGAAATGGTGCCGCCTGCGACCACGATCTTTTCAAACTTCAGGTCGTAGCTTTCGAACTCATCCACTGTGTCATCATGGTTGGTCAGTTCGATCACGAAGCGCTGACCGGCAGGCACGGTGAAATGGTCCGGTGAGAAGTGATGGTCTTTCACTTCCAGTCGGACCGGGTCCATGGCGTGCGCCGTTGCGGTTGTGGCCACGATCATGGAGACGAGGGCTGTTAGGGCAAGTGCAGGTCGCATGGTTCGTCCATCGGATTACAGTCATCCAAGTAGTGAGACTGGTTCGCAATGTCAAATATGGGAAGATTTAAAGGCGTTTGACCGCATCGTCCTTTCGTCCCGGCTTGATGCGTCCATCCGGAACGCCTCCCTGCCGCAAACCAACGATATATAATCGTGAATAACGGAGAACCACTCATAACGCGCGAATCGGTATGTTTATTGATAAATATACCGAAACGGAAATGTATGAACTGTTCCGGATTTCGTTCTGAACCGATTACCACGATATGAAATGTGCAAATTAAAAGCGCACATTGGCGTTATAAAAAACTAAATAATGTAGTGGAATGCGGTATGAAAAACATATCCATATATCAGATACATATATGAATTAAGCACCGAAAAATGCGATGGGCGGCAATCGAATTTATATCCCTGCGCACCCCAGGATAACGATATAAACGACAAAACGCGTTAATTTATAATTGACTCGGATATAACGGTTGTTAATGTGATTGAAGGATAAACAACACAATAAAATAGTTAAATAGAAATACGGCAGGGTTGTCATGACTGATCCGCTACGTCCTTCACACGGTTTCTCCCCCCGGATTGAGGCGCTTGCCCAGACGCTGCGACCGATCTTCGCGCGCATCGCCAGTGAGTCCATCAACCGTGAACACGAGCGGGTTCTGGCCCATGATGCTGTCCGGTGTCTGCTCGATGCCGGTTTTGGCGCGTTGCGGGTGCCGGTGCGCTACGGCGGCAGCGGGGCAAGCCTGCCGGAAACTTTCCGGCTGCTGGAAGAACTGGCCGAAGCTGATTCAAACCTGCCCCAGATTTTTCGCGCCCATTTCGCCTTTGTCGAAGGGCAGTTGCACCGCGGCGACAGCCCGCAGGCCGTGCGGTGGCTGGAACAGGTGGCTCGTGGCGCACTTTTTGGCGCGGCCATGGCCGAACTGACGGACAGTACCGGCACCACCACAACGCTGCGGCCCCACCCGGATGCGTCGAAAGCGTCATGGATACTGGACGGGACGAAATATTATTCCACCGGCACGCTGTACGCATCGTGGATCGTAGCGGTCGCAACCGATGGGGCGGACCGCATCCATGTCGCCGTGCCCGTAACCGCGCATGGCGTCACCCGCGTGGATGACTGGGACGGTTTTGGACAGAGACTGACAGGCAGCGGTACGACCCGTTTTGAAAACGTGATCGTGCCCGATGAAAACGTCCTCAGCCGCGTGCCGATCGACGCCTTTCCCACCAATGAATACCTGACCACCTATTACCAGCTTTTCCATCTGGCGACGCTGGCGGGGATTGGGCGGGCGATCCTGCGCGATGCGGTGGCGTTTGTCCGGCCTCGCACCCGTACCTTCGGCGTGCCCGGTCAGGTCGCGCAGCGTCATGACCCGCTGGTGCAGGGTGTGGTGGGACGCCTGTCCGCCCTGTCATTTTCCGCCGGTACGCTGGTGGAAAAGGTCGCATGGGCGCTGGAGGACACATCCGCCCAGTGGGCTGCCGGCGTCGATGGCGGCCCTGCCTTTGAGGTGGCGCAGGTGCAGGCCTATCAGGCCCAGCAGATCGTGGCGGGGCAGGTGCTTGAAGCGGCCAACCTGCTGTTTGAAGTGGGCGGCGCATCGGCCACCAGCGAAGCCCGGCGACTGGACCGGCACTGGCGCAATGCGCGCACGCTCGCATCCCACAATCCCCTTATCCAGCGTCAGCGCGAACTGGGTGACTTCGCCCTGAACGGCACGGCATTCGGTTCGCGGTGGCGCGAACGCACCGATGTCGCGCGCGAAGGCGCCACCAACGCCACCCGACGGGAGCAGGCAGCATGACCACCACGCCCAAACAACTGCACGTCAACCTGTTTGAAATGGCCTGCGTCAGCCACATCGTGCACGGGATGTGGCGGGCCCCCGGCAACAGCCGCCACCGCTACGGGGAACTGTCCTACTGGCTGGAAGTCGCCAGACTGGCGGAAGAAGGGCTGTTTGACGCGGTATTCCTTGCGGATGTGATCGGCACCTATGACCGGTTTGGCGATGGTACGGCGGCGGCCCTGCGGGAAGGACTGCAGATCCCCAACCTCGACCCGCTGATGCTGGTGCCCGCCATGGCGGCCGTGACGCAAAATCTTGGTTTCGGGGTGACTTTCTCCACCACGTACGAACCACCATTCGCCTTTGCCCGACGCATGGCGACGCTGGACCTGCTGACCCAGGGGCGGGTGGGGTGGAATATCGTCACGTCCTACCTGCCCAGTGCCGCGCGCAATTTCGGGCTGGAAGATGAAATCCCCCATGATCAGCGTTACGCGATAGCCGATGAATATATCGACGTGCTGTACAAGCTGTGGGAAGGAAGCTGGGATGACGACGCCGTTGTCAACAACGCGGCCGCAGGCGTATTCACCAATCCCGACGCCGTAAGGCCGATCAACCATGACGGGCGGCATTTCCGCGTGGCAGGGCCGCATCTTGTCGCACCGGGGCGGCAGCGTACGCCCGTGCTGTTTCAGGCGACCGGCTCCCCCGCCGGGCTGGAGTTCGCGGCGCGCCATGCGGAAGTGGTGTTTATCGGCGGCAATACGACACAGGCGGTGCGCGACAACATTGCCCGCACACGCGAACGCGCGCGCGCCCATGGCCGCAATGGCGACGACATCCGCTTTATCGTCATGGCCGGGATCATTGCCGATACGACGCAGGAACTGGCGGAAAAGAAGCTGGAGAAATACCGCCAGTATTACAGCGTGGAAGGTGCACTGGTCCATGCGCAGGCGGAAATAGACCTGCGGCGTCATGACCCCGATGCGCGCATCGGCGATGTGCTGAAACGTGAAGGCGTGCCGTTTGGCAATATGGGGCGGCGTTTCCATCCCGACCAGACGGTTGGCAGCGCCCTGCGCCAGATCGCATCGTTTGATGAAGGGCGCTTTTTCGTGGTGGGCACGCCCGGACGTATCGCCGATGAAATCGAACGCTGGCTGGATATCGACGGCATCGACGGCATCAACCTGCGCCAGTACCACACATTCGAAACCGCCCGCGATTTCATTGATCTGGTCGTGCCCGAACTCCAGCGGCGCGGGCGCTACCGCACGGCCTATGCGCCGGGTGAAACCCTGCGTGAACGCCTGTTCGAGCCGGGGCGTGCCCATCTGCCCGAACGGCATTTCGGCAGTCGCTACCGTAACCCGGCAGCCCTTCACGCCCCGGCCGAGCCGCTTTTTCCTACCGAAACATTTTCCAAGGCCTCGTAACCATGTCCTACGAAATTCCCGAAAAGATCAACGCCTTGTGGTTCCTGCCCACCCATGGCGACAGCCGCTACCTTGGCACGCAGAAGGGGGGGCGCCCGGTTGACCTGCCCTATCTGCAACAGGTGGCGAAGGCGGCGGATACGCTGGGTTATTACGGCGTCCTGATCCCCACGGGCCGCAGTTGCGAGGATAGCTGGATTGTCGCATCCGCCCTGGCGCCGGTAACCGAGCGCCTGCGCTATCTGATCGCACTGCGTCCGGGCCTGCTTTCCCCCACGCTTGCCGCGCGCATGACCGCGACGCTGGACCGTTTTTCCAACGGGCGGCTGCTGATCAATATCGTAACCGGGGGCGACCCGGCGGAAAACGCCGGTGATGGCCTGTTTGCCGATCATGCCACGCGGTACGAAATTACCGATGAATTCCTTGATATCTACCGTGCCCTGCTGCGCGGGGAGGATGTCAATTTTGAAGGCCGGCACTTCACCATCAAGGACGGGCGGCTGCTGTTCCCCGCTTTCCAGAAGGATGGCCCGCCGCTGTTCTTCGGCGGATCGTCGGAAGCGGCGGTGCATGTTGCGGCGAAGTCGGTCGACAAATACCTGACATGGGGCGAACCGCCCGCGCTTGTGGCTGAAAAGATCAGCCATGTGCGTAAACTGGCCCGTGAACAGGGGCGCAAGGTTTCATTCGGCATCCGCCTGCATGTGATCGTGCGCGAAACGCAGGAAGAAGCATGGCATGACGCGGACCGCCTGATCCAGCATCTGGATGACGCCACGATTGCAAAGGCCCAGCAGGTTTTCGCCCGCATGGATTCCGTGGGCCAGTCGCGCATGAGCGCGCTGCATGGCGGCCGGCGCGACAGGCTGGAAATCAGTCCCAACCTGTGGGCGGGCGTCGGCCTGGTCCGTGGCGGGGCGGGTACGGCGCTGGTCGGTGATGCGGAAACGGTGCAGGAGCGCATAGACGAATATCGCCGCCTGGGCATCGATACCTTCATATTCTCCGGCTATCCGCATCTGGAAGAAGCCTACCGGTTCGGTGAACTGGTGCTGCCCCACCTGCCCACCGCGCATCCGGTGCGTGGCGCCGCGTCGCTGAACAACATGGGGCCGTTTGGCGAGACCATCGCAGGCGATCACCGCCCGACCCGCGCGGCCTGATCGTGGGGGTGTCCGCCATGCCGGTTTTTTCTTCCATACCGCATATCGCCATTATCGGTGGCGGGTTCAGCGGCGCGGCGCTGGCGTGGCACCTTGCGCGTGGCGCCAGCGGCCCGCAGCGTATTACCGTGTTTGAACCGCGCCCCTTCCTTGGGGCGGGTCTGGCCTATGGCGCGACCGACCCGCAGCACCGGGTCAACGTGCCCGCGACGCGCATGAGCATCGATACCGCCAACCCGGATGATTTCGCCAACTGGATCAGGCAGACCGGTGCGCTGGCGGATGACCCGGACGCCATCCGGCCCGATGGCAGTCATTTTCCCGCCCGTTCCGTATTCGGCCGCTACATGGCTGACCGTCTGGCCCCGCTGCTGCATGGCGGGGTGGTCACGCATCTGCGCCGCCGGGTGGTGTCGGTCCACCGGGGGCGAGGGGATGGATGGGTGCTGACCGATGCGCGCGGCCAGTCCACGACCGCCGATATCGTGGTCATCGCCACCAGCCATCCGGCCCCGCAGGCCCCTGCCGTGCTGCGTGACCTGCCGCCCGGCGGGGATGGCGCCCCCAGGCTCATCACCAATCCATGGGACGGCACGGCGCTGCATGCGATAGGGGAGGCGGACCGTGTCCTGATCATCGGGACCGGCCTGAGCATGGCGGATGTGGTCGCAACCCTGACCGATCGGGGGCATCATGGCCCCATCACCGCCATTTCCCGCCGGGGTCAACGCCCGCGCGGGCATCATGATGGCGCGGTGACGCCAACCGGGCAGTTCGCATCGCCCCCGTCGCGTACGGCGCGACACCTGCTGCGCACAATACGTCATGCCGTGGCGGATGCCGCCGGTCAGCCATGGCAGGCGGTGTTTGACCGCATCCGCGAACAGGGGCCTGATATCTGGGCCGCCCTGCCGGTTGTCGAACGCAGGCGGCTGATCCGGCACCTGCGTCCGTTCTGGGATACGCACCGCTTCCGCATCGCGCCGCAGGCCGATGACATCCTGCGCCAGCGCGAACGTGACGGCACGCTGGAGATCCGCGCGGGCCGCGTGGTGGAGGTGGACAGCCGGCGCGGCGCGTTTGTGGCAACCATCCGCCATGGCGCGAACCCGGCGCGGCAGGGGACGTATGACGCCATCATCACCACAACCGGCCCCGCGCACGACGCCATCCTGAAGACCGTGCCGTTCCTGTCGGAACTGGCCGCCGCCGGGTGGGTGGAAATGGATGCGACGGGGCTTGGCCTGCATGTGGATGCGTTGGGCCGCGCCTGTGTCGGGACGGCGCATGCGGGCAACCTGTTTGTCGCCGGGCCGCTGGCGCGTGGGCGCTTTGGTGAACTCATGGGTCTGCCCGAAGTCACCCGCTATGCCGAAAAGCTGGCGATAACCCTGTCCGCCCTGACCACGCTGCACGCTACGGGCCATCATTCCCACAAGGAACAGGTGACGACATGACAGAACAGACCACGTCCGATCGCCCCGTTGTGCGGGACGCGGACGATATTTCCGCCATCATCAATGCCGGTCCGCGCGCGGGAAGCCATGCCCGCATTGTCGTAGCACTTGCGCTGGGTGGCGTGTTTCTTGATGCCTATGACCTGACGACCCTGTCATGGGGCATATCGGACGTGCAGGCCCATTTCGGGCTGTCGGCGTTCCAGACCGGCCTTGTCGCCGCCGCCCTGAATGCAGGCACGATCATCGGCAGTCTGGCGGGCGGGTGGCTGACGGACCGCATCGGGCGGTACGCCGTATTCATGGCGGATATGGTGTGCTTCGTCATTGCCGCACTGGTCGCGGGGTTCGCGCCAAGCGTGGGTATCCTGATCGCGGCGCGGTTCGCCATGGGGTTCGGGGTGGGGATGGACCTGCCGGTGGCCATGGCGTTCCTGTCGGAATTCTCGCGCCTTGAGGGGCGGGGCAGCAAGGCCGCCCGGGCGGCGGCATGGTGCCCGACATGGTATGCCGCGTCATCCCTGTGCTTCGTGCTGGTATTTGTGCTCGCGCATGTGCTGCCGGCGGGGCACCCCGACTGGCTGTGGCGGGCATCGCTGGCTTTTGGCGCGGTACCGGCCATCATCATCATCATGGTGCGCGGGCGTTACATGAATGAATCCCCCGTCTGGATCGCCCGCCGTGGCGATCTGGCGCGGGCGGCGGAAATCGTGCGCCGGTCTTATGGCGTCGATCCCATCGTGCGTCCGACCGCGACACATGCGCCCGTTATCGTCCATCCCGATCCGCTGCAACTGCTGCGGCCGCCGCTGTTGCAGCGCGGACTGCTGATTTGCGGCATGACACTGGTCAGCGCGCTTTCCTACAGCGCCATCATATTCGGCCTGCCCGGACTGCTGACAACCATCGTGCATGCCAGCGCGGGACAGGTGCTGGTCATTTCCATCGTCCTCAACCTTGCCGTGGCGTTTCCCGGCGGCCTGCTGGGCGTGCGGCTGACCCGCAGCTTCCATTCCCGTCCCATCGTGCTGGCGGGTTACGCGGTGCAGATTGCGGGTATCGCCGCCCTTGCGCTGACCGGCACGCCACACGGGACGCCGGGCGTCATTGTCGCCCTTGGCGGGTTTGCCGCCTTCCTGTTCGCGCAGGGGTTCGGGCCGGGGTGCCAGCTCATGGCCTATCCCACCCTTAGCTACCCCACGGAACTGCGCGGGATGGGGATTGGTCTGGCGCGGCTGGTTTCGGGCATGGGGGGCACGCTGGCGCTGCTGTTCCTGCCGTGGCTGAACGCACATCTTGGCCCGCGCCTGTTCTGGCTGGTGCTGCTGGCCCCGGTGGCCGGGATCACCATGTCCTTCCTCTCCCGGTGGGATGTATTTGGCTACGACCCCGATATGGACCCCGCCCTGCGGCGGCACCGGGCCGCTGTCCCCGCGCGGGCGTCCTATGTCGTTGCCACCCCTGAAATGCTGGTTTCTTCTGAAAGTGGGAGCTGATCCTTCATGACAAATGTAATCACGCCGTTTGGCTATACCGCCCTGGAAGAGGACGCGGTGCCGGTCGCGGATTTCCGCAATGGCATGGCGGCGCTGGCCAGTGCGGTGACGATCGTGACGACCGATGGTCCGCAGGGACCGCACGGATTTACCGCATCCGCCGTGTGCAGCGTATCCGATACGCCGCCGACCCTGCTGGTGTGCATAAACCGCTCCACCAGCGCGCATCCGCATGTGCTGGAACATGGGGTGCTGGCCATCAACGTCCTGCATGGCGGGCAGCAGCCGCTGTCGGATATTTTCAGCAGCCGTTCACGCCCCATGGCCGAACGCTTTGCCGCCGCACGATGGCACAGGGGCCGGACGGGCGCGCCGCTCCTTGACGGGGCGCTGGTGAACTTTGACTGCCGTGTCAGGGAAATCCGCGATGTTGGCACCCATACGGTGGTCATTGCCCATGTGGTGGATGTCATCACCGGTGAAAATGATGGCCAGCCGGGCCTTGTCTGGTTCAACCGGCAGTACAGCCATGCGGTCACCCGATGAAGAACGGGCGGTCGTATTCAGTCATTCATGAATGGAACAGTGGAATGTGTAGAACCGAGGCATGCGTACAATGATTACGAAGAAAAACAAAGAAAACAATCAATACAGATACAGTTATGGAACAGCCCCCTATGCCCCGGATACCCGTAACCACCATACGTAACCGATATTCCACCAGTTCGCGCATCCTGTCCCGTCACACCACGCTGGTTGTCAGTTCCTGCTGGATAGGGTTTGCCCCCCATGCGTTTGCGGCTGAAAAACCACTTTCCCCCCGTACCGGGCATGCTGCCGCCACGCAGCACGCAAAACCCGCGGCGGCGTCCACATCGTCCACTGCCACCGCGCCCACGCCGCCGCGACCGGAACTGATTTCCGTCTCCCGCCACCGCGCAACGCCCGTCAGCCGGGCGGAGACAAGGCTGGCCTCCATCCCCGGCGCCACCAGCGTGATTGACGCGCAGAAAGTGCTCAAGGGCCGTAATTTCACCAGCGCCGACGCCCTTGCGTTCCAGCCCGGCGTTTTTGCGCAGTCATCGGGCGGGGGCGATGGCATCCGCCTGTCCGTCCGTGGGTCCGGCATTGCCACCGGCACCAATTATTTCCGTTCCGGCATGCTGATGATGTTTGACGGACTGCCGGTTACGACACCGGCGGGCACGCCCTATGAACTGTTTGAACCGCTGGGCCTGCGCTATACCGAGGTGCTGCGCGGGGCCAACGCGTTCGATTATGGGGGCATGCAGCTTGGCGGCGGGATCAATTATGTCAGCCAGACCGGATATGACGCGCAGCGGTACCAGGCACGGGTGGAAGCGGGCAGCTTTGGCTATGTCAAGGAACAGCTCAGTTCCGGCGGGGTCTTTGGCAAGTTCGATTATTACCTCAGCGCCACCAATTCCTATCGTGGCGGGTATCAGGACAATACCAAGGCGACCAGCTTCGGGCTTAACGCCAATTTCGGCTACCGATTCAACGATCGCGTCTCGACGCGGGCCTTCTTTCGCTACCGGCAGACCGATAACGGCTATCCCGGTTATCTGACGCGCGACCAGATCCTGTCCGATCCCAAGCAGGCGCAGTCCCCCTATTATTCATGGGGATCACACCGTATCCAGCCGGGAACCAAGTATTACGGGTCCATGACGACCATCCGTATCGACGATCACTCGAAGATCGAGTTCGGCGGCAATTATCAGGATGCGCCAATCGACATCCAGAATACCGCATCATCGCAGATATGGGGCTACAAGACGATCGCGGGCGTGCTGAATTACGACCGCCATGATGTGCTGCGTGGCCATAAAAGCGATACGCAGGTTGGTATCCTGAGCTATAGCGATATCGAGGCATGGCAGCGCAACCGCATCCGCGTCAGTAGCGTATTTGGCGGGGTGCCGGATGGCACGTTGCTGCGTAACGTGAAATATGGCGGCACGGAAAACTATTTCCATCTGCGCAACAATACCGAGGTCGTGCATAACCTGTGGCTGACGGCGGCGGGGGCGCTGGCGTTCATCAAGCGTACGTCCGATGTCACCTATCCCAACCGGAGCGACCTGCACACGGCATCGGTCAACTTCGTGCCGCGTGGCGGCTTTCGCTACATACCCGACCCGCATATCGAGATTTATGGCAATGTCAGCCGCAGTATCCAGCCCCCCAATGACTGGAACTACAACTATGCCGGGAATTACTATAATGCCGCCAGTTATCCGCTACAGGCGACGGCGGGGGAAAACTCCACATCGGGCAGGCTGCGCAACCAGACCGCAACCACGTTCGAGATCGGCACGACCGGCCATTACTTCCACAATAAATGGAGCCTGACATACTATCATTCATCCGTGCATAACGAACTGCTTACGATCACTACGCCCGCATCCCTTGCGGCGGGCACGTCGATTTATGGCAACGCATCCCCCACAACCCATCAGGGTGTCGAGGTTTCGCTGGAAACCGAACTGCTGAAATGGGCGGGCAATACGCTGTCACTCCGGCAGGCCTATACGTATCAGGATTTCCGCTACAGACATGACGCGGTTTTCGGCAACAATCACCTGCCGGGCATTCCTGAGCATTTCTATCAGGGTGAAGTGCATCTGGACATGCGCAACGGGTTTTACGCAGGCTTCAGCGCGCAGGTTTCATCCAAGGTGGGCGCGTCCTATGATATGACGTATTTTGCCCCCTCCTATCATATCTATAACGCCAATATCGGGTATTCATGGCCGCATAAACACCGTGAAGTCTTCATAAGCTTCAATAACCTTGCCAACACCCATTACGCGGCCATCGTGGTGCCGGGGTATCAGGCGGCGGGCAAGCAACTGGCGGTCATGCAGCCGGGTGACGGGTTTGGCGTGTTTGTGGGGGCATCAATCGGGTTCAACTGAACCGTCCTGATGGCGAAAAGGGGGATATGGCCGGATGCAGCGCAGACCGGCCATGTTCGCGGGGTTACTGGTCCAGGCTGGCTACGGCGGTGGCGAAACTCGGTGCCAGCGGGAGGAGCGGCGTAAGCGTCGCCTGCCAGGCATGGTACAGATCCGCCTTGCCCGCATAGACAACTTCGGACGGGTGGTTATCGCGGTCCAGTTCCTGAATCCAGCCACCGCGCCTGCGGTCGATCATGTACAGGTCGATATAATCCCATATCGTGCGGTACCAGTGTTCATATTCCCTGTGGCCGGTCCGCTTGAGCAGGGCAGCGGCGGATGTCATGGCTTCCGCCTGACACCAGTGGGGGCGGTTATGCACCACCGGTTCAAGGTTCCAGTCCACGGTATACAGCAGGCCCGGCTGGCCATCGCGCGCCCAGCCTGCCGCCATGCCCCGCTGGAACAGGCCGGTCGCATCATCCAGAAGCCATGCAGGCGCGCGACCGCTTTCGCGCAGGAGGGCGGCCTCCAGTTTCAGGAGCAGGTGTGACCATTCCACGAAATGCCCCGGCGTCATGCCGAAGGGACGCAGGTCATCCGTGGGTTTGTCGCGGTTGAAATCCTTCAGCAGCGTCCAGTTGCGGTCAAAATGTTCAGCCACGTCGTAATTGTTGCGCCGGGCAAGGTCGTGGATGATCCGCTCCACAATCCTCAGCGCGCGCTGTCGCCAGACCGGCCTGCCAGTCACATCCGCCACTGCCATGCAGGTTTCCACTGCGTGCATGTTCGCGTTGGCGCCACGGTAATTTTCCTCATCCGACCAGTCGGCCGCGAAGCTTTCACGAAAAACGCCTTCTTCCTCGCTCCAGAAATGGTGTTCCCATACCGCCAGCGCCTCCTCCAGCAGGGGGCGTGCGCCGTCCACGCCTGCTACCACCGCCGATGATGCCGCAAGGGCTACGAAGGCATGCAGGTAACACTGCTTGCGGCCCCCATCGGGTGGCAGGCCATCGGCGGGCGGCCCGGTGAACCACCCGCCATGCCTTTCGTCGCGCAATGGCCCCAGCAGGGCCGCAACACCGTGGGTGGCCAGCGGGAAACATCCCGGCAGGCCGCGCCCCGCCGCCACCGCGTAGACATGGGTCATGCGCGCGGTCAGGATCGCGTCCGCCCCGGCATCGGCGGAAAGCTGCCCGTCGTCATCCAGCGAGGCGAAGCCGTCGGGCACGCGGGCAGGTTTTGAAAAATCAAGCAGGCGCTGCCCCTGCGCATCAAGCCAGCGACGGTGGGCCGCCGCGCGAAGCCAGCTCGATGCAGGAAGCATGAGCGAGGGGAGCGCCTCAGCCATTGATGATCATGCCCCCGTTTACATGCACCGTCTGCCCCGTGACGTAAGATGAATCTTCCGCCGCCAGATAGACATAGGCCGGACCCATCTCGCTGGGCTGGCCGATGCGGCCCATGGGCGTGCTCTTGCCCATGTCGGCCACGGCCTGCGGATCGACCGGTCCCCAGCTTGCGGGCTGCAGCGGCGTCCAGATCGGGCCGGGGGCGACCGCGTTGACCCGGATGCCCTTTTCCGCAAGCTGGAGGGCAAGGGCGCGGGTGAAGCCCATCTCGGCGGCCTTGGTGGTGGTATAGGCGACCAGCGCCTTGTTGCCCGCGAAAGCATTGATCGACGATGTATTGATGATCGCGCTGCCCCTGTTCAGATGCGGCAGGGCGGCACGGGTAATGTAGAAATAGCCATTGATGTTGACGTCCATGTGACGCTGCCATGTCTCATCGGAAATATCGGTCAGGTCCGTGCTGACATACTGCACGCCCGCATTGTTCACGACGATATCAAGCCCGCCAAAGACCTCGACCACATGGGCCACGGCGTCATTGCAGACCATGCTGTTGGCCACATCGCCTTCGATGGCGAGGGCCCTGACACCTTCGGCTTCCGCCAGGCGGATGGTCTCGCGCGCGTCCTCTTCCTCCTCAAGATAAAGGATGGCGACATCCGCCCCTTCCCGCGCGAAATGCAGGGCGACGGCGCGGCCTATGCCGCTGTCACCGCCGGTAATCAGCGCGCGGCGTCCCTTCAGCTTGTCGCTGCCGCGATAATCGGGGCGGATATGTTCAGCCCTGGGTTTGAGCAGGCGTTCGACGCCGGGCTGGTGGTCCTGGCTCTGGGGGGGAATGCTCTGGGTCATGGATTTTCCTTCAGCAGGTGGCACAAGGGGCGGCGCGGGCCGTTATGGGGCCACTGCGTGCGCCCCGTCTTCGTCAACCAAACGCCCCCGGCCGGAAGATGTTGCCGGTCGCATGGCTGGCCTGCGGCCTGTCCGCCCGATCAGGCGGTCCGGTGCAGGGTCATGAATTTCAGGATAGGAGCGCAGGCGTTAACAATCAGTGACCGGCCCCGTGACGGAGCAGACCGCGCTTTTTTGCCCCGCAGGCAGGCGGAAAAACCAGATCGCCCGCCCCCGCCATGCTGGCCCGGCAGATGGCACGGACAAAAGATATTCAGGGAACGCAGTCTCGATACCGGCGTTACACTATGGGCGACTGTATCCTGCCCCCGGCCCTGCCGGCGACCGATCCAGTCAGGCCCTTCGCATTATTTCCATATCCCGGATAGAGGAGAGTGGAGGATGGATACATCCTTCAAACCGGCCACGTCTGGCCAGTACGCGCCTTCCCGCGCCGTCGCTGCCGCGCGCCCCGTGGCGGGGAGGGCAGGAAAATTCCCGCCTGATGGTGATGGGCCGGATGAATACACAACACAATCCATGACGCGGGAAGGCGACCATGCGGTGCCGCCCCTGTTGCGCCAGCGTGCCCACCATGCGTCCCAGCCACGGATGAGCCTGTTTCGCAGATAGGGGAACGCGGGTGTGGGTGTTCCGCCACGGATATAACTGGAGCAGAGCATGGACGGAAATCCCGCGTTACCCCATCAGGCCGATCGCGCGTTCCGGGCCATGCCCCGCTCGTGGCTCGAACGCCTGTCTGGTCAGCCTTCCCAGCTTACGTGGCAGGATGATTTCGCGCCGGTCAAAAGCGAAATTTTCGGCATGGAACGGCTGGAAGCCCATGCCAGAAGCCTTGCCGCCGCGCAGACCATAACGCCCCGCACCCATATGCGGGGGCAGGGTCATTCACTGGCCCGCCGCCTTGCGGACAATGGCGCATTCCTGCGGGCCGCGGATGAAAGGATTGCCGAGGCCCTTCAGGCGGGCAAGCAGTTGACGCCCGCCGCACAATGGCTGGCGGATAACTACGCGCTGGTTGACATGCAGATCCGTGAAATCGCACTGGACCTGCCGCCGCGCTATTATGCCCGCCTGCCCAAGCTGGCCAGCGGTCCCTTTGCCGGACTGCCCCGTGTGTTTGGCGTGACATGGGCGCTGGTGGCCCATACGGACAGCAATATCCAGCCCGAAACCCTGTATAACTACCTGCTGGCGTATCAGGGCGTGACGCCACTGACGATTGGTGAACTCTGGGCGGTGCCGATCACGCTGCGGATCGTGCTGATTGAAAACCTGCGCCGCGTGGTCAGCGCGATCATGGCCAACAACGCCAGCAGGCGCGAAGCCGACATGCTGGCCGACAGTCTGGATGGCTATCGCAAGGATACGCCATCGGCGATGGCCGCCTTCCTCGCCACCGTTGACCCCGGCGTGCTGAACGGTGCCTTCATCGCCCAGCTTGCCCATCGTTCGCGCGGGCTGGACCCCGAAAAGGACCCCGCCCTTGTCTGGCTTGGACAGCGGCTGGCGGACAGGGGCACCAGCATTGAAGACGCCGTGCGCGACGACCTGCAGGAACAGGGCACCTTCAACGCCACCATCCGCAACATCATCACCAGCCTGCGCCTGATCGCAGGTTTCGACTGGACCGAAGCCTTCGACCATGTCTGTCTGGTCAACAGGATCTTTGACAGCTACCCCAGCTTCACCCAGGCCGATTTCGCCAGCCGTGACCTGTACCGCAAGGCCATCGAGGATCTGGCCCGTGGCAGTGACCATAGCGAGATGGCGATAGCCGAACTGTCCGTCAGCATGGCCCGCCGGGCGGCAGCCGTGGACGGTCATGACCCGCGCCGGGCCGATCCCGGCTATTACCTTCTGCTTATGGCGGGGCGCAGGGAACTGGAAGCGGCAATCGGCTTCCGTCCGCCCCTGTCAAGCCAGATGGTGCGGCTGTTCTGCGCGCGTGGCATCGCGGCCTACAGCATTGTCGTGACCCTGCTGACGCTGCTTTTCCTTGCCGTGCCCCTGTGGCTGACATCGGATGGTGCAAGCGGTATGACGTGGCTGCTGGCGGTGCTCGCCTTCGTGCCGGTTTCGGAAGCTGCGGTGGCCTGTGTAAACCGGCTGGCGCTGGAAGCGATCCACGCCACCGCCCTGCCGGGGCTGGAATTCCGTGATGGTGTTCCCGCCACCCTGCGCAGCATGGTCGTCGTACCCGCCCTTATGACCACGGAAGAAACGCTCACCGCCCTGCTGGCGCGGCTTGAGGTCCATTACCTCGCCACGCGCGATGACTCCGTTCACTTCGCCCTTCTGACCGACTGGACCGATTTCCACAGCCCCGATGCCCCCGATGACCAGCGCCTGCTGGATCTGGCGCTGGACAGGGTGGCCAGCCTTAATCGCAAATATGGGCCCGCACCCGGCGGAATGCGTTTTTACGTGCTGCACCGCAGGCGGACATGGAGCGAGAGCGAACAGGTCTGGATGGGCTGGGAGCGTAAACGCGGCAAGCTGCATGAACTCAACCGCCTGCTGCGCGGCGCGACGGATACCACCTACCTTGCGCCTGCCGCCCCGCTGCCCGCCAATGTCCGGTATATCATCACGCTGGATGCCGATACCCGCCTGCCGCTGGAAACGGTGTGCCGCCTGATCGGCAAGATGGCCCACCCGCTCAACGCCCCCGCCTTCGACCCCGTGGCGGGCCGTGTGCGTGAAGGCTACGCCATCTTGCAACCACGCGTCACGCCATCCCTGCCGGTGGGGCATCACAGCACCCTGTTCCAGCGCATATTCGCCAGCGCCAGCGGCATTGACGCCTATTCCGCCGCCGTGTCCGACCTGTATCAGGACATGTTTGGCGAAGGGTCGTACGCGGGCAAGGGCATATACGACATTGATGCGTTCGAGGCGGCCCTTGCCGGGCGTGTGCCGGAATCCACCCTGCTGAGCCATGACCTGTTTGAAGGCATATTCGCCCGCGCCGGACTTGCGACGGATGTGGAGGTGGTGGAGGATTTCCCCACCGACTACCTTGTCGCGGCCCAGCGGATGCACCGCTGGACACGCGGTGACTGGCAGTTGCTGCCGTGGATCATGTCCGGCATCGCGCGGCGCAACGCGCCGGTGCGCGACCGGTTTTCGGGCATCGCGTTATGGAAGATGCTCGATAACCTGCGCCGCACGCTGGTCACGCCACTGGCGCTGGTGGCCCTTGTCGCAGGGTGGTTCCTGCCGCTGCACGCGGCGGTGGTGTGGACGGCGTTCGTGCTGCTGGGCATGGCCCTGCCTGCGTTCCTGCCGGTCCTGCCGGACATCATCCCGCGGCGGGAATGGATTACGCTGCGCGGCTATCTTAGCGTTATTGGCGCAAAAAGTGCTGAATCCGCCGTAATGACGTTCCTGAACGTCACCTTTCTGGCCCATCAGGCCTGTCTTATGGGGGATGCGATTTCGCGTACGCTGGTGCGTGTGTTCATTACGCGCCGCCATATGCTGCAATGGGTGCCCGCAGCCCAGATCGCGGGGCTGCTGCGGTCGGGTCTGGCGGGTTATTATGGCCGCATGTCCGTTGCCCCCCTGCTGGCGGGGGGGATTACGCTGTGTGTGGCCATATGGGCGCCGTGGAGCCTGTTTCTGGCGGTGCCGGTGGCGGTTTTGTGGAGTTTTTCGCCCGCCGTGGCCATGTGGGCCAGCCGCACGCATGTCATCGCGGCCCGCTCGCGTCCGTCCCGCACCGATATCCGCACCCTGCGCATGACCGCGCGGCGGACGTGGCGCTTTTTTGAAACCTTCACCACCCCGGCGGACCATATGCTGCCGCCGGATAATTTTCAGGAAGATCCATCCCCCGTTCTGGCCCGCCGTACTTCCCCCACCAATATCGGCCTTTACCTGCTGTGTACCGCCAGCGCGCATGATTTTGGCTGGACCGGCCTGGCCGATACCGTCAGCCGGCTGGAAGCGACGTTCAGCACGCTGGAAACCATGCCGCGCTACCGGGGGCATTTCTACAACTGGTATGCAACCGATGATCTGCGCCCGCTGGAACCGATCTATGTTTCCAGCGTGGACAGTGGCAACATGGCGGGCCACCTGATCGCGCTGGCCAGTGCGTGTCAGGGCTGGCAGCATGCGGGGCCTGAAACCGATACGTGGCGCGAAGGGATTGCCGATGCGCTGAACATCGCCATTGCCGACCTGACATTCGATCGTGGCGTCCGGCAGAGCCACACGGCGGCGGAGCGGCAGTTGCTGCGCCTGCTGACAGGACTGAAAAACGCGGTCCTGTCCACCCCCGGCAAATCAACCGCCGAACTGGCGGCCCTGCACCGTCATGCCGCGGGGGCTGCGGAACATGTAGCGCGCATGCACCCTGACGTGGCCGCCGGGGGCACCGACCGTATTGCCGACCGCGTATTCTGGGTCACGGCCCCGCTGCGCGCGCTGGAAAGCCATATGCGCGACCTTGATACGGACCTGCATGCCACGCTGACCAGCAGGCTGGAAACCATCGCACAGAAGGCCCGGACCATGGCGCAGGAGATGGATTTCCATTTCCTGTGCAATCCGTCGCGCAAGCTGCTGTCCATCGGATATCTGGTGGCCGAGGATACGCAGGACACCAACTGTTATGACCTGCTGGCGTCCGAAGCGCGTCTGGCGGTGTTCTTCGCCATCGCCAAGGGCGACATGCCCGCGCATGACTGGTTCCGGCTGGGCCGGTCGATTACGCCGGTGCGCAATGGCGCGGCGCTGGTTTCGTGGTCGGGGTCGATGTTCGAATACCTCATGCCCTCGCTCGTCATGCGTGCGCCGGTGGGCAGCCTGCTGGAACAGACCAACGGCTTGATCGTGCAGCGCCAGATCGCCTATGGCCAGACGCATGACATTCCGTGGGGGGTTTCGGAATCCGCCTATAACGTGCGGGATCTGGACTATACGTACCAGTATTCCAATTTCGGCGTGCCGGGGCTGGGGTTCAAGCGCGGGCTGGGGCTGGACCGGGTGGTGGCCCCCTACGCCACCATGCTGGCAGCGATGGTTGACCCGCAGAAGGCGGTGGCCAATCTGTACGTGCTGGAAAAGACCGGGGCGCTGGGGCAGTACGGATTTTACGAATCACTCGACTTCACGCCCGATCGTGTTCCCGATCAGGGCAGGGTGGCAATCGTGCGCGCGTATATGGCGCATCATCAGGGCATGTCCATCCTTGCGGTGGCGGACGCCATCATGAATGGCGTCATGCGCACGCGCTTTCATTCCGACCCGGTCGTGGCGTCCGCCGAACTGCTGCTGCAGGAACGCGCCCCCCGTACCGGCGCGGTCGCCCGCCCGCTACCGTTCGAGGAGGATACGCATCCCACCGTCCACGCCGTCTCCACCCCGGCGGGGCGGTATCTGGAACGCGCCGATACGCCCCAGCCTGTCACCCATCTGCTGTCCAATGGCCGCTATACGGTCATGCTGACGGCGGCGGGATCGGGTTACAGCCGCTGGAACGGTCAGGCCATCACGCGCTGGCGCGAAGATACGACATGCGATGATTACGGGTCGTACCTGTACCTGAAAAACCGCAGGACGGGACAGGTCTGGTCGGCGGGCGTGCAGCCCTGTGGTCCGTCGCCCGAAGAATATGCCGTGGCCTTCCATGAAGACCGCGCCGAATTCGCCCGTCGTGACGGGACGCTTACGACGCGGCTGGAAGTCCTTGTCTCGGCCGAGAACGATGCCGAAGTCCGCCAGCTTTCCCTGTTCAACGCGGGCAGCGATCCGCTGGATATCGATGTGACATCCTATATGGAACTGGCGCTGCTGGCGCAGGCTGGCGATCTGGCCCATCCGGCCTTTACCAAGCTTTTCGTCCATACCGAATACCTGCATGCCGCGCGCGCCCTGATCGCGACCCGCCGCCGCCGCACACCGGACGAGGCGGAAATATGGGTCGCCCATCTGGTGGTATGCAGTACTGCCATAGAGGTGGAAACCGACCGCGCCTGCTTCCTTGGACGCGAGCGCACGGTGCACCGGCCCGTGGCCGTGATGGGTGACGGGGCGCTGGCCGGTCATACGGGCAGCGTGCTGGACCCGATCTTTTCCATCCGCGTTCCCCTTTCCATCCGTCCGGGCACCATGGGCCGCATCGCGTTCTGGACCATGGCCGCGCCATCGCGCGAAGCGCTTCTGGACCTGATCGACACGCACCGCGACCATGCCGCATTCGAGCGTGTGCGCACCCTTGCCTGGACACAGGCGCAGGTGCAGTTGCGCCATCTGGACATCACGCCCGCCACGGCGGATCTGTTCCAGCGCCTGGCGGGACATATCCTGTTTGCCGGGCCGGCGCTGCGGGCCAGTCCGCCCGCGATCGCGAAGGGGGCGGGGGCACAGCCGCTTCTGTGGGAACAGGGCATTTCGGGCGACCTGCCCATTCTTGTGCTGCGCATACGCGAGGCGTCGAATACCGCCATCGTGCGCCTGCTGCTGCTGGCGCATGAATATTTCCGTCTCAAGCAGGTGGCGGTGGATTTTGTCGTGCTGAACGAACATCCATCCTCCTACCTTCAGGAACTTCAGGCGGCACTGGACCAGCTTGTCCATTCCGTAACACAGAGCGGGGGGAATGCGGGCACCGTGCGTGTGCTGCGCGCCGACCTGCTTACCCCCGCCATGCGTGACCTGATCCTGTCGGTCGCCCGCGTGGTGCTGGTGGCCGATCGGGGTCTGGCGGAACAGCTTGATTATGCAAGGGTTCCCGCAAAACGTACGTTCCTGCCCACCCTTGCCCCCACGCCGTCGCCCGCTTCGGCCTTTGCCGCCCCGCCCGTGCCGGAACTTGAATTCTTCAACGGCCATGGCGGCTTTGCCCGCAATGGGCAGGAATACGTGATCGTGCTGGCGCCGGGACAGACCACGCCTGCGCCGTGGATCAATGTCATCACCAACGACACCTTCGGTTTTCAGGTGTCGGGGGAGGGGAGTGGCTATACATGGTCGGGCAGCAGCCGCGAACACCAGATCACGCCATGGTCCAACGATCCGGTCAGCAACCACGCGGGCGAGATTTTCTATATCCGCGATGAAAGCACCGGCATGCTGTGGTGCCCCGCCGCCGCCGTCCGGCGCGACCGCGCGGCGACCTACGTTACCACGCATGGGCGCGGCTATACGCGGCAGGAACGCATTGCCCATGGGGTGGCCAGCACGCTGCTGCAATACGTGCCCGTGGCGGACCCGGTCAAGATTACGCGCATCCAGTTGCGCAACCTGTCCGATCATTCCCGCACGCTGTCCATCACCGCCTATGTCGAATGGGTGCTGGGGCGGGCGCGCAGCACGTCGGCGGCCTTTGTTTCCACAGAACTGGATGAGGAAACCGGCACACTGTTTGCCCGCAACCCGTGGAGCGCGGATTACGGAAACCGCGTGGCCTTTGCCGATATCGGCGGCTATCTGACCGCCAGTTCCGGCGACCGCACGGCCTTTGTCGGGCGTAACGGCACCGTCGAACACCCGGCGGCCTTCGCCCATGCCGATGGCGTGCAGGGGCGCACGGGTGCTGGGCTGGACCCGTGCGGGGTGGTGCAGACGGTGGTGATCCTGCCGCCGGGTGGGAAAGCGGAAATCGTCTTCCTGCTGGGCGAGGGGGCGGACATCAATCAGGCCCGTGACCTCGTGGCCCGGTACCGCACCGTGGATCTGGATGGTGTGCTGCGCGATGTCCGCCAGCATTGGGACCGGATTACGCAATCCGTGCAGGTCCGCACGCCCGACCGGAGCATGGACATCATGCTCAATGGCTGGCTGCTTTACCAGACACTGGCCAGCCGCGTGCAGGCCCGTGCGGGTTTCTATCAGGCCAGTGGGGCCTATGGCTTCCGCGACCAGTTGCAAGATGGCATGGCCCTTGTGCTGTCACGGCCCGATCTGGTCCGCGCGCACCTGCTGCGCGCGGCTTCGCGCCAGTTTGTGGAAGGCGACGTGCAACACTGGTGGCTGCCCCAGACCGGGGCGGGCGTGCGCACCCATATTTCCGATGACCGGGCATGGCTTGCCTATACCGTGGCGCATTACGTCGCGACATCGGGCGATACGGGTGTGCTGGATGAAAGCCTCCCCTTTCTGGTGGCCCCGCCCCTTCCCATTACCGAACATGACCGTTTCACGGTTCCGACCATATCGGATGAAAGCGGGTCATTGTTCGAACATTGTGCCCGTGCTCTGGATCACAGTCTGGTTGTTGGCGCGCATGGCCTGCCGCTTATGGGCACGGGCGACTGGAATGACGGGATGAACCGTGTGGGCGAGCACGGAAAGGGGGAAAGTGTCTGGCTGGGCTGGTTCCTGCATGCCACCCTGAACGCCTTTATCCCGCTGGCCCGCGCGCGCGGCGATCTGGTCCGCGCCCGCGCGTGGGAGGACCATGCGCGGGCCCTTGCCGTGGCGCTGGAAAAGACATGGGATGGCGACTGGTACCTGCGTGCCTATTTTGACGATGGCACGCCGCTTGGGTCGCATATCAGCGCGGAATGCCAGATTGATGCGATTTCGCAGTCATGGGCGGTGCTGTCAGGCGTTGCGTCACCCGAACGTGCCGAACATGCCATGGGGTCCGTGCTGTCGCGTCTTGTCCGCCAGCATGAAGGGCTGATCCTTGTCCTTGCGCCGCCCTTCGATACCACGGGGCCTGATCCGGGCTATATCCGCGGTTATCCGCCCGGCATCCGTGAAAATGGTGGCCAGTATACCCATGCCGCGCTGTGGACGGTCATGGCCGTGGCGGCATTGGGCGACGGGGACCGCGCGCAGTCGCTGTTTCACACCCTTACCCCGATCAACCATGCGCTGAATACCACGGAAGCCGCGCGTTACCGGCTGGAGCCCTACGTAATCGCCGCCGATGTCTATTCCCAGCCACCGCATGTCGGGCGGGGTGGGTGGTCGTGGTACACGGGATCGGCGGGATGGATGCAGCGTGTGGGGATCGAGACCATCCTTGGCATACGGGTGCATGGCACGCAGTTGCGGGTTGACCCGTGCATTCCCCATGACTGGCCGCGTTTTGAAGTCACGCTGCGCTGGCGCAGTGCGGTTTACAACATTACCGTGCTCAATCCCGCCCATCTGTGCCGGGGGATCGGCACTGTCAGCGTGGATGGGGTCAGCATACCGGCCACCGGCAGTATCGACATGCTCGATGACGGCAATACCCATGCGGTGGAGGTATCGATGGGATAGAAGCATTCCGTCCGGCTTCCCCCCATGTGGCCGGGTGATTGACCGGTGCGTTACAGTAGTGTCCCCTGTCCGCCCATTGTCCAGAGGAACACAGTCATGACCGCACCCGACCGGCGCGTAACGCCCGATACCCTGCCTGAAACCGTATCCGCCGTAGTTGCGGGTGAGGGCGACATGATCGCGAACATGGCCAATATCGCCGCCCTGATATTTGAAGCCCTGCCGGACCTGAACTGGGCGGGCTTCTATCTGGCAAAGGATGGCCAGCTTGTGCTTGGGCCGTTTCAGGGGCGCGTGGCCTGCACCCGCATCCCGTTTGGCAAAGGCGTGTGCGGCACGGTTGCGCGGGACCGGCAGACAGTGGTGGTGCCGGACGTGCATGCTTTCCCCGGTCATATTGCCTGCGACGCGGCATCGGCTTCGGAAATCGTGGTGCCGGTCGTGATGGGCAACGAACTGCTGGGCGTGCTCGACATCGACAGTCCGCGCCGTGACAGGTTCACCGACAGGGATCGCGCGCTGCTGGAAGCGGTGGTGGCGCAACTGGTGCAGGCCCTCTCACCCCGGCAATAACGGCCTGTTGCCTGCGCTTTTGTGGGCTTGTGCGCCCGGTCCGGGTTCCGGCCCGCCCGAACCGGGCACGGTTTAGTAAAATGCGCCTGCTGGCATCGGGATTTATGGAAACAGTGGGGATGTGTCCGCGTTGCAGGCCATGGCCGGGAACAGGCGTGGTCTGGTTACGGTAAACATGCCTGAAATCTTAACAAAAAATTCCCGGACCAAAAACCTTTATCCTGTTAGGTAATCGCCAGTTCATGATATGATGAATTAAATATTCTTCCATAGGTGCTGTGTGATTTTGTTTCTGTCGGGGCTGGTATCGCTTGTTATGCTGGTCGCGCTTAATATTTTTATTTCGCTTTCCGAAGTCTCTTTTGCCGCAGCCCGCGATGTGCGGCTCCAGTCCCGCGCGGAAGCGGGTGATGAACGGGCTGTCGCGTTCCTGAAACTGCGGCGCAACAGCGGGCAGGTCATTACCGTCCTGCAGATATGCCTTAACGCGGTCGGGGTTCTGGGCGGTATCATCAGTTCCGGCATGATCGCCCCGCCGCTGTATCAGTATCTGGTCCACTGGGGCCTGAGCATCGCAACGGCGCAGACGCTGGCCTCGGCGTTCGGCTTCGTGCTGGTAACGGGCATGTTCGTCCTGTTTGCCGATCTGCTGCCCAAGCGCGTAGCCATGAACGCGCCCGACAAGATCGCGCTGGCGGTGGGCTGGTTCCCGGCGGCGGCGCTGAAACTGCTTTATCCCATTGTGTGGGTATTTTCGCGCACATCCGATACGATCCTGCGCGCCCTGAAAATTCCCGCAGCATCCGGTGTCGAGCCGGTCACGCCGGAAGACCTGCGCGCCATTCTGGCCGCGGGCACGGCTTCGGGTGTCCTGCTGGAACAGGAACACCAGATGATCCAGAACGTTCTGGGGCTTCAGGACCGTTCCATCACATCCGCCATGACGCCGCGTGATGAAATCGTGTTTCTCGATCTGCAGGAAAGCATCGAGATGCAGAAGGACAAGGTCCGCGCCAAGCCCTATTCACGCTATCCCCTGTGTGATGGGGGACTGGATAACGTCATAGGCTCCATCCGGGCGGAAGACGTGCTGGCCGCCGTGGTGGACCGCAGGCCCGGCGTCCTGTCCACGCCGGACGATCAGGACGCCCCTGCGCCACGGGAAAACCCGATCGTGCAGATGCGCCGCGATGTCCTGTCGGTGCCCGAGACCATAAACCTGTGGGATACGCTGGCGCAGTTCGATACCCATGGCGTGGGTTTCGCGCTGGTGGTGAATGAATACGGGCTGGTGATGGGGCTTATCACCTTCAAGGACATTCTTGGCGCGCTGATGGGCGGACTTGCCAATCCGTTTGAGGAGCAGTTGATCGTGCGCCGCGATGCGACATCGTGGCTGATTGACGGTGCCGCCACGATCGGGGATGTGCGGCGCGCGCTGGATGCGTTCGATCTGGATGAAAGCGCGCCTTTTGACACCATTGGCGGTTTTGTCCTGCACCGCCTGCGGCGCATGGCGCGTAAGGCGGACCGGGTGGACACGGTCAGTTTCCGTTTTGAAGTGGTCGATGTGGAAGGTTTCCGCATCAATCAGTTACTGGTGACGCGGCTGAACCGGTAGGCCGTTTTCTACGGATGTTTTTATGGGACGTTATCTCCAGTCACGCAGCGGGCTGGAAGTAATGTCCCGCCCCCTTCTGAACAGGTGCGATCACGTAATAAAGCGCATGATTATGTAAATATGAATATTATATGAAGATCAGGTGCGGTGACTTAAATTCGTCCTTAAAATTATTTATAAAGCAAATAACAATAACTTTCTGTGTGTAGTTATATGCTTCACTTTGCACCCTATTCCACATTTTCCATAATCGCGCTTGTCGTGTGCTTCGCGCTTGTCTGCGTGTTTGAATTCGTAAACGGATTTCACGACACGGCAAATGCGGTCGCCACCGTTATCTATACCAGATCGCTTAAACCCCGCACGGCTGTGATCTGGTCGGGGTGCATGAATTTCGTAGGGGTTATCCTGGGCGGGATCAGTGTTGCGTACGGTCTGGTCGAACTGCTGCCCGCCGACGTGCTGTCCCCACCCAATGGCGATCCGGCGGTGCCGATGCTGATATCCCTGTTCGGCACGGCGCTGGCATGGAACCTGTTTACATGGTGGTTCGGGATTCCGAACTCCAGTTCGCATTGCGTGATTGGCGCGCTGATCGGCATAGCGATCGGGGATGCGCTGCTGCATACCCGCGATCTGGGCAACAGCGTGGACTGGTCGCAGATATGGAAGATCCTGCGCGCCCTTGCCATCTCGCCGCTGCTGGGCCTGATTGGCGCGGGTGGGCTGTATTTCATAATCCGCCATCTTGTGCGCGATCCGGAACTGTACCAGCCCCCGCAGGGTGACAGGCCGACGCGTGGCTGGGTGCGCGGACTGCTGATCCTGACCTGCACCGGTGTCAGCTTCTCCCACGGTAGCAATGACGGGCAGAAAAGCATTGGCCTGATCATGCTGACCATCATCGGTATCCTGCCCGCGACCTTCGCGCTGGCGCCCAACAGCGCGCCGCATATTGTCCACATCGCGGAGTATGCGACAAACGCTACCCCGCTGATCCAGCAGTATGACCATGATGGCCTGCGTGACGAAGCGGTTGCTTCCGTTACCCGCCTGTCCAGAACCGCGCCGGATGAGGTCGTGCCTTCCGAACTGCGTGCCGACCTGTATGAAGTCGTGGCCGGGCTGAAAACCGTTGCCGCGAACCCGCAGGCATCCGCGCAGGAACGCGCGATGGCCAAGACGCTGGGCAACCAGATGCGCCCGGTGGTGGAATACGCGCCGTGGTGGGTGCGGCTGCTCAGCGCCCTGTGCCTGGGTATCGGCACCATGATCGGCTACAAGCGCATCGTGCATACGCTGGGCGAAAAAATCGGTAATACGCACCTGACCCCGGCGCAGGGTGCATCGGCTGAACTGGTGGGCGCGGGGCTGATCGCCACGGCTGGTTATACCGGCCTGCCTGTCAGCACGACACACATCATTACGGCGGGTATCGCGGGCACCATGCTTGGTTCCGGTTCGGGCATCAACCGGGGCATGCTGGTCAAGATCGCGCTGGCATGGGTCTGCACGCTGCCTGTCACCATTACGATCGCTGCGGGACTGTTCTACCTGCTCAACCGATAGGACCCCGCCGCCGCCGGGGCTGCATTACTGGCAGCCCCGGCGGCGGACCATCGTCAAGGTTCTTCTTTTCTGCATGGTATCCGGCGCTGTGATGTCCAAAAATGGACGCCACGGCGCCGATGTGTATGGAGGGAAGATATCAATATTTCCGACTTTACCGGTCAGGGATAGATAACCCTTGAGGAAACGGCTTTTGCCTGTTCCCGCTTCTGTCGGTTCCGATAACTGATGAACGGTTGCGTCCTGCAAGGGGTCGCTGTCGTTCCGGTATGACTGTTACCCCAAAGCCGCAATGCGCGTGTTGAACGTAGCGCATGTAATGTCATAACGGCCCAAGAGAACCCCGGAATCCTGTTGCCAGAAGCAGGGTAAGTGACTGTTTGAAAAGTCCCAAAACGTAGCATTTATCGCTGATATACCAACGAACAAACATACAAAAACGGGTCGGTGGTCGTAACCACCTACCCGCTAATTTTACCTGTTCTCCCCTATTTGCGTGATAGCAGGGCGTTACCCCTGCTACGTGCCGTTTGACGGTATCCAGCCTGAGCCAGTTTGCCCATCAGGTCTGATTGCCAGCGATCACTCTCGCTGTATTCCATGATGATGTGTGAGGGAAATAAGGTTGAGGGTGCATCCCTGAAAAAGGGCATTAAAGCCCGGTCCTCATATCCTTCAATGTCGATCTTCAACACATCAACCTTGTTGACTTTGGCATCGGTCAGGATATCCAGCAAAGGCCGGATACGAACGGTTTCTCCATGACCCTGACCAATGGTGCCACCACCGTAATCCATATTGGTTTGGATCAGGGTGCCAGTTTCATCTCTTTCACCTACGGCAGCTTTGACCAGATATGCCTCAATACCATTGAGAGTATCCGTTGTGGTCAAGCGGCTTTTGGCATCCAAAGCCGATCTTTGTGAAGCAGGGCGTTTGCGAGGACGATGAGCTTTCGCATGATTGCGGTAATGGCGATCTTGGCGTGTTTTCCCTTTAC
>NZ_JBGLOV010000022.1:0-35078 GCF_041402665.1 Komagataeibacter sp. SM21
CTCTCAAGTCGACCCATTATGGTCTGCCTGTTACCGACCCGTCCCCTTCCTGATTTTCCCGGGGTGGCTACCCCGGGAAAATCAGTCCTTTGTCGCACGCAGCGACACGGAATGCATAAGACAAGCCATGTTGGTGAAAAGCCGATCAAAGAGCGTAGGCTGTGGTTCAATGGCGATGATCCTGGCCCTTTTGGTAGCAGCAAACAGCGAAAAGAACCCCATGTTCGCTCCTATATCAAGGAAGGTGCCACCAGTAGGCAGGCACTTGTCCAGCCACCTCCATTCCTTGGCGTTGTAGCAGTTTCCGCAGACTGCTGACTTGGCATCAGTCTGATTGTCCTGCGGATAAAACCGAACCTTCAACCCAAACAGATATGAATCTACAGGGCCTTTACATTCCTGCTTGAACCTTTCGACGAAGGGGCGTCGGAAACGCATATATCCAAACGGGGTATTGAAAAATACCTTGCGTATCTGTTGCTGTGTTCTGGTTGGAGGATAAGTTCCAAAGGGTTTTATGTTTACGTTATGTTCCTGAATAGGCACAACGAATGGCGGTGATTCCGCCACTTTTTGAAGCATCTATTGTAACCTCGTTTTTGGTGTCCGACCAAGGACGTTAAAAAACGCTGACGCCTCCTGGCGTCAGGTGGTTGGTCGCAACGATAAACGAAGTAAACGCTGCCCTGCTTATTCCCATCGCAATGAACAGCCGTCGCCATCCACCACAATTGGCCGAAGCCGGGTGTTGTATTCGCAGGCCACCCGACAAGGGGAGGCACTTCGTTTTTTCGTGCGCGACCAAGCGCGCATACACAATAGCACATGATAAATCGTCATACTATACAAAAGCTAACAGACTGATTTATAACGACATTATAAAAATGAAACTTGAGCTTCGACAATTATTGTTAATATATCGCAACTACTTCCGGGTATGTGTTCATACCAATGAACTACGGCACGGACCTCACTGACGAACAGTGGAGGTTAATCAGGAGCCACATCCCAAGGGCAAAGCAAGGTGGCCGTCTGAGGGAAGCAAACATGCGCCGGGTAGTCGACGCCATCATGTATGTGGTGACACATGGTTGCAAATGGCGTGGGTTGCCCACGGACTTCCCACCTTGGCGAACGGTGTACGGTTATTTTGCCGACCTGCAAAAAGCGGGGGCGATGGCGACACATCCACTATGACCTTTATGGCATGGTGAGAAAAGCAGCCGGTAGGGATGAGCAGCCCTCATTGCTCGTAATTGACAGCCAAAGCGTCAAAACGGACAAAGTTCTTTGGTGTCGCCTTTTTTCAAAAAGCTTCACCAAAAACTTCCTTATGGTTTCTGAAATTGGCCGGTTATTTCAATATTTTTCGGGAACGATCATGCTGTCCGGCACCGGCTGACGGATGTAATCCGGGCTGAATACCCGTTCGGGCAACCGCACTTCAGGCTTCTCGATTTCCTGATAGGGAACCTGAGACAGAAGGTGGCTTATGCAGTTGAGGCGGGCTTTCTTCTTGTTATCGGCAGGCACGATCCACCAGGGGGCTTCGTCGATATTGGATCGTTCCAGCATGATTTCCTTGGCGAGGGTATAGGACTCCCACCGACGCCTGCTTTCCAGATCCATGGGGCTGAGCTTCCACTGCTGCAGTGGGTCTTCCATACGGGCACAGAAACGCAGTTCCTGTTCATCATCGGAAATGGAGAACCAGTATTTTATGATCTGGATGCCGCTGCGCACCAGCATGCGTTCAAATTCGGGGACGGCACGGAAGAACTCCTCATACTCCTCATCCGTGCAGAAATTCATGACCCGTTCAACGCCCGCACGATTATACCAGCTCCGGTCGAAAAGCACGATTTCACCGGCGGCGGGAAGATGGCTGACATAACGCTGGAAATACCACTGGGTCCGTTCCCGGTCATTGGGGGCGGGCAGGGCGGCGACGCGACAGATGCGGGGGTTCAGGCGTTGGGTTATGCGCTTGATGACACCGCCCTTGCCCGCCGCGTCCCTGCCTTCACAGATCACGACCAGACGGTGGCCGGTATCCTTGATCCAGTCCTGCAGCTTGACCAGTTCACCCTGCAGGGCAAGCAGGTCACGGAAGTAGGTTTTGCGGAAATCGAGCGTATCGGAATCCTTTTCCGAACCCAGACGCGCATCGTCGAGTTCCAGTTCGATTTCTTCGTCAATATCGTCAAGAACCTCCTCCCGCAGGCGGTTTCTTTCCCATGCTGATCGTGTGGTGTCAGGGCTGACGGTCATGGCGCAACCTATCCTTGTTACTGTTCAGGCTATAAAGGGGCGGGGACGATGGAACCCGTTGGGCATGAAGCGTGCTGGTCGATATGGGACAGGGGCGCGGCGTTTATGTCGCCCACCGTGCCCTGCCTGCCGGCTGGTTGCGGGTTCCGCCTGTTCAGGCAATCCCATTGCAACGCGAAGATGTCCCATGTCATCAGAACCGCTGCTCACTCCCCGCACGCGATGACCATGCGCCGGCCTTCAGATCCGCCATCCATTGTGCAGCGGGCGTTTCATCTTCCATGGCATGCGCCATCAGCATGTCATCGGGCTCCGACCGGTCGGGATCAGGCAGCACGAACTGCCCGACCAGCGCGTTCAGTTTATGGCTTTCATCCACGATGCTTCGGGATGTGGCGCTGAACTGTTCGGCCACGGCGGCATTCTGCTGCGTTGCCCCGTCCAGCGATGCGATGGCGGTATTGATCTCATCCAGACTTACGGACTGCTCGCGCGATGCAAGGGCGATCGCATCGAGGTTCCCGCCCATGTCGGCAATGAATTTCACGATGACACGCAGGGCTTCGCTACTGTCGCGGACGCGGCTGGAACCTTCCTGAATGTCGGATGCGGTGCTGAGGACCAGCGCGCGGATGTCGCGGGCGGCTTCCGTGCTTTTTTCGGCAAGGGAGCGGACTTCACTTGCCACCACCGCAAAACCCCGCCCGACTTCGCCCGCGCGTGCGGCCTCCACACTGGCGTTCAGGGCCAGTATGGTGGTGTGAAATGCGATGTTGTCGATCATTTCCAGGATGGAGACGATCCGTTCAGACCCTTCCTCGATACGCTGCATGGCGCTGGCGGTCTCATCGGTGATCCGTGCGGAATCCGATGCGGTTTCGCGTGCCTTGATACCGATCTGGCGTGCGGTGTCCGAACGCTGCGCCGACTGGGCGACACTTTTGGCAATGCCCGCCACGGCTGCTGCCGTCTGTTCCAGCGACGCCGCTTCCTGCGCCGTTCGCCGGGCGAGGTGTTCGGCCCCTGACGCCATTTCCTGTATGCCGTCATCCACCGTGTGGACGGAACTGGACATGGCGGAAAAGGTATTGGCCAGTTGGGCCAGTGCTTCATTGAAATCGCGGCGAAGCGGCTCGAATTCCGGAGAAAACGGGGTTTCGATCTGGAAGGAAAGATCGCCGCCCACCATGCGTTTGAGCGCATCGGCCATGCCGCCCGTCGCCTGTTTCAGACGGGCGCGGGCATCCGCTTCCGCCTTTTCGTGAATGGCGCGGCGGTTGACTTCGGCCTGTTCGCGTTGGTGTTCGGCCTCTTTCTGCAGGGTTTCAGCGCGGATCGTGGCACTGCGGAAGACTTCCAGCGAGCGCGAGATATCGCCGATCTCGTCTCCCCTGCCGCCATAGGGGAAGGCAAGCGTGGTGTCACCCGCCGCAAGCTGCTTGATGGCGGCATTGATTTTCTTCAGCGGGCGCAGGATGTTATAATAAACGACCAGTACGGACGCCGCCAGCACCAGAAACAGCACCAGATACGCCCCGTAAACGCGTTGCAGCGTAAGGCCGTAGGTTTTTTCCGCTTCGCGCGCGTATGACCCGGCACGTACCGTATTGATGGTTGTCAGGGATGACAGCGTGGCGGACATGGCCTGCTGTTCATCCAGAAGCCGTGCATTGGTGGTTGCCGTAGTGCTGCTGTCGGTGGTCGGGTTCGGGTGTGCGAAGGTTTCAGCATGGCTTGCGCGGTAATTCTGCCATTGTATGCGCAGGTTATGGAAAAGCGTTTCTTCCTGACGGGAGCTGACCAGCGGCGCATAGGCTTCGATCGCATCCGTTTCGCCCTGTGCGATCGGCCCGATCATGGCTTCAAGCCCGGCAACGGCTTCGGGGCTGGTGGCGGCAAGCTGGTCGCTTTCGGTGGAACGGAATGCCCGGAGCTGCTCGCCTATCGTGCCAATGGCACGGATACTGGCCAGTGATTTATGGTTGATCTGGTCTATGTGGCTGTTGACGCTGGTAAGGCCCCGGATTGAACAGATACCCGCCGTAATGCAGGCGGCTGCGACACAAATCTGCACAAGACCTATGGAAAATTTAATACTGAAGGATTTCAAATATCACCTTTGGCCTTGCGGGGTATTATTATTCCATAAAACATGCGTGCGTCATGTAATTCAGGTGGATAGGTAAAAGTTACTGCGCATACTATGTAGTATCGTGGGGTCTGGCATAGCGGAAAAATGTTAAAGTTTTATGTCACCCGCCCTATCAGTGGACGGCAGGGGCCGCGTCGCCTGCCCTGACCCCGCGCCTGGCGTAACCACCTGAATAACGGGGCGGATCGCCCCGTATCCTGTCCGATATAATGCTGGCTTTTCCGGTTCAGAAACTGGCCTTCAGATCGGCCACATAGCTGCGCATGGGAAAGGGATGATATTCGTAATAACGGGCGTTATTGATGTTATCTATGCCCGCATCCAGCGTAAGCGGACCATGCACCCGCCAGTGGGCATGGACATCCACCACCAGAAATTTGTCAAAAGCGCCAAAAACATGCCCGACCCGGTCGGTGTTATCCAGCGTGGAATACATCCTGCCCTGATAGCGCAGTGCCGCCGACAGATCGAGGCGTGGCGTCGCATGCCATGTGGCCTGAAACGTATCGCGCCAGTCCGGCACGTAGGGCACATGCTTTCCTGTCGCAACTGTGCCGGTCGCACTGTCAAAACCGGGATCGGACAGGATGCGGGAGTCCACATAGGTAACGCTGTTCGACAGATCGAACCCCGGAAACAGCACATTATGCCGTTCGGCCACGAATTCCACGCCGCGGTTGCGTATGGCGGTCACATTCTGGACCGTGGTTGTGTAGATGCTGTTGATCAGGGTGCTTTGCGAAATAAGGGCGTTGCGCGTATTTTCCTGAAACAGCGACAGGCGCAGGCTGCCATTGCGGGTGTGGCGTTCGACCATGACCTCGCCCGAAAAGACCTGCTCGGGCTTTAGATTGGCGTTCGGCACGGCGTAGGTGCCACCGGTGGCGACGATCTGGTACAGTTCCGCAACCGTGGGGTAGCGCCATGCCTCCCCGAATGAAATTTTGGCATCCCATCTGTGGTTGATCTGCCATGCCAGCGTGGCCTTGGGCGAAAAATTGGTCGCGTGTTCCGGTGGCTGGCGGGTGGCGACCTTACCGGCCAGGTTGAACCCGTCGGATGCACGCCAGAACTCAAGCCTGCCGCCAATGGTCAGGCTCAGCCGTGGCGCGAATTTCCATGCTTCCTGCGCCCATAGCGCATAGGTCGTCGTCCGCCCCCGACCGCTGGCGTAAAGCGTACCATTGCCCGTGGCGGGGGAGGAGCGCCAGTTATCGGTATTGTAGGTCGGGTTTCGCAGGTCGTACTGATCACGATGCGCGCCAAAGCTGAGTTCATGCGCACCACCTGCGCCTGTTGGCCGCCAGATGCCCTTGATATCCGCCGTGGTCCAGCCCGAACCGTCCATGCGCGTGATATAGCCACCGGGCGTGAACCCTGTATTGCCCGTCACGCCCGCCGGATTGCGCTGCATGTCCTGCAGGTAGTCGTAATCCGTAAAGATGGCTTCGCCGTCCCAATGGCCTTTCGTGCTGGTTTTCAGCGCGATCGTGTTCATAAGGTGTTCTTCATTATAGGTGTAGGTATCATTGGCGAAACCTGACACGCCCCCGAATGTGGGTGTGCCGGCCTGCGTGGTCAGATAGGTTTGGGCACGTGCGCGGGTCTGGTTATTCCACAACCCCACCATGTAGTTCAGGTGCAGCCAGTCCGTGAAATCATAGTTCAGCCGCAGGGTCAGGTTATCCATCGTGCTGTGTTGCAGGCCGCCTGCGCCCATCACATCGGCGGTCGAGCCGGTCTTGCTTTGTGATGCGATGCCGCCAGTTGTGCCCGTGGGCATGGAGGACGCGGTGACATAGAATAGCGGTTCGCTCAGGCTTTCTTCCCGGTTTGCGCTGAACAGCCATGACAGGCGGCCAAGCCTGTCACCCAGAGTGACTGCGCTGTTGGATGAACCGTAATTCCCGTGGGTTTTATAGGCGCCATAGGTCTGCACGCTGCCGGTCTGCTTCAGCGTTGCGGTAAAATGGTCCGGCATGCGCGTGGTGATCAGCACCACGCCGCCCATGGAATTGCCCGGATATTGCGCGGCAAAGGGGCCATAGAGCATATCGACCCGTTCGATCTGTTCGGGGGCCACCATGCCCCAGCGCGGTGCGCCGTTCGTATTGTTGTTGGAAATCAGCGCTGAAATCGGCGCATCGTCCACATAGACCAGACTGCGGGCGCTGGAATTGACGCCCCATGTGCGTGTTTCCAACGTGGCCTGCGTGTCGCCATTGCTGCGTTTGCGCAGGAACAGGCTGGGCATGTAGCGCAGCGCATCCTCGGTATCGACAATGTTTATGGTGGCCGCGATCTTCTGCCGGTCGATGCCGGCCGTGGTCTGGGGCAGGGCGAAGCGCCTTATGTCCGGCGCGCCTTTGTGTCCTATGACCACGACGGTTTCCGCCTTGCCCGCCATGACGGCGGGCGTTCCGGCAGGGTGCTGTGGGTGGTCCGCTCCGGTCCGTATGGCGGGCTGCGGATCGGGTGAAGGCGCGACAGGTGTAGCGTATGCCGCAATGGCGTGTGGGGAAAGCATCAGAAGGGCCAGCGTTATCGAACGCCCGCCCGCCCCACGCGTATGACGCGGGGATGCCGTGTGACCTGACATGATTTCTGTCCTGAACTGACCGGGAAAAGCCAGCAGGATCTGATTGCGCGGTTCCGCCGGTTTTGACACGCACCCTGTCGGACCGGTGCGAATGCACCATCTGACTGCGTGAAAATCCGTAGGGAACCGGGTCATGCCCGCTGGCCTGCAAGCCACGCAGTCCGGCCGGGGTTTCCCCGGTCGGGCGCGGCGCGAAGGTTCAGGCAGGCATGGGCGGGCCGCGCAATGGCGGCAGGATACGGCAGGCACGACCGGGCGGCGCGCGGGGTTGCACGCAATGCCGTAGCGGCTGCACCCACCGTATGGATGCAATTGGCACGAACGGGGTGACGGCCTGCAGAATGGCCGCCACATGCAGCAGCGGACAGAGCGGGCAGATGCCGTCATGATGATGATGGGTTGCGCGGCAGCCCGCATCATGCACCCCGTGGCGCATATGGGCCATGGTGTGGGACATGGTCCGTCGCGTCGTGTCGCATGCGGCCACTGGTGCGTCGGGCGCAATGTCGATACCGGTCAGCCGCTGGATGGTAAGGCGTGGCGCTTCACCGGGCAGGGCCTGGTTCTGGACCAGCATCTGCCCTATCAGGCCAATCAGCGCGATGGCGATGACAAGCCAGCGTGCCGTTGCCGACCGTGCCACAGGATGGATCGCGCGCGCCATCAGGTCAGACCATGGTCCTTGTGCATTATTCCCGCGCGGATACTCCATTGCCGGGCGCTGTCTGTCAAACGGTTGGTGCGCGACCCCTGCTGGTCCGGGGTAGGAAGCCGTATAATTAACGATTGAAAACGTAATATACCATTTTATCAACAATTATTAATAGTGCTTTGGTTGACTACGCACGTTCTGTGTGGTTTTATCATCGGGCAGGCGGAAGGAACGCGAAGCCGTCCCTTCCGCCATCGGTCCGGCTGACGCCAGCCATATGGGGAATAAGGGAATGCCGTTATTTTCAGGTCAGAGAGCGCCGGATTTCGAAGCCACAACCACGGCGGGTCGCATCGGTTTTCATGACTGGCTTGGCCCTGCGTGGGGCGTGCTGGTCACCCACCCGGAAGATTTCCGTCCCACAGTTACACCCCTGGCGGGTCTGCCTGACGGGGCGGTGAAGCTGCTGTTTCTTTCATCCACGCCCATTTCCGAACATGTCCACCCTATCGCCGCCGGACAGTTCCATACCGGGGCCACCGTCTGCCTGCCCGATGAAACGCAGGCCATCCGTGCGCTGTATGCGGGCGACACCGGCGATGAATGGGATGCGCCGGTGGAAGAACATGCCGTGTTCTTCATCGCGCCGGACAGGACAGTCCGATCCCGCGTTTCCTATCCGCCTTCGACCGGACAGGATCTGGGGGAGATCATCGGGCTGCTTGATGTATTCCGCACCAGTACGGTGTCCGCCATGGGCAATGACGCCCGCATGGCGGCGGCTTAGGGCAGGGATCGCGCCATGGAACTTTCTTCTTTCCGTCATGACGGGCCTTTCATCGCACATCCGCCACCGTCAGATGCCAGGTGGGATGCGACAGCGGTGGCGCATGGGGGGCCCGACACGGGGCGGCTGATCGGGCAGCTTCGTACCCTGCTGGCCCCGTATGATGTGGTGATCGTGCCGGGGCTGCATAATTCGGCGGCGCGGCACTGGCAGTCGCGGTGGCAGGACCTGCTGGACGCGCGGCGCGTGGCGCAGGATGACTGGGACCATCCCGGTTATGAAAGCTGGGTCCGGGGACTGGAGCATACGCTTTCCACCTGCACGCGACCGGTGATCCTGATCGCCCATAGCCTTGGTTCCATTCTGGTGGCCCGCTGGGCGGCGGCGCAGGCCGGGCGCACGAAGGTTGCCGGGGCGTTTCTGGTTGCCCCTGCCGATATTGAATCCCCCCGCGCGATGGCGGTGGAAGGGATGCAGGGTTTCCTGCCCCTGCCGGAACAGCCACTGCCCTTTCCCGCCCGCATCGTCGCCAGTGGCGATGATGAATGGCTGTCACCCGCGCGGGCGCGGTATCTTGCCACAAAATGGCATGTGCCCCTGCTGGATGCGGGACAGCGCGGCCATATCGGCAATGACGCGCCGCTGGGTATCTGGCCACAGGGGCTGGCGTGGCTGGCCGATCTGGTCCGCGCCATTCCGGCCGGACATGCCCCCATGGATGGTCACCGCGCATCATGACGGTATGGTCCTGCATGCGGCCAACAGGTTTGCCCGCCTGAGCGGTTCGGGTATCACCCTACGGATCAGTCAACGGAAAGAAGAAGATGCGCGTGTTAAGTATGAATCGTCGGACACTGCTCCATGTTCTGGGGGGCGGTGCGCTGGCCTGTGCCATCCCGCGGGCCCGTGCGGCCGATGCCCGACGCCTGCGCATAGGGATCATGGCGGGAGAGGATGAGGACATCTGGCGCAAGGTCGCCGCAAACGCTGCAAAAGACGGCCTGACGCTGGAGATCGTGACTTTTTCCGACTACAACACGCCCAACGAAGCCCTGTCCGAACATGACATAGACGCCAATGCGTTCCAGCATGGTCCCTTCCTTCAGGCCCAGATAGAAGCGCGCGGATACCGGATCGTGGCGGCTGGCAATACCTATTTCTCCCCCATTGGGCTGTATTCGTCGCGCTGGCATGCCGTGCCCGACCTGCCGAAGGGGGCGGTGATCGGCCTGCCCAACGATCCCAGCAACGAAGGCCGCGCCCTGCATCTGTTGCAGCATCTGGGTCTTGTCAGCCTGTCACCCGATGCGGGGCTGCTGCCCACGGCGCTGGATGTGACGGAAAACCCGCATGACCTGAACTTCCGTGAACTCGATGCCGGGATCGTGGGCCGCACCCTTGCCGATCTCGATGCGGCCATCGTCAACACAAACTGGGCGTTCAAGGCGGGGATTGATATTGAAAAGCAGCGGATCGGGGAGGAATCCCTTGATAACAATCCGTATGTCAATTTCATCGCCGTCAATGAAAGTGATGCCCACGCGCCATGGGTGGCGACGCTGGTAAACGCGGTGCATCAGCCCGATGTCCGTCAGGCGATCCTGTCCATCTACCATGGGGCCGTGGTACCGGCATGGTCGTAGATCTGTTGCAGGTAGTCGGGATTACCCGCCGGTTCGGTTCGCATCTGGCGCTGGATGATGTCAGCTTTTCGGTCCCGAAGGGGGAAATCCTTGGTGTAATCGGGCGTTCGGGGGCGGGGAAGTCCTCCCTCCTGCGCTGTCTTGGCGCGCTGGACCGGCCTGATGAGGGCCATATCGTGCTGCAGGGTGAAAACCTGACCGAACTGACGCAGGCGCAACTGGTGCAGGCGCGGCGGCGCATCGGTTATGTGTTCCAGCATTTCAACCTGCTCAATGCCCGCACGGTGGCGGGGAATATCGCCCTGCCACTGGAAATTGCCGGGGTGAAAAAGGATGTGCGGCACGAACGGGTGGAGGAACTTCTCCATCTCGTGGGCCTTGCGGGGCAGGGCGATAAATGGCCGTCGCAACTGTCGGGCGGGCAGAAACAGCGCGTGGGCATAGCTCGCGCACTGGCCAACGATCCCGCCCTGCTGCTGTGTGACGAGGCGACATCCGCGCTGGACCCCGAAACCACGGCATCGATCCTGCAACTCCTGCGGGAAATCAATGCAAGGCTGGGCCTGACCATTGTGCTGATTACACATGAGATGGACGTGATACGGCGCATCGCAACGCAGGTGATCGTGCTGGATCACGGGCGCATTATCGAAAATGGCCCCACCCGGCAGATATGGGGCACCACCCACGCCGTCACCCATGCGCTGCTGTCCGATAGTCGCCCACAACTGCCCCCAGCCATCGAAGCGCGGCTTACCGGTGAAAAAATCCCTGACGCGCGCACCATCATAAGGCTGCGGGTGGAAGGGGATGCGGCGTGGGAGCCGTTCCTGTCCGCCGCCAGCCAGCGTTTCGGCACGGATATTGCCCTGTTGCAGGGCAGCATGGTGGAAGTGGGCGGCGCGCCGTTTGCGGACCTGATCCTGTCCCTTTCCAACGGGACACAGGGGGTTCTGGATTTCCTGTCACAGTCAGGACGGTCGATGGAGGTTACCGGCTATGTCCCGGCTGATTATTGAACTGATTGCCCGCGCCACGTTGCAGACACTGGAAATGGTGGCGGCGTCCGGGCTTGCAGCCGTTGTGGGCGGCCTGCCGCTTGCGCTTCTGCTTGTCATCACGCGGCGGGGCGGGCTGTATCCGCTGCCACTGGTGGCCCGCGTGCTGGGGGTGGCGATGGACATGCTGCGCGCCATTCCCTTCATCATCCTGCTGGTGCTGCTGATCCCGCTTACGCGCCTGATCGCCGGGACGGCGCTGGGCACGGAAGCCGCGATCATTCCCCTGTCGATCGCCGCCATTCCGTATTTCGGCCGGATTGCGGAAGTGTCCCTGCGGGAAGTGGACCGCAACCTGGTCGATGCCGTGCAGATCATGGGGGGCACGCGCTGGATGGTCGTGCGTTACGTGCTGCTGCCTGAAGCCATGCCCGGTCTTGTCGCCGGACTGACGGTCACACTCATCACGCTGGTTGGCGCGTCGGCCATGGCGGGAGCCGTGGGGGCAGGGGGGCTGGGCGATCTTGCCATCCGGTACGGATACCAGCGGTTCAATACGCAGGTGATGCTTCTGGTCGTCGCTGTCCTGATTGTCCTTGTCATCGGGGTGCAGACAATAGGCAACCGTATTGCCGCCCGTCTTGCGCATGACTGAAACCTGACGGGCCTACCGGCAGCAAGGCCAACTGACGTATTCCGGTGGAATAGTGACCATTACGCCGCAGCGGGTATCTTTACCGCTGCGGCTTGGCTGCATGTGATCCCGTGCCCGTCAAACGGGTTCCGAAGCAGCCGGGAACCGTCCTTCAAATGCTATTTCATCAAGTGGCAGCCGGTCCGATGGGAATTCCCGGTCCGCCAGATGGGCGGGCAGTCCATCAGGGTGCGCGCGCCGCCCGATGGCGATGGCGGCTTCCACGGTATAATCATCAGGTAGTCCCAGTCCCGCATGCGCGGCGTCGCGGTTGATCCCGCCCATGACATGGCTGGCCCATCCTTCATGCGCGGCCTGTAGCTGGATCAGCAGGGCCGCCGCACCCGCATCGAAAGCATGGGAGGGGGACGGCACGGCTTCCGTCTTGCCCGGTGGCACGATGGTCGTGCGGGAGACGACATAGACAAGGGCAGACGCATTCTGCGCCCATGCCCGGTTGAATGGCAGCAGCCACTGCCCGAACGTTTCCCATTGCGGCGTATCGCGGCGGGCATGGATGAAACGCCAGGGCTGGAAATTATAGGCGGATGGCGCCCAGCGCCCCGCTTCCAGAAAGGAAAGGAGCGTATCGCGTTCGATTTCCACCGGCTCGAACGCGCGCGGCGACCACCGTGCAAGGAAAAGGTCATGCGTGCCCGTGCGGGTCTTGCGGCGTGATGCGCTACTGGTTGTGGCTGTCCGGTTCATCCGGGTCTCCTTTCATTATGGAATGGGTGTTTTCAGTCCGCGCGATGGCCATTCTTACGGTCCGGTGGACTGGGGCGTTGCGGGCTGCGCCACGCCGGTTTCCTGCCGTTCGATCCACCCGTCACCCTGCGCGATGCGGCCTGCCGATATATCCAGCGCGCAGTTGACGATGATCGGCGCCGCGCCGGCGGGTATCACGGTTTCAAAACGCAGCGTCTGCGTGCCGGTGGTGAAATCATATGTCCCGATCATGCCGCGCGTCTGGCGCAGCCATGCCATGGCGCTGCCCGCATCGGGCAGCAGGCGGATATCCGCGGGGCGGATCAGGACTTCGCCGCGCCCATCCGCCGCATTGGCGGCGAATGCACGGATATCGGGCATGTCGGCTACGAACAGTCCCCTGTCGATCCGGCCCGGTATGCGGATGACATCGCCGGTGAACTCCATCACGAACGGATCGGCGGGCGTGTCTTCAAGCTGCTGGGCGGTGCCGGTCTGCACCACGCGGCCGTGGCGCATCAGGGCGATGGTGTCCGCCAGTTCGGTGGCTTCCTGCCGGTCATGCGTGACAAGGATGGTCGTAAGCCCCAGCCGTTCATGCAGGTCGCGCAGCCAGCCGCGTATCTGCCTGCGCACAACCGGGTCCAGCGCGCCAAAAGGCTCATCGAGCAGCAGGACACGCGGTTCGGTTGCCAGCGCGCGGGCAAGCGCCACCCGCTGGCGCTGCCCGCCGGACAGTTCATGCGGATAGCGCGATCCCATGCCCGATAGCTGCATAAGCTCCAGCAGTTCCGCAACCCGGCGTTCGATTTCAGCCCTGCCGGGCCTGCTGCGGCGCGGGCGTATGCTCAGCCCGAAACCGATATTGGCCGCCACGGTCATATGCGCGAACAGGGCATAATGCTGAAAGACAAAGCCGATATTGCGGTCGCGTGCGTTCATGTTGTCCACGCGCGCGCCATCAATGGAAACCGTGCCGCCCTGATGGCCGTCCAGCCCCGCAATCACGCGCAGCAGCGATGTCTTGCCCGCCCCCGATGGCCCGACCAGCGCGGTAAAGCTGCCATCTTCCACCGTAAGGGAAACGTCGTTGACGATTGGCCGCCCGTTCTGCGGGCTGACACGGATGATGTGATCGAGATGTACGCTCATGCGATGAGTCCCCTTGCGCCTGCGCGGCGTTCGATCAGGGTGCGGGCGGTGACGACCAGCATGGCCATGATCGCCAGCAGTCCCGCCATGGTGAAGGCGGCCACCGTCTGGTAACCGTTATACAGGGTTTCGATATGCAGCGGGATGGTTTCCGTCAGGCCGGGAATATGGCCCGACACCACTGAAACCGCGCCGAATTCGCCCATTGCCCGCGCTGTTGTCAGCAGCACGCCCGACAGCAGCGCAAGGCGCGCGCCGGGCAGGGTGACATGCCACAGGATCTGCCATAATCCCGCCCCCAGCAGCACGGCCGCGTCCTCGCCCTCGCGTCCGTTATGGATCATCACGGGCATGAGGGTGCGCGTAACATACGGGAAGGTGACGAATACCGTAGCCAGCAGGATACCGGGTGGGGCGAACATGACGGGATAGCCCCAGCGTTCCAGCGCCGCCCCCCACCACCCCTGCGTGCCGAACACCAGCAGCCAGACAAGCCCCCCCACGACGGGTGATACACTGAGCGGCAGTTCAATCAGCACGATCAGCGCCCCCCGGCCGGGAAAGCGGAAGCGTGACAGGGTCCACGCCGCCATGACGCCAAACACGGTGTTGATGGCGACCGTCAGCACCGTCATGATGACCGTAAGCCGTATGGCCGACAGCGCATCAGGATCGGCAAATGTCGCCAGCGCGGTGGCCAGACCGTGGGAAAACGCCATCACGAACACCAGTACCACCGGCAGGATCACGATCAGCCCGATCAGCAGGTACACGGCGGATGCGAATATGAAGCGCGCCATCGGATTTTCCTTTTCAGCCCGCGCCATGGGACAGGTGGCGCTGCAGCAGGCGGATCGCGGCCAGTGAAACAAGCGATATCGCCACCAGTACAAGCCCGATCAGCGTGGCGCCCTGCGTGTCATATTCCTGAAGGCGGATGACAATCAGCAATGGGGCGATTTCGGTATGGAACGGCTGGTTCCCCGCGATGAAGATGACCGACCCGTATTCCCCGATCCCGCGTGCGAACGCCATGCCGAAGGCCGTGACCAGTGCGGGATAGAGCGCGGGCAGGACCACGCGTGTCACGATCTGCACGCGGCTGGCCCCCAGTATTTCGGCTGCTTCCTCCACATCGCGTGGCAGGTTGCGCAGGACCGGGGCAACCGTGCGGACAACAAAGGGCAGGCCCACGAACATAAGGGCCAGAACGATGCCCGACTGCGTAAAGGCGACATGCACCCCCAGATGCGCCAGCGGGCCGCCGATCCACCCGTTCGGGCCATACAGCGTCGCCAGCGTGATGCCGACCACGGCGGTCGGCAGGGCGAAGGGCAGTTCGATCACCATATCGATCAGCCCCCGCCCCGGAATGTCGCTGCGCACCAGCGCCCATGCGATCAGCAGGCCGGGCACCAGATCGGCCAGCGCCCCCATCAGGGCCGAGCCGAAACTTGTGCCCAGCGCGGACAGCATGCGCCCGTCATGCGCGGCATGCCCGAAGGCTTCCATGCCGCTATGCAGTCCTTCACCCCATGGCCGCACGATCAGGGCAGCAAGGGGCAGGACAACCATCGTGCCCAGCCAGAACAGGGTCAGGGCAAGTCCCGGCCCGAACCCCGGCAGCGCATCATGCTGCCGACGCGGAAGCCATAGCGGGAATGCGCGCGCGCCGGTCATTTTGTATAGATGCTGTCAAAGATGCCGCCATCGGCGAAGTGTTCCTTCTGCACCTTCGTCCACCCGCCCAGGCTTGCGATGTCGAATGTATGCACGGCGGGAAACCTGTCGCGGTTTTCAGCCAGTATGGCCGGGGTGACGGGGCGGAAATAATGTTTCGCGCCGATTTTCTGCCCTGCATCGCTGAACAGGTATTGCACATAGGCCTGTGCGATTTCCGTCGTGCCATGTGCCTGCGCATTGCGGTCCACCACCGCGACGGGTGGTTCGGCAAGGATGGTGACGGGCGGCACCACGATATCGAACTGGTCCGGCCCGATTTCGCGCGTGGCAAGCAGGGCTTCGTCCTCCCATGCCAGCAGCACGTCACCCAGACCGCGCTGGACGAAGCTGTTGGTCGCGCCGCGCGCCCCGGTATCCAGAACCGGCACATGCGTAAACAGCTTCTTGAGGTACGCACGCGCACTGTCCGCCGAACCGCCGGGCTGGTTCAGCGCCCAGCCCCATGCCGCCAGATAGTTCCACCGCGCGCCGCCCGATGTCTTGGGGTTGGGGGTGATGACCTGCACGCCATCGCGGATCAGGTCGGGCCAGTCATGGATGTTTTTGGGGTTTCCCTTGCGCACAAGGAAAACGATGGTGCTGGTGAACGGTGTTGAATTATGGGGCAGGCGTGTCTGCCAGTTGGTGGCCAGCAGGCCATTCTGCGCAAGGATATCGATATCGTAGGCCAGGCCAAGGGTCACGATATCGGCGGGCGCACCTTCCAGCACGGAACGGGCCTGCGCGCCGGATCCACCATGCGACGTGCGGATCTGGACCGGGGCGCCACCATGCCCTTCCGCCCAGAAGCGCGAGAAGCTGCGGTCGATGTCCTGATAGAGTTCGCGTGTCGGGTCATAGGATACATTGAGCAGGCCGGTCGCAGCCCATGCCCGCGTCGGGCGCAGCGCCAGTGCCGCCCCGCCCGCAAGGGTTGCCTGCAACAGGCCACGGCGTGTCAGGCGCGTTTTGGTAACCATTGGAATATCTCCCTGTTATTGTTGGTAGTGACCGGGTTTCGCAAGTATTCACGCAGTAACCGCGCAAGGGATCAGAAGGATGCCTGAACACGGCCCACCAGTGCGTTGCCATCACGGCCCAGCACGTTGTATCCGCCCGAAACACCCTTGGAACGGCTGACGATGAAGTGGTCGTAATCCACCATGAACTTCACATGCCGGGTCGGGTACCAGTTCAGCCCGGCTTCCCACACGGTCTGCTGGTCACCGTTGATGCCTGCGCCACCCTGACTGGCCACACCATCCAGATCGGTCACGCTCCACCGCCCGGAGATTTCAAGCGCGCCCCAGTGGTTGCGGAACGGGTCGAAATCCTCCACCACGCCCGGCGTGGTAAACGCTGCGGTCTTGGCGTTAAACGCGCGTCCCTTGCCCAGCAGGGTATAGTTGGCGGCGACATACCACCCATCAAAGCCGAGGGAGGGGAGCTGTTCGGCATTGGTTTCATGCCCGCGCTGCACACCGACATGGTAATACTGCCCCTTCAGCAGGAACCGCCGCCAGCGTAGCGCCAGTTCCGGCCCCGCCGCCCAGATCTGGGCCACGTCGCTTAACGCCCCCGATGTCAGCAGGCTTGTCTCCCCCAGCGGGACTTCCACATTGTCGCTGAAGGTATAGGTGCGGCCCTTGCTGTTCTGGTTGACCTTGAATGCGCTGGTGGCACCCGCGCCGAGATAGACATCCACGTCCTTGCTGACATACGGCCGTCCCGCAATACGGAAGACACCGCCGGTCTGGCTGTCGACGATTGTTGTGTCCTTGTTGCGATCACCGAATTTCTGGCCCGTGAAATAGGCGGCGACCAGCCAGCGATCCTCGTAATGTTCACCACCGACGCTGAAGCGCGCGACACCACCGGCAAGGTTGCGCACCAGATCCACAATGGTCGGGCGCTCCAGGAACTCGAACGCGCCCGAACGTTCGGCGCTTTCTTCTTCCGATCGGGGCTGGAAATACCCTACCGTCAGCGTCGTATGCTTGATGCCGGTATAGTTCAGGTTGGCTTCAAACAGTGAAACGGAGCCATCGACCGAACTTGAACCGAAATCCGGCGTCAGGTTTACGACCCAGTCCTTGTACCGCCACGCAAAATACAGGCGCAGGCGGCGGGCGTTTTCGGTCAGGTTGCTGAAATTGCCCTTACCCTCGCTTCCACGGGGACCAGCCCCCATGAACCCGCCGATATCTTCCTGCGCCAGCAGCCCCACGGAAAATGCATAGGCCTTGTCATCGGATGCGATGGTCGGGCGTCCCGACGGGAAGCCGATGCTCATGCCGCCGATATGCACGTTTTCATCGCGCGTCGTGGCCGCCTTGAATTCAGCCCATGACGGGATCGGCCCTTCGGACAGGGCGGTGCGTGTCTCCGCATCAGTTCGGGGTCTGGGCGGGCGGTCTCCCCCTTCGACATCGCCGATGACCGGCAGCGGTCCCGACCATGGCGCCGGTTGCGCGGCCGCGCGGGCCACCTGTGTCTGACGTTTCGCCAGCGTTGCAGGGCGCAGGGCGCCCGGCCCTTCGTCACGGACGACACGCGCGCGGAGCTGCTGGATTTCAGCCGACATCTGGCGGCGCATTTCCAGCATTTCGCGGCGGAGCGCGAGTACGGAATCGTCTTGCGAGGTGGCTGCCGCGGCCAGGGACGGGCAGGCCACGACTGAAATCACGGTGCTGAACGTAAGAAGATAACGACGTCCAAGTTGCACGCCCATTTTTTTAATTCCTCGCCTACGATCGCGCATAAAAACACGAAGCAGATAGTTAAACCGATAAAAACCACATCTGATGGCGAGTTAATTCCCGACAAAGGACCGTGTCAAGCGTGGAACTTTGCTTAAACAACGTTATTACATGTTAAATATCGATATGCACGGTACGATGCAGATATGTCACATAGCACGAACGGGCTCGTTTAAAGCGGATCAGGGGCGGAAATCGGCCAAAACCGATCATAATACTTATATATATTAACGGGTTGGTACGTTCATGGCCCCGCGTGGAATAGGCCGGAATGCCGTCCTTCTATCCACGGCTATTTATGTTGTTTGTCAGGGCGACATCGAAACGTGGCCAGGCCGGGCGGTGAAGTGGGGGCGCGGGCCTATGAACCCAGTTTCGACCTTCGGGATGAAAATACACTCCCTGATCGTGAATATGTCCCCTGATGGACAAGGGTGGGATAGAGGGTACACGCCTGCGGGTCCGTTACCCTGTAACGGAAGACGGGCATGCGATCGGGGTGGGGGAATGGGCCTGATTGCCAGCGGCCGGGGAACATTATCCCCCAATCATCGTGAAATATGCCTGCTGCGGCCAGCCCATAAAAAAAGCGTCTGCCTTTCGGCAGACGCCATGCGTTCGGTCATTCCGAAGCAGAATTTTCTATCCGTAATCCGGACTTATTTTCCTGTGGTCATGGAAGGAGGTGCCACGGTATCTCAGAACGGCGCGTCGATATCCACCACGTCAATCAGCTTGGCATTGACGAATTCCTTGATGCCAAGGCCGATCAGTTCGCGTCCGTAACCCGAACGCAGCACGCCGCCGAAGGGCAGGTCGGCCTTCACCATGGTAGGATGGTTGACGTACACCATGCCGGTTTCAATCTTCGCCGCCACGGCTTCGCCCCGCGCCTCGTCTTTCGTAAAGACGGAACCGCCCAGACCGTAGGGTGAATCATTGGCGATGTTGATCGCGTCTTCTTCATTCTTCGCGCGGAATAGCAATGTGACCGGGCCGAAAAACTCCTCCCGCCGCGCGGGGTTGTCTTCCGCGATGTCGGACAGGATCACGGGGCGGAAGAATGCGCCGGTATTGGGCATGGGCAGCGGGATTTCTTCCGCCTTCGCACCGCCTGCAATGGCGCCTTCCACCTGTTTTTTCAGGTTGTCCACCGCGCCCTGCGATGACAGCGGGGCCAGTGTTGTCGCCGGGTCCATGGGATCGCCCATCTTCAGTTTCGCAACGCCGTCCCGATATCCCTGCACGAACCGGTCATAGACCTGATCGACAACGATGAGCCGCTTGGCGGATACGCAGACCTGACCGGCATTCCAGTGCCGCCCGAATACGGCCCATTTGATGGTTTTCTCAAGGTCCGCATCCTCAAGGACGATGAAGGCATCGGACCCGCCCAGTTCCATGGTGGATTTCTTCAGCGCCGAACCGGCGGCGGCGGCGATCTTCGCACCTGCCCCCTCGGACCCCGTCAGCGCCACGCCGCGCACGCGGTGGTCGGCCACGATGCGGGCCACCTGATCATGCGTGGGGTACAGGTTACGGAACCCGCCCTTGGGCAGTCCGGCCTCGATCATCAACTGGTCCATGGCGGCGGCGGATTGCGGCACGTTGGAGGCATGTTTCAGCACCACCGTATTACCCGCCGAAAGCTGCGGTGCGATAATGCGGGCCACCTGATAATAGGGGAAATTCCATGGCTCAACCGCCAGCAGGATGCCCAGCGGCTGGAATACGATCTTGGCGCGGCCTTCATCGCGGCTGGCGACCGGCAGGTCCTGCGGTTGCAGCAGGCTTTCGGCATTTTTGGCGTAATATTCAAAAATCGCGGCGGAAAGCTCGGTTTCGGCCCTGGCTTCCGAAATGAGCTTTCCCATTTCCCGCGTCAGGATTTCGGCATATTTTTCGATATCGCGGCGCAGGATGTCGGCGGCCTTCTGCATGACCTGCGCGCGCTGGGCAAAGGATGTCCCGCGCCATGACAGGAATGCCGCGTGGGCCTGATCCAGCGCCGTATCAACTTCGGCATCCGTGGAATTGGGGTAGACCCTGATCTGTTCATTCGTAAACGGATTGATCGTCGCATAAGCCATTGAACGTGGTCCTTCTGATAATCCGGGGTGGTCAGGTATTGCGCGCCATAACGGCGCGTGGCGCGCGCGGTTGCGCAGGTCGGTCGCAATACTGTGGCATGACACCGGCATTGCGCCGGTTGCCGCATCCCGGTTGATGTTCTCCCGTCTGTCAGCCTTCACACCGGAGCCGGTCTTTCCACCCCGCAAGAAGGACGGCCCTGCGATCATGTCCAGCCGGGTTCCGGTAAGGGTATTTCGGTCATGAGCCTGCCGGAAACCGGAATCGGGAACGTCCCGGTGAAGGGCTGATCCTGTCGGCTGTGATGGGGCGACAGAAAAAACGCTGTCATAAATGCAGCATGCACGCCAGCCACGTCTTGTTGAACGCATGGGGGCGGGCTGGCTGCGTAAACAGTCAGATGGCGACGTCGACCGACATGCTGCCCCTGAAAAAACGCAACTATGCGTAACGGAACCCGTTGCAGGGGAAGCGGCCTTTTCCTCTGGCCCCATGTTTGCGGCTGCATGCGTTATCTGCGCCTGCGGGCGGAAAGCAGGCCCGTTCCCAGCAGAATGGAGATTTTCCGTGGCCGGACTGGATTCCCTTTTTCTGGCGCGACTGCAGTTCGCATTTACTGTCGGATTTCATATCGTCTTCCCGGCCTTTTCCATTGGCCTCGCCGCCTTTCTGGCGGTGCTGGAGGGGCTGTGGCTGAAAACCGGCAGGCAGGTCTATCTGGACCTGTTCCGCTACTGGCTGCACACCTTTTCCATCGTCTTTGGCATGGGTGTGGTGTCCGGCCTGGTCATGTCTTACGAATTCGGCACGAACTGGGCGCGGTTTTCACAGAAGGTCGGCCCCATTCTCGGTCCCCTGCTGGGCTATGAAGTCATGACCGCCTTCTTTCTGGAAGCCGGTTTTCTGGGGATCATGCTGTTCGGCATGAACCGGGTCGGCCCCAAACTGCATTTCTTCGCTACCTGCGTGGTGTCGCTTGGCACCCTGATTTCCATGAGCTGGATACTCGCCTCCAACTCGTGGATGCAGACCCCGCAGGGCTATACGATGGAAGCGGGGACGGGGCGTTTTATCCCGCATGACTGGTGGGCGATCATCTTCAATCCATCTTTCCCCTTCCGGCTGGTTCATATGGCGCTGGCGGCCTTCCTGTCCGTCGCGCTGCTGGTGGGGGGTGTGGGCGCGTGGCACCTGCTGCGCGCGCGCAGGGCGGGGCAGCAGCCAACGGAAGCGGTCAGGATCATGTTTTCCATGGCCATGTGGATGGCTGCGATCGTCGCCCCCATACAGATCCTTGCGGGCGATACGCAGGGGCTGAATACGCTGAAATACCAGCCTGCCAAGATTGCCGCGATGGAAGGGGACTGGGAGTCCGAAAGCTACGCGCCGGAACTGCTGTTCGGCATTCCGGACATGCAGAATGAGGTCACGCGCTACCGCATCGCCATTCCCTATGCCGGTTCACTGATCCTGACCCACAGCCTTTCGGGCAAGGTGCCGGGGATGAAGGACTACCCCCGCGACCAGCGCGCGCCGTCCTATGTGGTGTTTTTCAGTTTCCGCATCATGGTCCTGCTGGGCATGCTCATGGCGGCCCTTGGTTTCTATTCCGTCTGGCTGCGCTGGCGGGGGCGGTTGTGGTCGGATGTCCTGCTCCAGCGTGCGGCCCTGATCATGGCGCCCGCCGGGTTTATCGCCCTGCTGTGCGGCTGGGTCACGACCGAGGTGGGGCGGCAGCCCTTCACAGTCTATGGCCTGCTGCGGACGGCGGACAGTGTTTCCCCCGTTCCGGGTGGTGCGGTGGCGGGCACGCTGGTCAGTTTTGTCATCGTCTATTTCATTGTCTTTGCATCCGGCATCAGCATCCTGCTGCGGGGTTTCATGAAAGAACCCCATGTCAATGAAGCTGCCCCGGACCGCCATCAGCCCCAGCGCGCGGCCGCGATGGCGGCCCCCATTTCCGATACGATCCCGCCATCCCGTCCCACCCGTGAAGGAGAATGACCATGGACCCGACCGGTGCGACGTACTGGCTGCCCATCGTGTGGGCCGTTCTGGCGGCCATGGCGATCTTCATTTACGTGGTGCTGGACGGTTTCGACCTCGGGCTTGGCATCCTGTTCCTTGCCGAACCCGACAGGACACATCGCAACCTCATGGTCCAGACGGTCGCCCCGGTATGGGACGGGAACGAGACGTGGATGATATTCGGCGGGGCGGCCCTGTATGGCGTTTTTCCCAATGCCTATGCCACCATCCTGCCTGCGCTCTATCTGCCGGTTCTGGTCATGCTGTTCGCGCTTATCATCCGGGGTGTCGCGTTTGAATTCCGTTCCAGAATGCATACGGAGCGCAACCGGGACCTGTGGGATACGGGGTTTTTCGTGGGGTCACTGATCGCCGCAATCATGCAGGGCGTGATTCTGGGCACACTTGTCGGGGGGATCAGGGTCGAGAACAATGCCTTTGTCGGCGGAAGCCTTGACTGGCTTGCCCCTTTTCCCCTGTTCTGCGGCGTGGCGGTTGCCTGCGGTTATACATTGCTGGGGGCGACCTGGCTTGTCTGGCGTACGGAAAGCGACCTGCAGACCACCATGCGTAAATGGGCGGGTATCCTGTCCGTCCTCATGCTGCTGATGATCGGCGTTGTGTCCCTGTGGACCCCGGCGCTGCACGCGACTTACATGCAGCACTGGACGGACTGGCCGCGCATCCTGTTTGTCGCCCCGGTTCCCGTAGCGGTTGTGGCGCTGGCCATTACGATGTTCCGTGCCCTGCGTGGCAGGACATCACGCCGCATTCCGTTCCTGTGTGCCCTTGGGTGGTTTTTCCTGTCCTTTACGGGGCTGGGCATCAATATATGGCCCTACATCGTCCCACCCGGCATGACGATCTGGGATGCATCGGCACCGCCGACCAGTCAGGCTTTCCTGCTGGTGGGTGCGCTGGTGCTGCTGCCGCTGATCCTGACCTACACGGCCTATGCCTATCATGTATTCCGCGGGCCGGTGAGCGTGCATGGCGAGACTTACCATTGAAGGGGGCGTTCAGGCATCGCCCCCTTGGGTCGCTGGGGACCCGGTTACTGTGGTTTGTCGCCCTGTGGGTGGGGGGTGTCAGCGCGCTGGCCGTGGTGGCGGGGGTGCTGCGACTGCTGATCCATCCCTGAATTGCCGCGACATGGCGCAGTGTATCATCCGGCCAGCATGCGCGCCTTCAGTCGGGCGAGGGTACGGCTGAAAGTGGCGGGGGACCCGAGCGCCCGCGCCAGTACGATGGCCCCCTGAATCCCTGCCACCACTTCTTCCGCCTGTTCGCGTGCCCTGGGTGCGGCGTGTCCCAGCCGGACCAGCGCGGTTTCAAGCGCTGTGATCCAGCGGGCGAAATAGCCTTCGATCACGACCGCGAAGCGGTCACGGCTGTCACCCAGTCCCAGCAGACCAACCAGACAGATCCGCTGGCCCGAGCGGAAATAGTCACTGACCGCGCCAAACATGCCCTCGATCGCATCGCGGGGCTGGTCGGTCGCCCGCAGCGGGGCGAAGATATGCCGCTCAAACCAGCCATCAATCTCCGCCAGAACGGTCGCCGCCATCTCCTCCTTTCCGCCGGGAAAGAAATGATACAGGCTTCCTTTCCCCAGACCGGTTGCACGCGAAATCAGGGCAAGGCTTGCCCCTTCATACCCATGTTCACGGAACACTTCCCCCAGTTGGGGAATGATGTCGGCCTTTTCACTGACCAGACGGGCCATGGTTACAGCCCCAGTTCGCTTAGTGAGGGGTAATCAAGCGGGCGCTGCGTGCCAGACCAGAGCAGTTTGCGGTCCGTTTCGGCAATGGGAAGGTCGTTGATTGACGCCACCCGGCGGCGCATCAGGCCATCGTCATCGAACTCCCACAACTCGTTCCCGTAGGAGCGGAACCACTGCCCCGCATCATCATGCCATTCATACGCAAAGCGGACCGCCATCCGGTTAACCCTGAACCCCCATAATTCCTTGACCAGACGGTATTCATGTTCCCGCGACCATTTGCGGGTAAGAAAAGCGGTGATTGCGTCACGTCCCTGTAAAAACTCGGTGCGGTTCCGCCAGTTACTGTCTGGCGTATAGGCCAGCGCCACGCGGGCAGGGTCCTGGCTGTTCCAGGCGTTTTCGGCTGCCCGGACCTTTTCGGCAGCAGTTTCAGCGGTGAAGGGAGGAAGGGGCGGTGTAGGCATGGGCGACTCCGTACCAAATGGTTGTGTGTGTACCAAACGGTACAGAGTTGATGATGAAAAGCAAGCCCGCGAATGGAAACGGGGCAAATCCCACTTCGGGCATCGGCGGTCATGCAGTCAGATGATGGGGTGTACGGATTTCAGAAAATTCAATAATAATTATTTATCGGAATCATATGAGAAAGATATATGAAGGATTCCATTGCCGGGAACACATCAGGCCAGAGAATCCAGCATATAAAAATACCCGTCTAATTTTATCAGTATTATATTTCCGCCCAGTGTGAACAGCGTGTTTCCATCGTTCTTTGGCGGTATTTTGGTCTGTTATTTCAATATTTTTGTCATATACGGTTCTGTATGGTCATGCGCTGAAACCCAGATCCGTTCCCGCTTCAGGTAGTGGTCGCTACTTCTCACCGTATGGATGACACCCGCACCAGACTTCCGAAATAAAATAGATATTATTATTTACATCAACTGGATATGACTTTTAAAACCGAGCAATGCAGCGTCGCGCAGGTTGGACTGGGCGTTGGGGTGAATATAGTATTCGAACAACGGGGTGAAGATAACGCCCGGCATGACATGTATGGCATAGTTCGCTTCCATGACGACGGTATCGCGCTGTACGCCGGTTGCATGGTTGGGCAGGCTGCTTCTTTTGCCGCTATCAATCATGTCCTGTTCCGCCAGCGTTACGCCATCGGCAATCCGTGTATAGGTCAGGGCAAAGCCCATCGTGTCATACGGACGTGCGCGGAAGGCACCGCGATTGAGCAGCGCCGCGTAAACAAGGTATTTGCGCAGTGACGTGCGCGGATCGTTATAGATCACGCCGGACAGCGCGGTCAGGCCGGAATCCTTGTCATGGTAATGCAGCAGGCGCTGGTCAAACATTACCCATGTGGACCATGACGCGCCATGCTGCTTCTGCTTGCGGCCCGTCAGTCCGTAAGGCGCGTCATTTACATCAAGGTAATTGTCACTCTGCGGCGTGCTGAACAGTTGTGCACCGAATTTATAATGCCCCGGCAACGTGCCATGACGGAAAACAGGTTCCCATGCGGTTTCTATCGGCGCGGCATAACCGATGATGTTCGCGCCGTTGAACTTGAATCCTGTCCGGTGCTGGAACACCTGATAAATCCCGTTTTCAATCGGGTACAGCCCGGTCTGCACATAGACGGACCGCGCGGGACGGCCGCGCACGCGGAATCCCCATGTGGATGCGGGGTAGCCGGCGGCGAAATTGGTGTCGGTAATGCCCTTGGGGCGACCACAGATACTGCCGTTCTGGAAGTTGCAGAACAGGGGACTGGCCGCAAAATCCGATATTTCGGCCATGCGGCCCGCTGCAATCGCCAGTCGCCCGCCCAGAAGCGTTTCCTCACCATAGGCATAGACAAGGTGGACCACCACGTTACCGCCACCGCCATAATCTTCGGACGCATGGTTCAGCCAGTCGCCAAACATGCGGTTGGCCGTCGTACCATAACGGCCAACGGTTACCATATGGGTGGCGAACCCGTGCCAGCCCGCCAGTTTGTCCCAGTCCATGTCAAGCTGCATGGCGTACTGCCCGGCATTGCTTGCGCCCTGTTTGTAATTGCTGAACCCCGGCGTACTGCCGCGTGTGGGCGGGGTTATGGCGCCCGCGAATTCGTTGGTGTTGTCCACAAGGAAGTTGATTCCCCGACGGCGCAGCCATTTTGACACGGGGTTAGGCGCCACCGCTTCCGGTTCGGAAAACGGCGGTACGGTAGTCTTGCGCGTGGCATGGCTGGGCAGTGGGCGTGATACCAGCAGGCTGGGGGCCGAACCGATATCGCGGTCCATGACCTGTGCCCCGGCGCGTGGGGTACCATACAACATGCAGCCCAGCGCAAGTGGCAGCGTATACAGGGCCGTGCGCGCAACGTGACGCACGTGACCGGCCAGCAGGCGCGCCGAACGGGCACGCACTGGAATTGCGGTAGCAGGAAACATGAGGATGCGCCCCATTAATGTATGAAAATCGACGCAATAAGGCAGAAGACCAGTCCACATACGGCAATCAGCGTTTCCAGGACTGACCATGTCTTGATGGTCTGCGGTACGGTCAGGCCCAGATATTCCTTGATCTGCCAGAAACCGGCATCATTCATCGGGCCGAAGGCAACCGATCCCGCCCCGGTCACCAGCACCATGAGTTCGGGTGAAACCCCGGTGCTGTGTTCCAGAATGGGGGCGACAATACCGGACGCCGTCGCCATCGCCACGGTGGACGACCCGCACGCCACACGCACGATGGCCGCCAGAACCCACGCCAGCACCAGCAGTGGCATATGGGCGCCAAGGGCTGCATCGGTAATGGCGCGCGATACCCCGCTGTCGATCAGCACCCGGCCAAAGCCGCCGCCTGCGCCGATCAGCAGCATGATGAGTGCCGTGGGACCAAGGCATTCGTTAGTGAAGCGCAGGATGGTGGCGGCGGAAAATCCCTGCGCCACCCCCAGCACGTAAAAGGACAGCAGTGTTGCCAGCGCAAGCGCTATGTCCGTATTGCCCACGAAATGCAGCACGGTATTGGCCGTGCCGTGTACCGTCGTGATCCGGTCGGCCAGAGATCCGACCAGCATCAGGACAACAGGCGAAAGGATGGTAAACACCGTCAGGAAAAAGCTCGGCATATTGGCTGCCGGTTCGTGTTTTACGAACTGTTCCGCCAGCGGGTTTATCCCGGTCAGCGGCACGCGGGCGGAGGCAAAGCGGCCAAAGACCGGCCCGGCAATCACCGCGATGGGCGTGCCGATCACGATACCCAGCATGATCGTATGGCCGATATTGGCGTGATACGCGCTAAGGGCCAGCAACGCCGCCGGATGCGGCGGAATCAGCGCATGCGTGACCGACAGCGCCGCCCCCATAGGTAACGCCACCCGCAGCAGGGGCATATTGGTGCGGTCAGCCAGCACGAACACCAGCGGAATGAGCAGCACGAAGCCTACCTCAAAAAACACCGGCAGGCCGATCAGCAGGCCAATCACCATCATGGCCCAGTCCACGCGTTCGCGCCCTGCAAATCCGGATATGGTCAGTGCAATACGGTCTGCCCCGCCAGATTCCGCCAGCATCTTGCCCAGCATGGTGCCAAGCGCGATGACGGTGCCAACATGGCCCAGCACATGGCCCGCGCCATTTTCAAAGGACGCAACGACATGATCTGCCGGCATGCCTGCAAAAAGGGCAAGGGCGATGGATACGATGAAAAGAACAATGAAGGGGTTCAGACGGAACCGGGCGATCAGAACAATAACGGCCAGAATTGCCGTTAGCGCAAGAGAGATGGCAAATGCCGCGCTCATCCCATAAATACTCCCATGGTTTGACACACGGCCTAACGCCTGTGGCTGACGGGAAGGTCAGGCCATAAAGAAAATGTTATAAAAGAACTCCCATCCTGTAACTGTTCCAGTTTTTGTAGCGGTATCTGCAATAAAAACAGACATCGAGGCTAAAATATACACGGAATGTAACAGTAGGATTTTCATAAATTGTGCAATGCACAATATGTGCTACAGGCCGAGGGATTGAAGCGCCATTGTTTGGTGTTGTCGTGCCCCACTTCCTGAAACACGGCCATTTTGAGTTGAAATTTTCCACTTATGGTCCCGTATCGGGGGGGGGAGAGTTTCATGAAGGCGTCGAAGTTCACTGCGGCACAGGTCACGTTTGTTTTGAAAGTCGCCGAGGTCCGTTGGAAGGCAGGCATTTTCCCTCTGATAGACAAGGTTCGGCCTGATCTGGAAGATCAGCGCCAATTTCAGTCAACAGACCCGCCGGCAGGGTTTCGGTCATGACGCAGATGAGGCCGGTCGTGGCCAGCGCGGGCAGACAGGCAGTCGCTCATCGGTTTTTTGCGTGGGTATCGGGATGGTCCGGGTCATGGGCCACCCATATATGGACCGGACGATACGCATATAGGGAGACAGTAGTCTTGGCAATAATTTCTGGATCAATTAATATGGAAGTCTTTCCACAGGAGCGATAACATGGCGCGGACCGGGCGTCCCCGTGAATTTGACCGCGACAGGGCGATTGAAGCCGCCACGGCGCTCTTCTGGGCGCAGGGCTACGAACCAACCTCCCTGACCCAGCTCAAGGCCAGCATGGGCAATATTTCGCCTGCCAGTTTCTATGCCGCGTTCGGCTCGAAGGAAGCCCTGTTCCGGGAAGTCGTGCAGCATTATCTGGCGACGTATGGGCAGGTCATGGCGCCTTTATGGGATGAAAGCCTGTCACCGCGCGAAGCCATCGAACGGACGTTGCGCGGTTCGGCACGTATGCAGTCTGCCCGCGCACATCCGGCCGGGTGTCTGGTCGTGTCTGGTGCCAGCAACTGCTCACCCGAAAACGAACCCGTTCAGGCTCTGCTCGCTGCGGAACGACAGCGCACGCGTGCAGGCATCAGAGCCTGCGTGGAACGTGCCATCGCCATTGGCGAATTAAAAGCGTCTGCGGCGACCGATATTCTGCCTGATATTCTCACAATCTTCTTTCACGGCATGACATGCGAAGCCAGGGACGGGATGACGTCAAAAAAACTGGATGCGGCCATCACGTCTCTCCTGACATTGTGGGATGTCAACGCGGTGAAGCCGGGAGCAGGAAAACGGTCCCAAAAGCGCTGACGAACTGGCGGAAGCAAGGCTGGGTGGCTACGGCGCCTAAATTATGTATCGAACAATCCATAATTTCTTGACCCTACGTCGCGCTTCTTTTATGGATCGGTCGGTATGGAAATAGTGTTTTTCGGAACACAACGCCATGCCTCCTCAAGGAATCCGATCATGAGCACCTCAAAAATCGCACTCGTCACGGGCGCCAATCGCGGCATCGGCTACAGTATCGCGAAGCATCTGACCGCCGCCGGCATCAGCGTGATCGGCACCTGGCATGCCAATGAAGGCGAGGCGAAAGCAGCGGAAGCCGCCCTCAGTCAGGAGGATGCAAAGCTGCACATGCTGCAACTGGACATTGCGAACCATGCGTCGTTCACGGATTTTGCAGGGCAGGTCAAAGCCCTTCTCGCAAACGAGTTCGGGCAGCGGGAACTGAATTATGTCGTCCAGAACGCAGGCAACATCATTCACACGCGCTGCGACGCCGCGACATCCGAACAGCTCGACAACCAGTACAACATCCACTTCAAGGGACCATACCTGCTGACGGTAGCGCTCCTTCCGCTGATCCGCGATGGTGGCCGCATTCTCAACATCACCTCTGCCGCGACGCGATTCTACCTGCCCGATCATGGTCCTTACGCGGCCATGAAAGCCGCAACTGAAGTCATCTCCCTTTATATGGCGAAAGAGTTGGGCGCGCGGGGCATTACCGTCAATGCCGTAGCCCCCGGCGCGGTCGCATCGGACTTCGGCGGCGGTCTGGTCCGTGACGATGCCGGGATCAACAGGAGCCTCGCAGAGATTACGCCCCTGGGACGCGTCGGTCAGCCCGATGACATCGGGGCGGCGGTCCGCGCGCTTCTGTCTGACGACATGCGCTGGGTGAATGGTCAACGTATCGAGGTGACAGGAGGCCAGTCGTTATGAGCGACCCGACAGACATTAGAGGGGGCTACTCCATGATCCATGTTATGGCCAGCAGCGTCATTCCTGCATCCGTTTCATCCGTCTGGGGACTGATCCGTGATTTCGGCGCCCTTGGTCGCTGGTTGCCGGGCGTGAAAAGCTGCGTGATCGAAGGCGATGATCCCGGCGACCGTGTCGGCGCGGTCCGTCGCCTTGAAATGGGCGATGTCGGCGTCATGCGTGAACAGCTTCTGGCGCTGTCCGACGTGGATCATGCGGTGACGTTCTCGATCATTGAATCGGCTTTGCCGATCCGAAACTACCGCTCGACAATCGCGCTTTTGCCCGTAACGGACGGTAACCGTACCTTTATCCGGTGGTGCGGTCAGTTTGAAGCGGCTGCCGGGCATGCAGCGGGGATGGAGGCCAGAATGCCAACACACATCTATCAGCCAGCGTTCAATAGACTGACGGACATAATGACAGCGGCAGGAACACGGTCATGAGCAGTTTTCATGGCAAATCCGTCCTCGTGCTTGGCGGCAGCCGCGGGATTGGCGCTGCCATTGTCCGTCGCTTCGCAGCGGATGGCGCGAAAGTCGTTTTCACGTATTTCTCCTCCCCTGACGATGCCCAGGCATTGGCGGCCGAGACCGGGAGCAGGGCCCTGCGCGCCGATAGCGGCGAGCGCGATGCTCTCATCGCGCTGATCGTCTCGCTTGGTCCTCTGGACGTGCTGGTTGTCAATTCCGGGATTCTTGGTGCGGGCGACCCACTGAAAATGCCGCCAGATGACATCGACCGGCTTTTCCGCATCAATACCCATGCCGCATACCACGCGGCGGTTGCTGCCGCACGGAATATGCCGGACGGCGGCCGCATCATCTTCATCGGCTCGGCCAATGCCGACCGTATGCCGATGACTGGCCTTGCAGCCTACAGCGCCAGCAAGGCGGCACTGAAAGGTATGGTCAAGGGACTGGCGCGCGATTTCGGGGCGCGTGACATTACCGTCAATGTCGTTCAGCCCGGCCCCACCGATACCGACATGAACCCCGCCGATGGCCCGCTGAAGGACGTGATGCACGACTTCATGGCAATCAAACGCCATGCTACGGGGGCAGAAATTGCGGGGCTGGTCGCATATCTTGCTGGACCAGAAGCAGGCATCATCACTGGTGCCGCATACAACATCGATGGTGGCTTTGCGGCCTGACCGAATAACCGATTGCAAACCATCTGCTGGAAAAAAGGAACGAGGGCCATGACCCATTCATCCGGCAACGCCACCAGATCCGGTAATTTCACGATCGGCGGCGATCTTACCATTCACCGGCTCGGTTTCGGCGCAATGCGCATTACCGGATCAGGCATATGGGGGCCGCCAGCCGATCATGACGAGGCCATCCGCACGCTGAAGCGCCTTCCCGAACTTGGCGTCAATTTTATCGATACGGCGGACGCCTATGGGCCGGATGTCTCGGAATGGCTGATCAGGGAAGCGCTGCATCCCTATCCCAAGGGCCTCGTTATCGCCACGAAAGGCGGCCTGACCCGCTCGGGGCCGCACATCTGGAAACCGGTCGGGCGACCGGAATACCTGCTTCAGCAGGTGCATAAAAGCCTGCGCAACCTCGGCGTCGAGCAGATCGATCTGTGGCAGTTACATCGGATTGATCCCAAGGTTCCGGCGGATGAGCAGTTCGATGCGATCAGATCCTTTATCGACCAGAAACTGATCCGTCATGCGGGATTGAGCGAAGTATCCATAGAGGACATCAAGGCTGCATCGAAATTCTTTAACGTGGCAACCGTCCAGAACCGTTATAATCTCGTTGATCGCACCAGCGAGGACGTGCTCGATTATTGCGCCGCCCGGAACATCGGGTTCATTCCGTGGTTTCCGCTCGCGGCTGGTGACCTTGCGAAGCCGGGCTCAGTTCTGGACACCATGGCAGGGAAATACGGCGCGCACCCAAGTCAGATCGCACTGGCATGGGTTCTGAAACGCAGTCCGGTAATGCTGCCAATTCCCGGCACCTCGAAGGTTGCACATCTGGAGCAGAACGTCGCCGCCGCTGACATCACTCTATCCGACGAAGACTTTGCGGCACTGGATTCAGAAGGACGAAAGGCGTTTCAGTCAACGCCGTAGCGGTGCATGCCCTCCACTCCAGCGGTGTCGCATGCGCCCGACAGAAAAGTGGTATATGGAAAACCGCCCCCGACATGCGACAGGGGGCGGAATCCTCAGGCAGGATCAGGGAGTATGAACCAGCTTGCGGTTCAGGAATTCCTCAATACCAAATTCGGAAAGTTCACGGCCATAACCGGAGTTCTTGATCCCGCCAAATGGCAGGTCGGGCGCAGTGCCGGTAATGTTGTTGATGAACACCATGCCCGTGTCGATCCGTGCCGCAACGCGGCGGCCACGCTCTACATCGCTGGTCTGGATGGAACCACCCAGGCCATATGGTGAATCATTGGCCAGAGCGACAGCTTCATCGTCACTCCCGACGGAATGGATGATGGCGACAGGCCCAAAGATTTCCTCATAGAAAATGGGGTTGTCTCTGGTGATGCTGGTCAGGATCGCGGCCTTCATGAAAAAACCTTCACGGTCGATCTTCTTGCCGCCCACAACCAGTTCGGCCCCGTGGGACACGGCCTTTTCCACCTGTGAAATGGCCCGTTCCATGGCGGCCTGACTGCTCATCGGTCCATGGCTGACACCCTGTTCCAGCGGGTCGCCATACTCGAATTCGTTCACAGCCGTTTTCAGACGTGACGTGAATTCCTCAACCAGCGACTTATGTACGATCATTCGCTTGGCGGCGGTGCAGACCTGACCGTTATTGGACATGCGCCCACTGATGGCCAGCGGCACGACTTTATCCAGATCGGCGTCATCCAGCACGATGAACGCGTCCGATCCGCCCAATTCCATCGTGCTTTTCTTCAGCGCACGGCCCGCCTGAGATGCAACGGCGCTACCGGCGCGTTCACTTCCGGTCAGGGCGACGCCGCGTACCTCGGGGCAGTCGATCAGCTTTTCCGACTGGTCATTGGTAATGAACAGATTGGTATAGGCACCTTCGGGCGCGCCTGCTTCACGGAACAGTTCTTCAAACGCCACCGCGCATTGTGGCACGCTGGGCGCGTGTTTGACCATTACGACATTACCCGCCATCAGGTTGGGGGCCGCGACGCGGGCTAACTGATAATAGGGGAAGTTCCAGGGTTCCACGCAATAGATGATGCCCAGCGGTTCGCTAGTGACGATGGCGTGCCCCCGGGATACCGGCAGTTCACGTGGTGCCAGAAAAGTTTCAGCCTTTTGGGCGTAGTAGGCGAGGATGTCAGCCGAAAGCTCGATTTCCCCGATGGCTTCGGGCAGGATCTTACCCATTTCGATGGAAATCAGGCGGGCGTGCTTCTCCTTGTCCTTGCGCAGGATTTCCGCAGCTTTGAGCATGACTGCCTTGCGCTGCGCGATGGAACGGTGCCGCCAGTCGCTTTCCCACAACTGGTGGGCGGTGGACAGTTTCGCGTGCATCGTCTTGTCGTCATGAAGGTCAAAGACCTTTTCCGTCTTGCCGGTAGCCGGGTTGATGGTGCGATAGGGGCTCATGTCATCATGTCCTTTATGGCTGCTGCGCCAGTCATCGCTTTGTTGACGACCGAAGGATTGGGAACTGGTTCTCAGGTCAGGTATGCTCCTGACGGGGGCGACCTGTTTGGGACGCTCTCCCTATCGTGACTATATTTGTCCGTATCGTGTCAATGCGCGGTGGGAACAGGGCAGGGGTTCGCCCAAAGGGATAGCGGTGCCCATATGCAGGCATTCGGGGCGGAATAGGCGGTGTGGAGATCAACCTGCCGCGTTATTATCACGCAAGGTTTATCACCATGTGGTAGCCCGAAAATGTTTTTGATGAATTTTCGTTCAAAAGCGTCAGGTCAGACCATTTCCACCCCATCGACAGAAGCAGTTCGATCCCAACCACCATGAGGCGCCGCTCCATGATCGCAGGAAAGGAGGCGGTCATGTCCCGCTAAAGCACGTCGACCTGAACAACAAAAATATAGATCGTAAGTTAACAAATAAAAGACCTGTCGTTTCATTATTCACATCGAATAAAGAATCCGAATGCGCTATTCACAAAGTGCTCAACGATAACGCCTCCAAGATTGATGGCTGGTTCAGGAACGCCAGAGATGGAAATGCAATCCTCCTTGAAGGACACACCTCAGGGGGAGGAACTGTCGTCATCGAGAGGGCCCATCGGCAGCGCAAGACTGCGCGGCGCATTCAAGTTACAATTGTCAAAAAAGAACACAATGGAATGATCTACTATGTCCAAACTGTTAAACTTGACTAAATATGATATTCTCGACCTGTTTCCGCGTCTCTCTAATCTCGGCGCGAGCTCGTTTGGCGAGGATCCTGAGCTCTTTGGCGATACACTGTTCGAGGTCATTGAAGATGCGCCGCGCATGCATCGCCTGCCGTTCAAGCAGCAGACAGTCAACGAATTAAGGACGTTACTGGCCTATAGCGATATGGACCTCGATCGCGTCAGTTGGGCTGTGCTCGGTATGGACCCCACGGCGGATATTGAAGAACCACCTAACTGGGGCAGCTTTCCAAGCCTGCGGGCATTTTGGTCAGCCGTTCTGCATACCTTTGAAAATGACCCCGAGGTGCGGGCGGGAAGAGAGATTGACCGCGACGGGTAGGAGCCGGGAATTCACCAACATGGAATACAGAAATGTCTGTTTCCATGTGTTGGCGTTCCAGAAACAGACCATCCGCTTACCTGAAGGGTTTCGGGCGCCGCCAGGCGTACGAAAGTCTGGGAAGACCGAACCCGCGACACCGGGGTTCAGTTATGGGGAATTTGCAACTGGCGCTACCCGGGGGAGAGCCTGAGCCAGAGCATACAGGTGCGTTTGTGGAACTGGAACGGGTTTTTGTGACCGGATCTGCATGACGCGATGACAGAACTGGCAGTGTAGGCAGCGATTTTCCCGGGTTTTCCAGTGATGCGTACAG
>NZ_JBGLOV010000023.1:0-26208 GCF_041402665.1 Komagataeibacter sp. SM21
GATAACAGCGCCCAATCTGCTCAAAACGCAGACCGGATGCCAGCGCAAAAACCGTCAATCAAATCGCCAAAAGCCAGAAATCACGGGCCACGCACATCAATTGACGGTTCTTCGATCCCTCCACGTTCCACCTTTTCCGGTGGAACCATTTATAACAATGCCTTTGCCGGGATAGATGAGGAATCATGCTGGGAATTTGATTTTGAAGGTACGAGTTTTGATTTCAATGGTCAGCAGATGATCCTGCGCGGTGGCACATCCTTCACCGGTCATATTGAAAATGCCGATACGGGCAAACCGGAAATCGTGCTGGGTGCCCTGGTTGGCGTGCCTGCCGGATCGCTTTACATGAGTGCGGGTTCAAGCATTACGGTCGATGGATGGGACCCCAGGCACCCCAAACAGCCCTGCTTCGTCCAGACCACCCTGCCTTACAACAACATCAAGATCCCGGCGACCCTTTATGGCTTTGGGGGAACGCAGGGGGCAGTCTGTGGGCCGGGAAAGGTCGTGACCTGGGATGGACAGCCCTTTTCCAACAAATAAGAACCTCTCTCCCTGCCCCGTTCATGCATATGAACAGGGCAGTCAGGACATGATCAGGGGGCCGGGTTGGAATGCACCTGATGGATGGCGTTGATCCTGTCCTCCAGTTCCGGCGTAATGGTTACATTCACCGAACCCAGAATGGTTTCAAGCTGTTCCGTGCTGGTCGCCCCGATGATGTTGGATGTAACAAAGGGGCGTGATGTTACGAAGGCGACGGCCATCTGGACAGGGTCCATGCCCTCCTCCCGCGCCAGTTGCAGGTAGGCGGTAATGGCTTCATCCACACCCGGTTTCTGGTAGCGCTGGCCACGGTTGAACAGGGTGGTACGCGCACCCGCAGGCCGTGCGCCATTAAGATATTTCCCGGTCAGGTATCCTTGGGCCAGCGGCGAATAGGCCAGAAGCCCCACGCTTTCACGCAGTGCCATTTCGGCCAGACCGATTTCAAACGTGCGATTGATCAGGTTGTAGGCGTTCTGGATCGAAACCACCCGTGGCGCACCGTTTTTTGCCTCGGCCAGATATTGCGAGACCCCCCATGCCGTTTCGTTGGACAGGCCGACATGGCGAATCTTGCCTTCATTTACCAGATCCCCCAGCACGCCCAGCGTTTCCGCAATGGGAATTTCATCTGCATCCGGAATGGTCGTAAAGGTGTTCCCCCCCTCCCCGAACAGTCCAATCTTGCGATCTGGCCAGTGCAACTGGTACAGGTCTATGTAATCCGTACCCAGCCGCCGCAGCGATCCTTCCAGCGCATAACGAATCTGGCCGGGAGACAGGCGGGTTTCTTCACCATTGGGCCGGAACCATGGGGAATTACCGCGCCCCACCGCCTTGCTGGCAATGATCAGCCTGTCCCGCCCGCCACGCGCTTTTAGCCAGCTACCGATAATCGCTTCCGTAGCGCCCTGGGTCTCGGCACGCGGGGGAATGGAATACAGTTCGGCGGTGTCGATAAAATTGATACCGTGCGCAAGGGCCATATCAAGCTGGGCATGTCCCTCCACTTCCGTATTCTGCTGGCCAAATGTCATTGTACCAAGGCAGATTTCACTTACCAGAATGCCTGTACGACCGAGTTCACGTGACTTCATGTAAAAACCTGTTGCTTGAATGGCGGACACGACATGTACCCGCAGGCATGCCTGAGCGATCCATGAAACACAGTCTTGCAGGGCATAAACGATGACGCAACCGGCACGGGCGCGCGCCAGTCTTTACCGATCACCCTGCGCATGCCGTGTTTTCATGGATTTGGCGCACGAAAAAACAATCCGGAACATGGGCCGAATGCCTGTATTTCCAGCCTGTCTTACAGGATGCACCATTGCCGCATCATGTTGTGATAGATGTTGGTCAGCGACAGGACGGCTGGGTCGGAATCACCCAGCCGCTCCCGCAGCAATGTGACCTGCATGTCCAGATCGAACATGATCTGCCTGCGGCTTTCTTCCGCAATCATGGACTGGGACCAGAAAAAAGCGGCAACCCGGCTGCCGCGTGTCACCGGCGTCACGCTATGCAGGGCGGTGGTGGGGTACAGCACCATATCGCCCGCTGGCAGTTTGATGGCCTGTTCATTGCCGTTTGTATGGATGGTTAGCTCACCACCATCATATTCATCCGGATCAGTCAGAAACAGGGTGGATGACACATCCGTGCGGATACGCGTATGGATGCCGGCGGCCAGAATGCCCCGGATGGCATTATCCACATGCGCGCCAAAGCTCATGCCGCTGTCGTAGCGGTTGAACAGCGGCGGGCTGACCCGGTAGGGCAGCACCGCGCTGTTGAACAGGGCATTGCGCCCCAATGCCCGCAGGACCACTTCACCCAGTTCCCGGCAGGCTTCACTATCCCGCGGCAGTTGCAGGTTGTTCTTGCTTTTGGCTGACTGTATCCCCGCCGTCTCGCGGCCATCGGTCCATTGCGCATTTTTCAGCATGGCGCGGCAATGGGACAGTTCGTCGGCGGTAAGCAGGGCGGGGATATGCAGCAGCATGAAAGATTGCCTCGGTTAGCATGTCGCTGTCGCGACATGCGGGTCAGTACTGTGCGGAGATGTTGAACAGAAATGACCGCCCGATGGAAGGGGTAACCCGGTTTGAAAACAGGCTGCCGTAATTCAGCCGGTTATCAAGGTTATAGGCATTCATCGCCACCTTCCAGTGATCGGCGAAATGGTGCGAGACCATCGCATCGAATTCCACCGTGGCGGGCACGCGCGCGGTATTGGCCTGATCCAGCCATACGCCCTGCCGCCATGTAATACCGCCGCCGATAGTCATGTTCCATGGCTTGCGGGGCGCGATCTCATAGCTGGTCCACGCCGTTGCCTGATTATGCGGCACGTACTGGATCTGCCCGCCCTGCTTGGAAGTCGTGGAACCGGCCTTGGTAATGGTGGGATCGTACAGTGCATAGGTGCCGTAGAACATCCAGTTGGGCAGAAGCGTGCCAGATGCGCTGAGTTCAAGCCCCTGATTGCGTTCCTGATCGCTGGTCGCGCTGATATCGCCCGTGCTGGGGTCGGTCTGGACCGAATTGTTCTTTTCCAGCCGGAACAGGGCAGCGGTAAAGCCGATGCGATCGTGGAAGGCGCTGTATTTCGTGCCGACTTCATACAGTCTGCTGCGTTCTGGGGCAGCACTCGCACTCTTGGCGTTCAGGGGTTCCGAGCTGTTAGTGACATACAGGCTGAGCGGCGTGGTGGATTCCGACCAGTTGAAATACACCATGAGGTTGCTGCGCGGGGTGTACATGATGCTGACGGACGGGTTGATGGTCGTCTCGTTCTGGCCGTAATGCACATCGGGCGTAGCCGTGCTGCCACCGGTGGCGCTGTAATGGCTGTTCCAGTTATCCCAGCGGAAACCGGCCTTGACCGACAGGTAATCCGTCAGCCAGACCTGATCCGACAGGAAGAAGCCGACATCCAGCGCATCACTGTCCTTGTAGCACTTGCGCCCTACGCCATTGCCGATATTGACCAGCCGGTTCGGATACTGGCTACAGTTCCCCAGCGTCAGCCCCGGAACGTAAGGCGAGGGATCAAGTAGGCTGGTGCCGGGACGGTTAGAGCCATAAGCGTAGTTCTGGCGATGGTCGGTCACGTATTCAATATCGAAACCGCCGATGATTTCATGACGGATACGCCCGGTTTTCAGGTGTGCGACACCGGAAAACACATCCTGTATGGACCAGTCGCTCTGCCGGTAGGGTTCCGGACCACCCACCCCACCATTACGCGCCACCTGTGCCGCGGCAGGGTTGGAGGAAAAGAAATCGGACTGGCAGGTGGACGACGGTGCAACGCCATTGATGGTATTGTTCGTCAGGGTGGCACCGCTGCTGAAGTTCGAACATGCTTCCTGCGATGCGGAGAAGTAGCGATGGAAGATACCGCCACGCATGTCGTTATATAACGTCAGGATCGGATTGACCTTGGCCGTCAGGCGACCGGTGATCATGTCCGTGCTGGAATCATCCTGATCATAGGTGGTGCCATACCAGTTGGTGCGCTTGACACCGTATTCGGTAACGGGGCGCCCAATGGCGTTGGCGGATGAATAGACGACCGGCACGCCGTAATCAGGGATGCGGTTATCGTTCTGGTGGAAATATTCCAGAACGAAGGACACTTTCTTGCCCAGACCGAACGCAAGCGACGGTGCAATGCCCCAACGGTGGGAATAGATGTAATCACGCCCGACCACGTTGTTCTCATTCCCCATACCGGTCAGGCGGAAGGCGGTCGTGCTGTTAAGCTGATAGTTCACATCTAGCGTGCCGCGATAATAGGACCCGCTGCCGCCTGAAAAACTGGCCTGATAGCTGTTGCCCAGATGGGGGGTCTTGGTCACGATGTTGATTGCGCCCCCGGTCGTGCCATTGCCAAACACTTCCGATGACGGTCCCTTGATGACCGAAACGTGGTCATAATAGAAGCTGTCGCGCGTGTAGACGCCAAAGTCACGCAGGCCGTTTTCATAAATATCGTTCTGTGCCGCGAAACCACGGATCAGGAACTGGTCCCCGGCCATGCCGCCTTCGCCCTCGCCCACCGAAGCGGTGATGCCCGGCACGTTTTTCAGGGCCTCATCAAGGGATTTAACATTCTGCTGCTGCATGAGTATCTGCGGCACAACGTTCACGTTCTGCGGCGTGTGCATGGCGTCCTGCGGCATGCGGCTCAGACCGATGGATTCATGCAGCACATTCATCGGGGATGCCGTGACGTGGGTCAGATCATGGCTATGGTCCGAATCATGTGTGTAGGCATCCTGAACACTGGTGTCAGTCCTGGTGGACGAACCCGTCGTGGTCGAACTGGAATCCTGCGCGGCGGGAGATGCCGGGTCCGACGCCGCCTGCGCACCCGATGCCGCGCAGGCAAGAGCCATGCTGGCGGTAAGCAGGGAAAAAGGCCTGAGTTTCTGGCGTATGGTCTTGTTTCTCATTATTGCGACAGCCTCTTAATTGCAGACTGTTGCCATAAACACTTTGATAATTATTCTCAATATCCTCTATTGCAGATCATTGCAGGGTGTCTCAGAAATGCAACAGTTTCGCATTCTTAACTGACATCGTGCCTCCCGGAGAAGGATCAGGAGAAGGCCCTCTTGTGCCACAGGCGACACGGCCCGACCGGAATGGGCAACATTCCCCATCCGATGCCCCGGTCAATGCTACCGCCACGCCCGGATCGGCAAATCAGGTTGAGCGCCACATCTGGCGCTCCCTGTTTATTCATGTCCCGCTGCCGTCGCGCCCTGCCCGTTTCCGGTAACGCGCCAGATAACACCGCCTACATCATCCGCCACCAGCAGGGCACCGTCATGATCCAGCGCCATGCCAACCGGGCGGCCATGCACATGCGCTTCGTCAGGCGTCAGAAATCCCGTCAGCACATCTTTGGGCGTTCCCACCGGATGGCCATCGACAAACGGTACATAAACGACCTTATAGCCACTTTTGGGCCGTCGGTTCCATGAACCGTGCTGGGCGACGAATAATCCGTGCCGCCAGTCATCGGGCAGAAGGGCTGCATTGTCGGAAAATGCGATGCCGAGGGATGCGGTATGCGGCCCGACCGCGTAATCCGGCGCAATCGCCCGCGCCACCATGTCGGGCTGCTGTGGCTGCGCCCGCGTATCGACATGCTGTCCATAATAACTGTAGGGCCAACCATAGAACGCCCCTTCCTGCACGGCGGTTATGTAATCAGGCACCAGATCACTGCCGATCTCGTCACGCTCATTGACAACCGCCCACAGCGCACCCGTATGGGGTTCCCATGCCAGACCATTCGGGTTGCGCATGCCCGTAGCAAAAGGTGTCAGTTCTCCCGTCGCGATATCCAGCCGGTCGATCCGGGCCCGCCCTTCCTCCACCGCCATGCCATTATCGGCAATGTTACTGTTGGAACCGATGGTGACATACAGGGTCCTGTTGTCAGGGCTGGCCAGAATATTCTTGGTCCAGTGGTGGTTATAACCCGCGGGCAGATCCGTGACCTTTACGCCCGGTCCGGTAATATGCGTGTCGCCCTCATGATATGGAAAGCGAAGGATCGCATTCGCATCCGCCACATAAAGATCATCACCCACCAATGCCATGCCAAAGGGAGAATAGAGATGGTCGAGCAGGACAGTCTGCACATCCGCCACGCCATTTCCTTTTGTATCCCGCAGCAGGATAATGCGGTTCGGGCTTTCTCCGCCTGCCCCCACCTGCCCCATAATGAAACGGGCGATCCGGTTCTTGAGCGTCGGCTTATCCGTTCCGGGGGAATTGCTCTCGGCAACCAGAACATCCCCATTCGGAAGCGTATAGAGCCAGCGGGGATGATCGAGATGCGTGGCATACGCACTGACAGACAGTCCGGGCGCGGTAATCGGGTGTTCCCCATCATGCCAGACGCTGGGTGTCGCTACGTTCACCGTTGGCATGAGCGTCCTGTTCGGTGCGGGCAATACAGGATGCGGCCCGGTTCCCTGCGCCACCTGCAGCGTCGCCTGTTCAGGGCGCATGGTCACTTTCCACGCTCCCACCCCCAACATCAGGGCGACGGCTGCCGCCCCTGCCAGATAACCCCGTTGCGTTGCGTTCATCGTGCTTCTCCCATCCTGAACCCTGCATGATACAATCCCGAACGTAGGCCGTGCCGACTGGATCATGTAAAGTCATCAATTATCTTTCCGGGTCAGCAATTCCCGCGCATCTGGACCAGATTTTTTCCAAAAACAGGCGGCCTGGCATTCAGTCCGGGATTCCCCCCGCAAGGAAGGGTAATTCCGGATCGTCCCCGCCCACCCTGCAACGTCCCCGATCTCCTGAATGCAGGTTACGGTCTCCGCCTGTGAAAAACCTCCGGCGATCTGGACACGAAGAAACGCTGCTGACATGCGTGTCCCGTCTGTCGGATACGTCGGGGCGTGTTGGCGTGAAACGGACATATCATGTTATGTTTCATGCCATATCGTGGCCGACAGGCCATAAGTTCAAGGATGAAGCATGGCTGACACCCCATCAAGACCACCCCGCACAGGTGGGCGCCCAACCCCGGAAGGTTCGGCGCAGCTTGACCGGCATGTCCTTGATGTGGCGACCGCGCTTTTTGTTGAACAGGGTTATGCCGCCACCTCGCTGGAACGGATCGCCCGCGTGGCGGGGTGCAGCAAGGCCAGTCTCTATCGCCGCTATCCCTCAAAGGAAGCCCTGTTCAGGGCCGTGGTCGCCGCGCGTGGAAAGCTCCTGCTGGAAGAAGCCAGCGCGGTCGAGGCTTCGTCCACCGATCCACTGGCGGCCACACGGGAAATAGCGCTGTTCTTCCTTGATTTCATGCTCAGGCCCGAAACCCTTGAAGCCTACAGGATCATCATTGCGGACGGACATCGCATCCCCTCCGTAGCGGAGGAAATGCGGGAAACGATCGTGGACCCTTTTGTAGCGACGCTCGGCCGGCTTCTGAAAACTGCGGCTGACCGAGGCTACATTGAATCCACCGATCATGAGGAAACGACCAGGGTTCTGATGAGTCTGGTGCTGGGCTGGCCATTACAGAATACCATGCTAGGCCAGAACAAGATGCGCGACCCGCGGATACGCAACGGGTTTTTCGAACGCGCGTGGGAAGTCTTCCTGTCCGGAATACGCAAGGACCGGACATAAGCCCCCTGCCCGTCCGACGTATAAACAGGCAGACTGCAATCACATGCGCCATTTCTTTGCATGCATTTCGATACGTGGGGCCTGCTATGACAGCCCCGGAAACACCGCCTTAAGACCCGCTACAACCATACCCACGGAAATGGCCAGAAGAATCATGCCCATAAGACGGGTGGTGATGGTCCGCATCGTCTCGCTCATGACCCGGCCAATTTCCGATGAAAAGAACAGCACGCCAAATAATATCAGAAGAATTCCGGCAATGATGCCGCCCACTTCCAGCGTAGCGCTCAGTGACCCGCCATGGCCCGTATAGATGATGATGGTCGCGATCGTGCCGGGACCAATCAGCATGGGAAAAGTCAGGGGATAGAAAGCCAGTCCGGACAGGTTCTGGATCTGCGCCTGCTCCTGATGGCTGCCCTGATGGGAGGCGATATTGCTGCCGTTGAGCATCGACCAGGAAATCTGGGCCAGAACAATGCCGCCAGCAATCCGGAACTGGTCAATGGTAATGCCAAAGAAACCGATAATTTTCTGCCCGGCAAACAGTATTACCAGACACATGATGGCTGAAAATAACGTAACCTTCGCCGCCAGAACGCGCTGCTGGGCAACCGTGAATCCTGATGTCATCGCCAGGAATACCGGCAGGCTGAGGAAGGGATTCATAATCGCCAGAAAAGTGCCGAGCGCCTTGACGATTTCTGTATGGTCCAACTGCTGACTTCTCTCGTGAAACTCTACGGCGGCACGGAAGACCGCATTGACCGGGCGATGGAGCGTTACCTGACGGATGGGGCTGTCCCCGCTTCATCAGCCTGTCTTTATAGGGACCGTTACGACCCCACAAAATGAATTTGTCGGCAGCAGGGTTTCCGCTACAGCGGGGCGGCCCATCATGGCCAGAAGCATGGGCATCGGATGGCAATGCGCCATGCTTCCTGACCGGTCCGGCGCCTTCCCTGGAAAAATCCCGGCGGCTACCGGTCTCTAGCTGCCCAATGCCATACGACCGATTGCAGGATCATCGGTAAAGAAACCATCCAGCCCGAGGTCGAGGGACCGTCGTATTTCGGCAATGGACCCTTGGGGATTACGCGCATTGTCCCCTTCCCCATTACGTAACTGCGCAGGGAGGAAGCAGTTTTCGGGCCGGAAAGTATAGGAATGCACCAGCAGCCCGACGCCATGGGCATCATCAATAAGGCTGGTCGGCTCAAGCCATGCACCCGAAGCATCGCGCGGTATGATATCTGTATTGGATGGACCGATCACGTCGGCGTATTGCCGTACGCTGCGCAGCCCCTCAACCGTCATGAGATCGCCAAAGGTAACAGGGTTTGCTGATCTCAGTGTATCAGGAATATGCTGGTTGCGTTCGCCCATCAGGAACATAAGCCGTGCCTGCGGGTTGATGGCCTGTACCCGGCCGTGAAGCTGGCGCAGGTTTGCTGTCTCGAACGACTGGACCTCCAGCGGGCAGTACCGTGTATATTCGTGCGCGGCCAGAACATGGAGGAATGTTTCTTCTGGCGTATGGCCCAGTTTATGAAAATGTGTCGAGTTCTTGATTTCAGGTATCAGTCCGATCACACGTCCCCGCGCTGCTGATTCGGCAGCTACGAAATCTATGACTTCCTCAAATGTGGGAACATCGAAATGCCCATCATAACGGGTATTATGCGCCCGCACGCCGGGCAGACGCTCCCTGGCGCGCAGGGTCCTGAGTTCCGCCAGCGTGAAATCTGTCGTAAACCACCCCGTCTCCGTCGTGCCGTCGATTGTAAGCGTGCGGCGGCGGGATGCGAATTCGGGGCGCAGTGCGACATCGGTCGTGCCTGCGATGTTACTTTCATGGCGTGCTACCAGCACGCCATCCTTTGTTGGCACCAGATCAGGCTCGATATAGTCGGCCCCGTCACTTATGGCCTTGGCATAAGAAGCCAGCGTATGTTCAGGCCGTAGGGCCGAAGCCCCCCTGTGCGCTATAAGGAGAGGCTGCGGCGCCAGGGAGGGCGCCGCAAGAACCTGTCGCGTCATCAACATGCCCAGACCCGTCAGGGTACCTGTCATGGCCTGTCTACGTGTCAGCATCCATCTGTTCCTAGAAGCTCGCGCCGACAGTCAGGAAGAACATGCGCGGTGCGATCGGGTAAGCCGTGTACTGAGCGGTCGCGTTGGTGGCGCTAAGGGTAGACCAGCCCCGCTCCCCTGTCAGGTTGGTGATATTACCCTGTATCTTAAGCCCCTGCACATGGGGAATGCCCCGGATGGTGTATCCCGCATTGACGCTGAACAGGGCATAGGATTTGACAGACAGGTCATTGGTAAATGTCGCGTAACGCCTGCCGATCACATCACCAGTGAACTGTGCATAGAAATCACCCCAGTTGGTGGATGCTACGAATTTTTCGGTCCAGTCCGGCAGGCCGACAACATTCTTGCCTGCCGTATGCACCACTGTCGTCCCGCTCATGTAATTATCGTTATAGACGGATTTGTTATAGGAAAGCGCATTATAGAATGAAAAATGCGGACCGAACTGCGCCGTGAACGAAAGATCCATACCGTCCGTTGAAACCGAACCCACATTGGTCAGGATGGTGGCGCTGCCTGAAATATAGCCAAGGGAGGGAGAAGAAGAAACAGCGAGCAGGCGGTTGGAGAAATGGACGTGATAATATTCAAGCTGACCGCTGAAATTGGTAAGCGGGCCAAAGTGAACACGCCTGCTGGTACGCAGACCCGTCTCATAGGTCCAGGCAGTTTCCGGCTTGCCGTTTTTCTTGAAATCTTCAAACGCGGCCTGACTGGTCATGCCCCAGGGGCTGGCACTGCCATAACCCGTATCCTGGAACGAACGCATGTTTTCCTGAATATTGGCGAACCACTGCTCATGCGGCGTAAAGTTCCACAAGGCCCCGAACGCAGGCAGGAATGGTTTGACCGCCGCAATCGTGCCGCCGGGAATTGTCCGCGCATTGGACGGGGAAAGCGAACCGGGCAGTGCCGCAACAGGCAGCGTGCCGTTGGTATAGACCAGTTCGGACTTGAACCCCGCGCTAAGGGAGAAATTCTTCGTAATCTGCCAGTTATCCTGCAGATGGGTCGTCCATGTATTTGTATAGAAATAGTTGGTATATTGATGGATCAGCGGGTTCGACTGCCGGTCATAAGGTGTGGTGGGGTTATTGATGTCAAAAGCGTACCAACGCCGCGCCTGTGTATTGTTGTTACGCTCGTACCATCCACCCAGTTCAATATGATGGTGCCCTACATCATAATGCAGGGTCGACATGATGCCGCCCCGGTTATCCCAGTATTCCGTAGTACGTGTCGCCATGCCCGAACCACCGAACACATCCGAAAGCTGGCTGGAGGAATCCGTAGGAAAGTAAGCGCCAAACAGGGTTGGCAGTCCGGCAGCGGAAATCGGACCCGCAACCACACCTTCGCCCATATCATGATGATAATAGATCTGGTTATCCCAGTGCAGGTGGGAACTGAAATCGTGTGACCACTTTACATAGGCAAGAAAATCCTCGCGCTGCGCATCGGAATAGTAATTGCGGTAATTCAGCCCTGCATTCTGGTATTGCGCTGAATTGTAATATTTTACCGCTTCGTTCAGGCTGGGATACAGGAACGGGCGCACATACATGTTGCCGCCCTGTGGTTCGACAATACCGTCCTCGTTGGGTTCAACCTTGTCCGACCAGTCAAAGAAAGCAGTGATCTTGTCCTTTGATCCCTGATGAACGAACTTGGCATTGACCTGATTGCCGCCCTGATGACCCGCAAAATCCCATGCCCGCGCATCCTGTCGCGCCCATGATACATAGGCGGAATTCCCGTTACCAAAATCACCGGTATCGACACGCGCAAACGTGCGGAACGTGGACCAGCTACCAAATGTCTGGGACAGTTGACCGCCTGCCTTATGCAGCGGGTCCTGGGTGGTAAACTGCAGCGACCCGCCAAGATTGCTGGTCGATGCCGTGCCCAGCGCACCCGAGCCCGTTGCAACCGAAGCGGAGCCAATATTCTCGCTTATGGCCGCGCGCTGGGGGGAAAGGCCGTTAAAGTTACCATAGGACTGATCCCCCAGCGGGACACCATCCAGAGTAAAGCCAAGCTGGTTCTGGTTGAAACCATGGATATACAGTGATGAATTCTGTTCGTTATTTCCCCACGGATCAGCATCTTCAAATACCACACCGGGCAGGATCTCAAGGGCCTTGACCGGGTTTATACCGGGCAGGATACGCTGAAGCTGGGTGTGGTTGATACTCTGTTCCGATCGCGTGCGACGGGCCGTGGCCATGATCTGCTCGACATTGGCAGAAGAAGAGGCTTCTTCCTTATGACCATGCACAGGCCCCGCCGTCTTGCGGGCAGACGGGTCAGGTTTTCTGTCCTTTGCATAAGGCTGTACCGTCTGGGCATGGGCCGTGGACAGGGCCATTGCGGAACAGAACAAGCCAAGAGCAACACGCCCATTACGCCGTAACTTCGTTGGCACAAGTATTCTCCTGCAATATCGAATGCAGGAAACCATCTACTAATCGACCTTTTGCGGTTCACGTGAAGTTTAAATGACAGTGCAAGCAGGCAACACATCCGAAACAATACGTTTCATCATCATGAATTTTTTATGACAAATGCGCATAAGATAGGTTTATTTTCCTTTATGCTTCTATATGCCTATCCATTTGTCATTCCGAGACGATTAGATGCGATAATATTATCATAAATAACTGATTTCATTATGCAGATTTCGCATCAATCAATGATTGCAGGATTTTATAAATTTATACACATCAATCGATCCTGGCGATCGCCGACAGGTTTGTTTCTTAATATATAATGCTACCATGGATATACGACCCCTTGGCCACACGAATGATATCTTCCAACTTTTCAACCCAATAATTGTATCTGAGCAATTTCTGGCCCCAACACACCTATAAACGTGTTGCGACGTTCTATTCCTGTCATCATCAGAACAGAATGTTGATCGCCTATCTGGGAGCGAAACCGGAATGGCGACGGGGTGTCTCCTTCCGAACCCTGTCGCGGCCGTGAGCGGAAGCAATGAAGAATCGACAGCGCCTATCCACTTGCAGCTATGCCTCCGTTCATCGAGAACTTCCGGAGATCCAATGAAGAACAGCGAAGGCAACACAGGCTTTTAAACCGTTACAACGCCCCACCTTCCCCCTCCGCCCGCCTTGCGAAAACGGCGGGACTGTCATCTCTTTCCCCATTCCATCTGGCAAACAGCCCCACACATCCCGATAAAACCTGTTTGCTGTCATGGTGCTGAAAAATTATGTAATAATACTGATTTCCTCCTATTCCAAAACCACCTATTCCGTTTTTACACAGAGAGTGCCAGAAGGGTTTCGAAGAATCGGTATCAGTCCGAATGACAGTATTCGAAACGGGTCGTCATGCTTTTTAAAAACCTGCCGGCTGGAGCCGTTATTGGTCTCTGGGCGTTGTTTGCGTGTACCTTCACAGCCCTGACCAGTGAGGTAGCGCCCGTTGGCATACTGATCGATATGGCCCGGACCTTCGGTATCCCGGCAGGACAGGCGGGACTGGCCGTCAGCGCCTTTGCCCTCATGGTTACATTGGGGGCCGTACCGCTTACGATCATGACCGCGCATATTGATCGCAAAAGGCTGGTACTCGTCTCGCTGTCAGGCTATGTTCTGTCCAACCTTGTCGTCGCCATGGCCCCTACCTTTGCCCTGTTATGCACAGGGCGTCTGATCGGGGGACTGGCGCATGCCCTGCTGATGTCGATTGTTTCGGCCTATGCGGCGCGACTGGTACCACAGCGCATGACCGGACGGGCCATTTCATTCGTCTTTGGAGGCACCTCTCTTGGTGCGATCCTGGGCGTGCCGGGGGCTGCGGCGGTCGGGCATCTGGCAGGATGGCGGGTTGCCATGTTCATCATGACGGGCCTTGCTGTCCTGCTTACATTGTGCATCGCGTTTTTCCTTCCCCCCGTCTCGTCCCCCGTGCAGGTCAGGGACGGAATTCCCAGCCTAGCTTCCCGCCGGGTCATGCGGATCTTTCTGGTGGTGGTGGCTGTCAACGCCGTATTCTTTGTGGCGCATAACCTGCTTTATACCTATGTCACGCCCCTGCTGCTCGCCCATGGACTGACCACAGGCGCGCTTAGCGTTGCGCTGTTGCTTACGGGTGCCGTCAGTATTCTTGGGCTTTGGGGGGCAGGACAGATTATTGACCGGCATCCGGCCGCGGGCCTGCTGGGCGGTGGTCTTTGCATGCTGGTTGGCATGGGACTGATGTATGGGCACATCCTGTCCGGCTGGATGGCCGTGGGTACGGTCGGACTATGGTGTACTGGCTATTCGGCCATTATTCCCTGTGTCATGTCCGGCGCAATCCGTGCCCGCGCGACACGCCCCGACGTGGCGGGGGCTGCCATCAATTCCGCCAGCAATGCCGGCATCCTGCTGGGTTCCGCCGCAGGCGGACAGATACTGACCCATGCAGGCTTTGGGGTCTTAACCCCTCTGGCCATCGCAGTCGCCTTCGGCGGCATCCTGCTTGCCCTTTTCAACCCGGAGGCCTTTCCATACAGCCTGTCTTCCGCCGAGCATGAGGACTGACCCCCGCCATTATCTGCTGCCTTTACAGGCGTATCTGTAAAAAAATAATACCACCATGCTATCAGCCTCATGATGCGTAATATCAATCATGAGGCGCTCCAGAACACCCGCCGGAGCTTTCCGCACTACTTGAGCAGGGCATTTGGGATAAGGATTCCCAACAAATGCGACCAGTGATCCATGGATGACCTGCTGTAGCGGGAACTGACGATGAACAATGACTGACGATCGGATAGAGAAGTATGGCCTGGATCATAAAGTGCAGTGAGCGATAATTACGGATTACATTGCAGGTCTGATCGCCTCCAGTCTCCAGTGACCACAAGAATGCGCAGAACCCGCGCTGGACACGGGATTCCGCGTAATCAGGAAGTCTATCCAGTTAATGTGGAAATCGTATTTCCAATCAGAAAACGCAAACCATCCCACATCCCATCCATTACCGGAGCAGCAATCTGTTCCTACCCATAAGATACTGAAAACTGCGGTATAGCGCAGGGTCAACGGACATCGCGGAACCAGAGAGCCGAAATACTACCTTTCCAATCGACCTGTCGACACGTCCCTCAGGCTACGCTACTGGCCGCTGCGAACAGGCGTATCAGTAACTCAAAGAGCAACCGGTTCTCTATTACTTGGAGGGTGTCTGCACGGGCATGCCCTGTTATCCATGGATGGCCTTATGTCTTTCTCTGGTACCGATGCCTCATGATGGCAGGACGGAAGAAAAGAGCCAGCGGCCTACCTCCACGGCTCAGGCTGTTAACAGTACGACAGGCCTGCTGCGACTAGCCCGCCGGGCAATGCCAGCACTGCAGGAACCATCTATTTTGCTCCGCCCAAAACACATTCTGCCATTGTAGAAATTTGGGAACAAATCCTGTCCCCGCCCCCACTTCCAGTTTGTGAAACCCCACGATATCAGCAGGCTCGTTTTTTGTTTGGGTGTATGGCCTGATTGATGAAAATGATGGATGAGCGTTGAACTGTTCAGCTTTTGCTTTGGTTCAAGGATTCAGCCAGATCGAGTGCATTCTGTGTAGCGGCCCCGAAGGTTGTATTATCATAGATTGTCCAGACTTCGACGCCCTGTGCTGCAAGAGATGCAACCGTTTTTGTCTGCGCTGCAATGGTCTCTTTACCATAGGTAGATTCATAAATGCGTGGCGAGCCATGAAGGCGGAAATACGCAAGACCCCGCCATCCTCCGGGGTGTGCTGCCACAGATATTGGTTTGGCTGGATCCACAGCGACCCGTGAGACCTGCTGCCTCTCCAGCATATGGTCGACCTCCGGGACGAACCAACTCGCATGTCTGGGCTCCAGAACAATCGGCCCAGCAATCAGGCTTTTCAACTCTTGAAGAAAATGTTCCACGATGTCGCCGCGATAGGAAAAACTCGGAGGAAGCTGCACCAGGATAGGGCCTCGTCTGTCGCCCAGGCCGCTCGTTTCCTTGGCGAATTTTTCAATGAGAATCTGACAATCGACGAGGCGACGATCATGCGTAATTGCTCTGGGGAGCTTAAGGGCGAAGTGAAAAGAAGGTGGCACGCTTGCTGCCCAGCGCTCATATGTCATGCGTCGATGCGGCCGGTAGAAGCTGCTATTGATTTCGACACAGGAAAACCGCTTACCGTAGCGTTGCAGGTGCGTTCCGGCAGATGGGAACTGTTCCGCCATCGAAGAAGGAATCGACCAACCAGCGACGCCAATGCGGATAGACATGGGCAACTTCTTTCGTAACGAGCTACCGATGAACGTACACTTTGCAACCTCGGCCCAAGAATCTTTTTTGAAAATTGACGTGATAGGTTTTCAAGAAGGTTTGAGCGTGATTCAAACGCAGGATGTAAACGCCAGCACAACGGGGCCGTATGGCCAGCATGACGCGCAGGAAAAACACTATCCCTCTGATCTGACCGATGAGGAATGGGAGTACATAGCTCCCCCTGCTGCCCCCCGCGAACCGGCAAGGCTGGAAGTTGGCGACCGATTTTCGCGAGATCATTAGTGCGCTGCGCTATCTTGTCCGCTCAGGGTGCGACAGGGAAATGTTGCCGGCCCATTTGGGTCCGTGGCAGACCGTCTATTGGTGGTTTCGCAGACTGATGCGTCGTTTCCTGTTCCAGACCATCCATGATGCCTGCCTGAAGCCGCGGGACGCGAGGCCAGTCCATCTGGGTGCATGGCGTCAAAGCACTCCATGCAAAGGAACGTGGCTATGACGCTGACAAGAAGATCGTTAGTTTTAATTAGCGTACTGCCGTCGATACGGATGGCCGCCTGCTTCTGGTCAGGCTGACACCGGCCGATATTTCGGATAGCGCGGGAGGCCAGATGATCCTGGATGCCATCTGCAAACGCTGGCCTTGGATGAAACATCTGTTCGCAGACGGGGCCTATGATCGCCTGCAATTGATGGGCAGGGCCGCCTTTCTCGACTTCACGGTCGAGATCATCCGCCAGTCCGACACAGCAAAGGGGTTTGAAATCCTGCCGCGTCCATGGGTCGTTGACCGGATATTCAGCTGGATAATCCGTCAGCGCCAACCGGTGGAGGATTATGAGCAGCGTATCGACGTGGCAAAGGCCATGATCCACATCGCCACGAGAAACCTCCTGTTACGCCGAAACGCTCATCAGCGAATTTCCAAAAAGGACTCTAAGAGTATCCGTTGTGGTCAAGCGGCTTTTGGCATCCAAAGCCGATCTTTGTGAAGCAGGGCGTTTGCGAGGACGATGAGCTTTCGCATGATTGCGGTAATGGCGATCTTGGCGTGTTTTCCCTTTACGATAAGGCGATCAAAGTCCACGCTGTTGACGAGGCTATGGACTTTTCCCAGTCTTTGGCGAGCCGCCTGCAGCGACCGAGCCAGGCGAATGTTCGTTCGACCACCCAGCGGCGAGGCAGGATTTCAAAGCCCCTGGCTGTGTCTGATCGCCTGATGATTTCGACCGTCCATTTTCCCATGCTGGCGAGCGCGGATCGCAGTTTATTACCGGCATAGCCGCCATCGGCGAAGATGTGGCGAAGCCATGGAAAGTGTTTGCGTATTGCCGCCAGGACATCGACAGCCCCTTCACGATCCTGAATGTCAGCGGCATGAACAGGGAGGAAGATCAGGAAGCCGCAGGTATCCGTCAGAATATGGCGCTTGCGACCTTTGACCTTCTTTCCAGCGTCATAACCGGAAATTCCCCCACTTTCCGTGGTTTTCACCGACTGGCTATCAATCACGCCCGCGCTCGGGGAGGCCTCACGCCCTTCGATCTCCCGCAGGTTCATGACCAGTACCGTGTTCATCGCTTCGAACAGTCCGGCATCACGCCATGCGTAAAAGTAGCGCCTGACGGTCGAGACCGGTGGAAAGCATTTCGGCAGCAGACGCTACGCACACCCACCCGAGGCGATATAGAGTATCGCGTTTACAGCCTCGCGCATATCCGCCGTGCGAGGCCGTCCGCCCCGTTTCGCCGGGGGCACGAACGGCATAATCAAAGCCCACTCGGCATCCGTCATATCCGATGGATATCGTAGTCCCTCCCGGCTATGTTCGTGTCGGGCAATACCAGTCCATGCCACCATTCACTCCATCTCTTCGCAAAGACGGATGAATCACAACATGCTGGTATTGTTCAAAAAATTTCGGATCAGGCTCTAACAGAGACCTAACCCAAACGTGACTTTTTTTACAAACATAACAGGCTTGATCTCGCAGCCTGATCGTTGAACAAATTACGCTCTGGTCAAATCAGTGTAATCTGGATTCCTGTTTATTCAGGATGTTAATGAACTACTTTTCTATACATCAACAGCGTTTCGTCTTCCGTATCCTGCTTGATTGACTTTACTTTAAAGGGATTGGTTTTCCGGGCGCATATCACATGAGGCGACTGGGGTCGGGCCCCAGTGCCTCTATTCCTTCCGCGTATGACCCGGTCATGATCATGGGGCTTTCCTGCCCTGATGAGATGCCGTCCCACCGGTCGGGAAGAATTCCGAAGCCTCAGGCAGCATGCTGGTTCACACCTGCCCCGGCAATACGCGTCAGCTTCTGGTCGGCTGCCTTTTCTTCCTCAAGCGTCTGCTGCAGAAGGCTGGCACAGTCGGGTCGGCCAAGCTGTCGGGCATAAGCGATAAGGCTTCCGTAGCGGGTTATTTCATAATGCTCGACGGCCTGTGCGGCCGAGAGCATGGCTGCGTCACGTACCTCGGGATCATCGCAGTCGCTGATAATTTCCTTCGCCTCGGCCAGAATGCCATCCATGGCCTGACAGGTCACGCCTTTGACGGGCTGATCATGCATCTGGAATACCTGCTCCAGCCTGCGCACGTGCCCTTCCGTTTCCGTCAGGTGATGCTGGAACGCGGCCTTCAGTTGTGGGTCCGTGGCTTCTTCCGCCATGGTCGGGAGGTTTTTGACGATCTGGTTTTCGGCGTAATAGATATCCTGCAACGTATGCACAAACAGATCATCAAGGGTCTTTATCGGTTTTGAAAACAAGCCCATTGATTTTCTCCATTTTCAAAGCGCACCTACCGCCTGACCACCATGTGACAGGCAGTAAACTGGGTGGCCTGTTCAGTTTTCAGGGATAAAAACGGTGGCACCGATGCCACTGGCATCCGGTATGATGTCAGGTATTCTTATGGCTCTGCTGGCCTGCTTTGACATGCTGCTCATGCGTGCCACCACGGGTACTGGAGCCATGTTCGTCGTCGCTTTTTCCACCCTGCGAGGAGCCGGTGTTCTTGTGGCTCTGCTCGCCAGCTTTGACATGCTGTTCATGCGTGCCGCCACGGGTACCAGAGCCGTGTCCTCCTTCATTCTTTTCGCCCTGCGAGGTGCCAGCATTCTTGTGGCTTTGCTCGCCAGCCTTGACGTGCTGTTCATGGCTTCCGCCCTGATTTGCCATTGTTCCATTCCTTTTGGTGATATGAGGCGGCCTCTCACTGGACCGACGCATGACAAACCATCGGGGACGGGCGAGGTTTCATAGGTTCAGAGAAAAATATAACATTTTATAAAATAAAAAACGTGACGGAATCGTGTCGAAATTTTTTATATTTCTATGTCAGGGTAGTTTTTTTCGAATAATACTTACGATCAGTTTTGATATTTACGTAAAATTTATTATAATACAAATGGACATCTCGGTCCTTTCCCGAAGTGACCGAAAGAAAATCACTGAACCGGCCGTCAGGATCGATTGACGAAATGCAAACCTGTTCCCTCAAGCTGTCCCTGTGGGAGCAACCGGACCGCCCGCAGCATCATTCCCGAAAGAAAATTTACCAGAACAGATAAATATTCATTGATAAAATCGTCATATATTTCGTTCGGTCAACGCCCGGTACGGAGGGTATCTCCGTGATGGTGAGGGCTGAGAATCTGTTTTTGAAATACGGCTGAGCGTTTCTGCGCATGAAATTGGTCTCCATGGCGACGGATAATATCAAGGACAAAGGCGAGATAAGCCGCCTTGTCCATAAGCTTAAGCCGGTCATACCGATCATAGATGCCATCGGCGAACAAATGCTGCTGGCATTCAGGATCATCAGGGCATCTGCATTGTCCGATGGATTGACCCTCAACAGGTGTCTACCCATATCTACGGCAACGTGGCACCAACAGCCCGTCTTATCGGTGTCATAATCATCCTTATCGCGCATGATGGAATTGAAGCAGGTCGGATCGGTTCGCCCCTGCCACGTATCATGCCACCACTGGTTTTACAGGGGCGTGTTGTCATATCCGTCCACGGGAACAGTTTACTCAATTTTGTGAGGCAAAACCTTCCGCTTACCTTCACCGATCCCGCCAGACGGAACATCTTACGACATGAGGCGCCTTTTTTCCTCCCTGACGCCGCACAGGAATCCGCCAGCCCAGTCGTGCCCCCAGAGTTGAGACTGCAATCAGCACTGCGCCGCAAAGTTGTAACGGAGTCAGCCTGTGTCCATAAACCAGTCGGTCGCACAGGATCGCCACCAGCGGATAGATGAACGTCAACGAACCGATTGTTGGCATCGTCAGACGTGGATACGCGGCATACATCAGTACAAAACAGAGGCCGGTATGGATAACGCCAATCCCGATCAGCCATCCCCATGCAGCATCCGGAGGCAGGTGCGCATGACCGGCGAAGGGCGCAAGCATCACGATGCCAGTCAAGGTCTGCCAGAAGACCGTGATCTGCGGCCGCTGTCCATGCATATGTTTCGTGATTAAGGTGGTCAGAGCATAGAGCATCGCGGAGCCAAGCGTCACCAGCATCCCGAGAATCCACGAAGAACCGAACGAGATATGGGATGCAGAGACACCACTTGCCATTGCGACACCGGCAAACGCTGCCAGCATCCAGACGCACTGATTACGTGTGATGCGTTCGTGCAGGAATACAGCACCACTGAGGACTACAAAAAATGGCTGGATATGATAGACGACGGTGGCGGTGGCAATCGAGATCAGCCGATAGGCGGTAAATAGGCCGATCCAGCTGATTACGATGAATACGCCACACAGGACGCCCAACAGGCTGCCACGCCAGGTCAGTTCGTGGAACATACCCCGGATCAGGCACCATCCTCCCATGAACACGCTGCCAAAGACACAGCGCCAGAATACGACATCAACCGGATCGAGCCCGCTCTGGACCACGAACACGCCGATCGTGCCGGAGAGGATCATCGCCAGTGCAAGTTCTGCAGCCGGGCGTCCCGTCCAGGAGGATATGGGCGGGGGTGCATGTCTTACGGGATCTGCAGGAGTATTAAGCGGGCGGCGTGGCTCTTCCGGGCTTTGCAATACAGATAATGACATGCCTACCCATCCTTCCTTTTTCCAATGGACCTAACGTTACGATTTGAATATCCATCAGAAAAACGATGATTTGTTTACGAAGGCATTACAGTTCATGATGCATATGCTCGATCTGGTGCTGATCCGCACTTTTGTTATGGTGGCGGATCGTAGCAGCATGACAGCCGCCGCAAACGCGCTGAACCTGACACAGGGCGCGGTCAGTCAGCATGTCAGGCGACTGGAGGACCAGTTGGGAAGTGCCCTGTTCGAGCGGTCGCGCGGCGGGTTGTTACTGACGTCGTTAGGTGAACGCCTGCTCGGTAGGGCGCGCAGCATGCTGGCACTGAATGATGAGATCTGGCGCGAGATCGTCGGCACGACCATCCGTGGCCGGTTGCGTCTGGGCGTCCCTGCCGATCTGATCGGTACGAGCGTAGCCCCGGCCCTCAAGGCATTCGCGGAAAATCATCCGCAGGTCGAGCTTTCCCTCGTTTGCGCATCCTCGTCCGATCTGAAAGCTGCAATCGGAAGCGGGGAACTCGATCTTGCAGTAATAGAAGAGCGCAGGGGAAGTGAGACAGGCGAAACGCTTGCCGTAGACAGGTTGGTATGGGTCGGGGCGAAAGGAGGCCGCGCCTGCCGACAACGCCCTTTGCCGGTTTCCATGGTGGAGCGCGTATGCGTTTTCCGATCTGTCGTTTTTGAGGCGCTGGAAAAAAGCGGTCTACCCTGGCGCAGTAGTTTTGAGACCGGAAGCAACGAAGCAACGCTCACAGCAGTTCGGGCCGACATGGCAGTCAGTGCCTGGCTTGTCTCGACCGTTCCGTCAGATCTTATTATCCTGACTGATGCGGAACTTCCCGAACTGGCGTCTTTTTCCATTACACTCCATTTTTCCGGGCAGACCGCCTCGGCTGCGACTATCGAGATGGCCCGAGCCATTCGCGAAAATTGTTTTCGTTACAGGTTAGCTTGTTAAGCGATAATCTGCGCATAGAGTTAATTGGCGTCCCCACATAGCCCTTGGAGTCAGAATTCTTTACGGCGCGCATCAGTCATGATGCGTTTCGATACCGCATAGGCCTTAAGTTTCCCGACTCTGTAGCACTGCGCACAAGATGGCGGTTATTAAGATGGTCTGTTCGATTTTGATTGATAGAATGCAGGCGAAAATCTCGTGCATAGCAGCAGCGTCGCGGAGACGGGCACCACGTCAATCGCGCATCCGCCCTGCCATTCGAAATAAGATAATGAGGCATCCATCAAAAATTCGAATTCAGGCCGCCGTATGGAGCACCTTGAGACTTGGCCTGTCGATCATGAAGTAATCCGGAACGTCGGTATGTAACGTTAGAGTCGTGAAGACTTTCCCGAATACATCACGCCCCCCCCCCCGCCAGAAGATAAACCTGTTATAACGGGTTTTGTACGATCCGATCTTCTGGCGGATCTTTCCACTATAAGCCATTGCGGATCGCATAAACGATCTCACTAATGCTTTCACCTGCCATAAACGCCGCGCACAGGGCGTTTATGGCTACAGAATTTTCATCTGGGTATAAGCAGTCTGCTCATTCCAATCCTCTATAGAGGACTGGAATCACATTAAAATTATACCGTAAAGAGAAGTAACCCTAGCTTTTCTGGGTAGAAGCCTTGTAGATCTGATCGATAGACTTCTCAAGTGCCGCATCGAACTCGACATCAGTCATGCTATAACGCAGGTCTTCCACCAGTGCGCGGGAGAAACTGGCAATCATGCCGTGGTTCGTCGATAACCGACGACATGCTTCATCCCGCGGATAACCGCCGGAAAGTGCCACGATACGTTGCACCCGCGGGTGCTGGACCAGATCAAGATAAAGATCGGATTTTTCAGGAATCGTAACCTTAAGCATGATCTGATAATCGCCCGGAAGTCCCTCAAGCTCACGCTTCAGCCCATCATGTAGCAGGGCTTCCGCCCCGGCCTTATCCGGACTCTTGATCAGGACTTCCGGTTCCAGAATAGGCACAAGCCCCCGATCAGCAATACGGTGTGCAAGTTCAAACTGCTGCCTTACAATCGCTGTCACCCCCTCCGGTTCAGGCAGACGAATGACCGAGCGTGCCTTCGTGCCGTAAACACCTTTGCTTACCGCTTCATCCAGCAGGGCATCAAGATTCGGAATGGGTTTCATCAACTGGACGCCACCGGTTTCAGGCTGCAGTCCTTTGTCTACCTTCAGGAAGGGAACAACGCCTCTGTCCTGCCACAGGAATGTGGGAACAGGCGTATCTTTTACCAGTCCATTCATCGTCTGCTCGAACAGAATGGCCGCAATCACCTTTTTTCCTGTAAATGCCGGTGCGGTGATCACCCTGACACGCATCTCATGCATAAGGGTGAACATCTCTGCGTCGTTGCTGTAGGCGCTGTCCGGTATGCCATAATGCCGGAGCGCACCCGGCGTGGATCCTCCACTCTGATCAAGGGCTGCAATGAATCCGGCACTTTCGGACATCTGTTTATGCATCTGCGCAATCGACATGATTAGTTCTCCCTACCGTTTTTAATATTTATATACCATCGAACCAGATTTTAAACATGATACACAATCATTCATAATTTTTTAACTATTTGATCATCACATATTATGATACCTATCAATTAAAACAACGATAAAAATTCCGAGCCAATGACATGCCTGCCCCAACGCCAGCAGGGCTTGATCGCAGAGCAATGCCAATCGGTTCGTATTATATTCTTGGGTCTCACACGCAGGCAGTTGGCTAGAGGGTGTTATGCACCTTGAGCGACTGTAGCGGCGTTTCTGAGCATAAAACGCAATGGCATGGAGACTTGCGGGCCTTGAAGCTTAACGCTCTTACTCCTTGACGCGTCTGCGGCATCGCGCGGCCCATACGAAAGATCGTTCTACGACCCATCGACGCGGCAGCAGGACAAAGCCGCGTTTAGCCGTGGGCAATTTGATAACCTCAAGGGCGATATCATGGGCCCGTGCTGCCCCGGCAGGTTTCTCGCCGGCGTATGGCCTGATCGACATAGGCCAGTTCAACGCGCTCGTCCGTCGTATCCTGAATGGCGGCGGCAAGGCGTCCCACCTCAGCGTGGTCATCCCGACGACTGGCTGGTGTGACATGCAGGGCCAGCAGGTGCCCCAGTGTGTCCACGGCCATCCATGTGCAGCCTTGATCCCTTTTTGCGTTTGGCCCCATCGTATCCGGCGCGGGGACCGCTTTCCGGCGTCGAACGTAACGTCCGACTGTCGAGGATGGCTGTCGTTGGCTCAGCCCTGCGACCAGAGGCGATACGCAGCACGGAACGCAGATCGGACACCAGCGCTCCGAAGCAGCCTGCCTCCATCCAGCGACGGGATTGCTGGTAGACTGCCGACCACGGTGGAAGGTCATTCGACACGGCGCGTCAGGCAATTCCGTAGCGGATCACATAACGCAATCCATTGAACAGTTCGCGCAGATCATGGCGCCGCTGTTCCCCATTCCCGCGCATCAGGACCAGACAAAGAACAACCAGAGACCATTCTTCGTTTGATACGTCAGTGGGATACGGTTTACGTGCAGGCGTCAGTCCTCATTATTGCACCAATCAGGCACGAAAGTACATAACACCCTCCAGTGATATCAGAGTCAGAAAAATGATGGAAATTTTCTTTTTCTATACGATAAACAATCTATTTGGATGGCAAATCAGGGAATACATCCTCAAGAAGTTTGGCCCGTCTGTAATTCAGTTCAGTGACACATGTATACAGTCTTGTATCCAACCCGATACCAATTACAGCACCACCTAGCGATCTCATAAAATTACAATGAACCTCACGATACTTCAGAAATTCCTGTTTATCCTTGATAAAATTACTTTTTGCCGCAACGATAAACTGATCATCCACATCCCAACGGGACATCACTGTGTTCATACGCGCTTCAGCCTGTGCTAATACTTTCTGACTTTCATCGCGTTTCTTCCGCAGGCAGTCATGTATCCCTGCCATGGAAAATTCACTGCACTCATCATACAACCCATTTTCCGTTGGCGTTGCAGACGCATCATCTGCTGTAGCTGTTATTGGAAGACAGGCAGCCAGACAGAATCCAAGAATAATCTTTACGCATATAGGTAAATTATTACGGACCGATGAATCTCCGCACATAACTTAGCCTCCCTGTATAGTCGACAACTTTCTTGGCATTGTATAGATGATATATGGTGGCTGACGAAATATTTTTCTATCCAAAAATCACACGTTGATCAGATGCTTTCTGATATTTCAACTCCATTCCTGGCTTAAGCTGGGCTGGTGTAATACCGGGATTAAGGCTTTATAGGTTTTTGACTGTTGTTCCTGTATTCCTTGCGATATTCCAAAGACTGTTATTCGATGCCGTGACTGTAACTTTCTTAATCCTGGCATTAAGATCGACAACCGTATCCATCCCGCAGTTTGCCATCCTCATGAGCAGATATCCCACCCCGGCCCGAATGTTGTCTACGGGATTGGATCGGGCGGAACCAACAGTCAGGCGTCCTTTCCACGCAAGTGGCACAATACGGTCACCACCTTACCTTTCCAGCCAGCAGCAAATTCAGTCCCGGATCACCCGGATTACCGATCTGCATGGGTTGACGGTTCCATGCGAGGCTGTGTGCGCCTGTCTCTACCCAGATAATTGCCTTGATCCACCGCCCGTCCAGCGGACGATAGCCAGATGTATTGGATAAATGCCGGTTGTATTCATCGACCGTCCGGCGGCATCAATGCTATCCTTCCATTTATCAAACGGGATTCTGTTTGCCGATGATGGTTGAACGGCCATACACTTTCTTCCTGAACAACACGATATTTACTGCTTGTTTCATATCTTTTGATTGATGCAGGTGGAGGGATCGAAGAACCGTCAATTGATGTGCGTGGCCCGTGATTTCTGGCTTTTGGCGATTTGATTGACGGTTTTTGCGCTGGCATCCGGTCTGCGTTTTGAGCAGATTGGGCGCTGTTATC
>NZ_JBGLOV010000024.1:0-23083 GCF_041402665.1 Komagataeibacter sp. SM21
TCGGGCAGCGTGCTGATGGTAGTCTCCGACATGTGGCATATCCCTTTCTCGGTTGAGAATTGACGGCGTCTGAACACCGCCATGATATGCCGCCCCTCAGGGCATCACCAACTTTCGCGCGTTACTCAAATCCGTCGCACGCTGGATAAATGCGTCCCATTCCCGAGTGATGTGATCTTCACTCTCACCCCGTATCTGCGCCAGCGTGGGGGCAGAGCAGCAATGGATCGCCCATGAGTGCGGTCTGGTCTCTTTCGCATCAGGCATAGAATGTCTCCTTCTCCATTGGCTGTATCGCCCGATGCAATGTGCGCTAATCGTTTGTGGGTGCTGGACCTCATTCTTCTCCGACCTGATGTCCACTTCCGGATCTCATGACACCGGGATCCTCTTCACTTGTGAAAAGTGATTGCGGCAGAACCAGATCACATAACACTTGATATATACCATGCCGTATGCCAGTATGATATATACCATGTCACCTATCATAGAGGGTGTGATGACGCAGGTCGCAAAAATCTTTAATAATGGCCGAAGCCAGGCGGTTCGCTTGCCGGCCGCTTTCCGCTTCGAAGGCACGGAAGTCTTTATCCGTCGGGATGAGACTTCTGGAGATGTCATCCTGTCGCGCCGACCAGAGAGTTGGGACGGCCTCCTGGCAGCAATCAGGGAAGGCGGTGTGCCAGATGATTTCCTCAATGCTTCTGAACGCGCCGAGGCACAGGATGATCGCGATCCGTTTGCCGACGTATCGAGCTGAGCGCAGATCTGGCTATGTCCTATATGCTTGACACCAACACCGTGAGTCACATTCTCAAGGGGCACCACAGAGCATTGGAACGCCTTTCTCATGTGCCTATGGCAAACGTATGCATCTCCGTCGTCACGGAAGGAGAATTGCGTTTCGGCATTGCTAAGCGCCCGCAGGCGACACGGCTTCAACGAATAGTGGGCGAGTTTCTCCAACGTGTAACTGTGGAGCCATGGGAATCATCTACGGCCCACGCCTATGGCGATCTTCGCGCTTCGCTGGAATCCTCCGGCAAAGTAGTGGGCGCTCTTGATCTGCTTATCGCGGCTCACGCGCTAGATCTGAATGCCACGCTTGTCACTAATGATGCCGACTTTCGCAAGATTGCTCATTTGAAGACCGAAGACTGGACAGCATGAACAGCAACTGGACATCAAGGTTTATTCGTATGGTGCGATCACATGATCAGGGGGCCCGTGGAGGGCATGATCCGCTCCTGGTTACAGTAACCGTGTCTTTTCTCCCTGCTTTTTCAGTAGGGAAACGGCCTTTTTATCGAACGAGACGAATGTTTCACCGCCTAGCCAGACACCTTCGTGAGCAATAACGCCATCGGCGAAGTCACCCCCCGCTTCCAGAAGCGCCAGACCGGCCTCGACTGCAGGACGGTTCATCATCACATTGCTCGTGCCGAGTAATGCGCGAATGGCAGTGGCGACGTCGTTCTTTGGCAGTTTTGCTCCCTGGCGGAGTATCCATACCAACTCGCACAGCGAAGGCAGTGATACGGCAATCAGGGAAGCATCAGTCAGTACCTTTCGTGCAGCCCGGCACTGGACTGCGTCGTCCTGAAGGATGGCACGCGCCAGCACGTTCGTATCAGCAATGATCTTCACTTGTCGGCCAGTTCGCCAGCCCAGCCAGTCGCGGCGATCGTATTCATCTCGTCAATCGTAAGCGGTTTCTTCAGTTTCACCTTGCCGTCGAGGACATGCAGGAAATTGTCGATGCTGCCCGCTGGGCGCGCGGCACGTACGCGCACCTCACCGCCGGGCAGTTTTTCAAAATCCACTCGCTGCCCGGGCTGGATACCAAGATGTTCAAGAAGTTCGCGCTTGAGCGTGACCTGGCCTTTTGCAGTGACAGTTAACGATGCCATGGAACCCTCCTCTCTTTGGATTAAATTGTAAGGCATTGAAGCCTTACTATCAAGGCGTTTCATACAGGAGCGTCATGCGCCGCGCCGGCAGATCCGATGACGCACCCACACGCCGTGGCCTCATAACAGGCGATAGGGATCTTCGGATGCTTTGATTCCAACGAAAACGCCCGGTTCATCCGGATCTTAATGAAGGACTTGATGATGCGTTGTTTGCTTTCTCTGGCGGTGCTTGCAGTCGTCGCCACAGCCGCGACCATGTGGACGCCCGCCAACGCGGCGGACCCGGTGTCAAAGTTGTTGTCCACATCGACGACCTCTGATGACAATCTGGTGTCGATCAGTGAGATGAACCCGATCGCCAGATGGGGAGCAACCGACTTCTTCATCGTGGCCGACAGTCGGGACGTTTCCATTGAGAATGACACGAAATCAGCCGGCGCACATGATGCTGCTGCTCCGGTTCTGATCGGCGAAACGACTGTCTACAATGCGTCTCCGCTGCCGGGCGGGCGAGTGCTGGTGAAGGTCCGGAACGAGACAACACGTCTGACGAGATTGGTGCCGATCAAAGAGGACGGTCGAAATATCCGTAAGCCTGTGCTTCGCCACGCAAGATATGAAACCGCGCTTATCCTTGCACGACGACAGAAAAAGGCAGTTGACGTACCGGTAGTTGGTGGGCAGGTGGCCACCATTATTATGTCCCGGTCCGAATAACGTGGGTGCTGCTCCTGACGGTCTGATGCCCCACCGGATGGCTAATCCGACCCGTCTCAACTCTATTGCACGCGATAAGTATAATTCAGGTGCCGCAAACACCCATATCGTAAATATGGCGGCAAGGGGGGATTGTTGTCGGTCGGCTTTTAGTCTCTCAATGTCCACAATTAGACATTGAGAGACGTCGTTCGTCATTAAAGAGAAAGATAGTCGGTGTAGCCCCTTTCGGTTCCACCGAAGAACGTGTTCCGGTCAGCCTCGTTCAGCGGGGCATCTGCCTTCAGGCGTGCCAGAAAATCCGGATTGGCGAGGATCATCTGGCCGTAAGCTTCCATGTCGGCGAGGCCGCTGGCCACGTCTTTCCCGATATCTTCGCGCGACCGACCAGGACGGTTCAGGATCAGCTTGCCTGTCCAGAGTTGCCGGATATCGGACAGAAGCTGTTCATTGCCCTGATGCATGATGTGAACATACGACAGATGGAGTTTATCCAGTTCACCAATCAGGTAGCGGTACAGGTCCGGCCCCTCTGCGCCCTCGTCGATTCCCCACAGGCTGGTGCCTGGTGAGAAGCGGATGGCCGTCCGATCGGCGCCGATTTCCTCGGCAATAGCTGTGGCGACCTCGATTGCGAAACGCGCACGGTTTTCGATCGATCCGCCATATTCATCGGTGCGTGTATTGGCGCTTGGAGCAAAGAACTGTTGAATCAGATAGGCGTTGGCACCATGGATCTCAACACCATCTGCTCCGGCTTCGATCGCGCACTTGGCGGCGTGTCGGAAGTCCTGAACCGTCTGGCGGATTTCCTCGATGCTCAGGGCGCGCGGCGTCGGAATATCCTGCATGCCGGTGGCCGTGAACATACCCGTGCCCGGGGCGATTGCCGAGGGAGCAACACCCTGCCGATGATGCGGGGTGTTGTCCGGATGGGACATGCGGCCCGCGTGCATCAACTGGATATAGATATGGCCGCCCTTCGCATGAACGGCGGATGTCACCGTTTTCCAGCCGGCAATATGGGCATCGGTATAGATGCCCGGTGTCATCAGATAGCCTTGCCCATCGTCGGATGGTTGAGTTCCCTCGGCCACGATCAGGCCGACACTGGCGCGTTGAGCATAATACTCGGCGGCAAGAAGCCCCGGTGTGCCGTCATATTGTGCCCGGCTGCGGGTCATGGGGGCCATTACGAAACGGTTGGGCAGGGTGGCCCGGCCCAAGGTAATCGGCTGCCAGATATCCGTCATAGTCATCTGTCCTAGTTCGGCATCGAGCACTTTCAGCAACGCGATGCCTGATGGAAAAACCTGCTAGGGCACCGGACTGATCCCGTCCCAGAGCAGGGTGATTACGTCGGCAACATGACGTTCGTCCGTTGCCTTGTCAGAACCCGGTTCACCGCAGATGCGGTTGGAAAAAGCCCGGTTGTGCAGAACCCCGAGAAGTGTGGACGCAAGAACCTGTGCATCGCATTGCGCCAGCTGCTTCTGATCCTGCGCTCGTCCGATCCATTCAGTCAGGGCGCGGAAGGCACGCGCAGGCGCCGATTGCTCCGGGTCTTCCCCTGAACACAAGGCATCGGTGGCGATGCCACTGGCCTGAAGCACCGTAAATCCGGCATGCAGGTCTTCGAAAAAAGCCGCAATTGTGCAGGCTATCTCGACAAGCTGCTCCCGAATTGGCCGGTTATCGGGACCGGCCTCAAGTGTTCCAATCCAGTGGATGTCCTTTGGCGCGCCCAACGCTGCCAGCATAAGGCCCTGCTTCGAACCGAAGCGGTTGAAAAGGGTCGTATGACTGACACCGATCTCCCGTGCGATGTCCGCAGCCGAGATGCTCCCCCCACGTTCTAAAAAGCAGCGACGGGCAATGGCTACGATGTGTTCGTCCGAGACTTCTTTTGGGCGTCCGATTTTCATTCCTGATTCCGACTTGACGATTCACCCCGGCACTATATCTTTCTGTCTAGAAAGAAAGCAAGGGGTATCCAAACTATGAAACAGGATCATAGCCTGAAATGGCACAATGTGGATCCAGGCTCCCTGAAAGGGAGAAAAGTCATCGTTGTTGGTGGAACAGGCGGACTGGGCCGTGCCATCAGCCGGGCGCTTGCGGGACGAGGGGCGCAGGTGACCGTTGTTGGACAGACGTTCCGTGACGCGGATGTTGCCAATCTCTCGTTCGTGCAGGCTGATCTCAGCCTGCTGAAAGACGCGGAACGGGTGGCACGGGAATTGCCCGCGGAACAGGCTGACCTGCTGCTCTTTACGACCGGCATCTTCGCAGCGCCGAAACGTCAGGTGACAGCTGAGGGGATCGAGCGCGACATGGCGGTCAGCTACCTGAACCGTCTGGTAATGCTGCGTAACCTTGCCCCCCGGCTGGGAACGCAACGCGGTGAAGGTGCGGCGCGGGCACGCGTGTTCCTCATGGGATATCCGGGCACTGGCCAACTCGGCACACCGGACGATCTGAATTCGGAGCGGGTCTATAAGGTGATGACGGCCCATATGAATACGGTTGCGGGCAACGAGGCGCTGGTCGTGGAATCCGCCCATCGCTATCCAGATCTGGACGTGTTCGGTCTTAATCCTGGCCTGATCAAATCGAGCATCCGCAGCAACCTGATGGGCGCGGACAGCCTCAAGCACCGGATCATGGAATGGCTGATCGGCAAGCTGGCTCCGAGTGCTGGCGACTACGCGGCGCGCATCCTGCCTCTGCTGTTTTCCCCTGATCTGGATCACCGAAGCGGGGCATTCTTCAACCGCAAAGCGCAGGCAATTCTCCCATCCGACGGCATGACCGGGGCCTATGCCGAGCGTTATGTCGGTGCATCGGAAGGACTGGCTGCCAAGGCCGGTGTCAGCTTCGTCGGGTAACGGGTAACGGCTGTTTCGCCAGAACGGAAAGGAGAGGCAGGATGTCGACATCGTTTGAACGCCGACCGATCGCCGTGATCGCAGGCGCGGGTCCGGGAAACGGTCAGGCCATCGCACGTCGCTTTGCCGACGCGGGATATGTTTTAGCTCTACTCGGTCGCAATGCAGAAAAGACGCAGGAACTGGCCAAGAAAATCCCCCAGGCCGTCGGTTATGGTTGCGACGTCAGTGATTCCAGTGAGGTTTCCTCAGTATTTTCTCGGATCCGGTCGGATCTGGGAGCGATTGACGTTCTGGTCTTCAATGCCGGGTCGGCGATTTTCGCCGATATCGAGACGGTAACGGCGGAACAGTTCGAGGCATCGTGGCGGGTCAACGCACTCGGTGGCCTGCTCTGCAGCCAGGCCGTCATTCCGGAAATGATCGCTCGAGGAACAGGTCATATCCTGTTTATCGGAGCGACGGCGTCGCGCCGGGGTGGAGCGCAGATGGCAGCGTTCGCGCCAGCCAAGGCAGCGCAGCGGAGCCTGGCGGAATCCATGGCGCGGCAACTCTGGCCGAAAGGGGTCCATGTCGCGTTGATCATTATCGATGGCATCGTCGACACTCCTGCGACGCGTGCCTACGTTCCGGACAGGCCAGTTGAGAGCCTGGTGTCACCAGATGCTGTCGCCCATACCGCGTATGAACTGACGCGACAGGATCACCGGGGCTGGAGTTTCGAGGTCGAAGTCAGACCATTTCTGGAGAAATGGTGAACCAGTCGGCATTCGGAGTGTGAACTTAGCTGTTTTCAAATGTCCAACATGAGGCGGTTGCTGCCTGTCGGATCCCACATCGTAGATCAGGCGGACAGTTCAGGTTATTCAACCGCTCATGCTGGGCATTATTGTTAGTTTTCTTGATACGCTTCTTCGGCGTGAACCGGCGTTAATGTAGTCACTTCGATGAAATAGCCACCCTTCGCTCGAAAGTAGAAGGACCATGCGCCATGTGCGTTGCGTGGAGCATGCACCTCCCAGCCATCGGTGCTTAGGCGCTTATAGAGAGTATCGACATCCTCGCGAGACTTTTGGATGAAACCAATGTGCAGGATGTCGAATTGCGTGGGATAATCGAAGCCGTCGAGCTTGTTCTCAAAATGGTTGATGATCAGTACCAGCCCATCATTGTCCTGCATGATGGCCATTTTGCTGCCACGCACAACGAGAGTGTGCAGACCGAAATATTGTTCGAGCATTGCACGATCAGCCTCAGTATCGTGGCTGTAGAGGTTGATATGGTTCAGCTTCATGACTGTGTCTTTCCGTTGGTGAGACGGACACGAGCCGGTCGCAACATGGACAACGACGACCGACCACGGACGAGGCCTATCCTCGTCGTGTCCGGCCATGGCCAAGAGCGGTTTTACTCGCTCAAGCGTGACTGTCTCTGAAGAGACCACAGGTTGTCACCATACCTGCATCGCTGTCTTTTTAGGCAAAATCGACTTTGCTGACGCCAGCAGTAGCGGTCAAGCGGCATAGAGGTGGACCCGTCTGTTCGGACAGTTTTGTGGGCTTGATAAGCTATACCCGGTTGTTGTTATGCCGCCCTTCTGACGGCGTTGCTGTTGGCCATCTGGTCCGGGGTTAACCCCGGACCAGATGGCGTCGGCACGTCATGATACGCCTCATCGGGCGTACGTCCAGCCAGCGCCATATGCGGACGCCTTTCGTTATAGTGGGCGATCCATCTGCCAAGCCCGGCCCGTAGCTCCGATCCGGTCTCGAACGCGTGCAGGTAGACGCATTCATATTTCAGCGACCGCCACAGACGCTCGATGAACACGTTATCCAGCCATCGCCCACGCCCGTCCATACTGATGCGGATCTGACGCTCTTCCAGTATCCCGGTGAAACGGGGTGTCGTAAATTGCGACCCCTGGTCAGTATTGAAAATGTCCGGGGCGCCATAGCGTATGAGGGCATCCTGTAGCGCCTCGATACAGAACTCCACGTCCATCGTGTTCGACAGATGCCAGGACAGGACCTTGCGCGTGAACCAGTCCATGATCGCCACGAGATAGAGAAATCCCCGTTTCATGGGAATATATGTGATATCGGAACACCAGACCTGGTCAGGCCGATTGATGACCAGATCCCGCAGCAGATATGGATATTTCCGATGCTCCGGATGGGGCACGGTCGTGCGCGGCTTCTGGTAGATCGCCCGCAGGCCCATGATCGCCATGAGCCGCCGGACCCGCTTGCGGCCCACTTCATGTCCCAGGCGGCGCAGATGCCATGTCATCTGCCGTGAGCCATAATAGGGCGTTTCCAGGAACCGGGCGTCGATCAGCCGCATCAGCTCCAGATTGGCCTCGCTCTGTGGCACAGGCCGATAGTAGACGCCCGACCGGTTGAGTTGCAGCAGCGTGCATTGCCGGATTATCGGCAGGCGTGCTCGCTTCGGGTCAATCATCTGCCGCCTCTGATCACGCCCAACCGAGCAGAGGCATCCCGCAAAAAATCCCGTTCCACCAGCAACTGGCCGATCTTGGCATGCAGTTTCTCTACATCAGCAGGGCTGACTGAAGGTTCCGTTACTGACTTACCAGAAAAAAGGCTTGCCATGCCTTCGATCGCCTGGCGCTTCCATTGGGCGATCATCGTCTGATGCACGCCATGTTTCGACGCTAACTCCGCCAGCGTCAGTTCGCCACGGATCGCCTCCAGGGCAACCCGTGACTTGAACTCCGCCGCATACCGTTTCCGCGTAACCTTGCCCATAAAACCCGTCCTCGTTCAGGCCAGATGATAGCTTATCGCCCTGTCCGAAAAATGGGGACCACTTCTGATTCCTGCGACTGGGCGGAGCAAGACAGAAATTGGGCTGTTTCTGGGCATTTCCCGACAGCATTTCTATGACATCCTAGCAGAGCGCAAGCCTGTGAGCCCGGAAGTGGGAGTGCGATTGGGCAAACTGTTCGGGAACGGTCCCGGTCTCTGGATCCGGATGCAGGCCGCTTATGATGAATGGCATGCGGCACGAACAGTGGACGTTTCGAACATTCCAACCTTGCAGGCAGTCGATTCTTACCGTCATGCCGCACGGTAAGAACATACGCGCCTGCCTGATACTGTGTTAAAAGACCGCAGGATTCGGTGGTTGCGCCGGAAATGGCAACGTTCGCTTCTGCAAACTGCTATTATCGCCGCCAGAGGCCACGTCTGTCCTGTAGAAAATCAGAGAATGCCCCCCCCATCTCCGCAGCTGTGCCTGCCAGTTTGAAAAGCACAGGTTGACATACTGGGGGGGAGCTACAGCCCCGGCCCTCATGAGAGAAGGTCGATCAGTGCTGGGGCTGCACCTTAAAGGTATAAACTTAGTTAAATATAAAACAATACGAAACGTCCCGAAATTAAATATTTATGGATATTGTTGTCGATATCGGCAATCCCGCACAAAAAATACAATCTATAAGCTCGCAAAAAAATGTGCGTTATCAAATGCGTATAATTAATATATTCGTTCCGGTTATATATTGTTATTTATAAATACATTTTGGAATCGGAACTTAATTTGCGCCTTCTGGTTGATGTACATTATGTCTAAACTATGGGTGATGGTATGGAATCAAGATGCAGCTTACCTCACGGGGCCGTTCCATTCTATTTGACGCGCGAAGAAGCCTTGACTTCCGAAGCCATAGCGCTGGCTATTGATGTATCAGCTAAAAACAATAGGATTGCTCTTGATGTGATCCATGCTCTGCGGGATGAGGTCGATCGTCTTCAAGACGAACTACGTAAGATGCGCACACGCGAAGCATGCTTCCCATGCACCAATGAGAACCTCATGAAAAAAATCCCAACCAGCGCGTCAATATGTAGTTATAAAGGCTGTGGATCACTTAGATAGGGGAGGTTTGCTGTGTATTTGCTGTAAGCCGTAATTACTTCAGGCGCATCAACCGGGCGATACAGGATATCGGTGCCGTGGGTGATTTCCTGTTCGAACCGCCCCATACCCGAAAGGCCGGTCAGTTCACCGAGAGCTTGTACATAGGCCATGCAGCAAGGGTATCCGCCTGCCGGTCTGGCAACAGATTGACCACATCATTTTTTCCAGATCGAGCAGAATGGTGCCGTAATGATGCCCCCGACGCCAGGTCCAGTCATCTACACCCAGAACACGGGGAGACCGCGAAGGGGGCTTCCCTGACATTCTGGAAAGAAGCCTGCGGATCAGAGTGTCTGCGCTGACCGGGCAACGCAGGCGTTCTGCCAGGGCAGCTCGGACAATGTGCGGCGATAAAGACTATGGATCCATTGCGTCCGGATATGACAGTCGGAACCGACAGTACTGCGATCACGCAAAATCGCTTCTATATGCACCGTATTGTTACTCGGCGTGACCAGATCAACAACGAGAGAGGGAGGAAGATCAAGGCAGCGGAAGCGTGACACGACAGAAAAATCCTCAGAAGTTGCATATCTTCAGGACTTCTCAGTTTCTTCTCCTCAGTACAAGTCCTCGCACCACACACTTTGCGGAAGAACCCAGTTCTCAATGAAAATTAACATCAGGATGCCAAATTGGAAATGCTCCAAGCACTATGGCCTATAATGCCAATATTTTTCGAGTTTCTCAAAGAATAATAGTTTTTGTTTGCGTTACTTGCAGAGAGAGTATGTCATATTATCATTTTGTGCGCAATTTTCTCGCACGGATGTTGTCGGATTCTTGGGCTATGGAGGAACACCGCATACAGATGATAATATGGCTTTCTTATCCCTTTTATAGCTGCATTTCAATTTTTTTAATTTACAAAAAACATAATTTATTATTCTTTTGTAAGAATTAAATTTATATTGGGTTGTTATGGAAATAAGAGTAAAAATAAATACTTCTTATATTGGTGAGCAAGTGGCTCACCAATGTTTTCTTGAAAACCGAAATATAGATGATTTAGATTTATATTTAGCTGGTGCGGCTTACGCTATATGTTTTTCTTTGTTCAAAGAAAAACCATGGATGAAAGAAAAACTCGCTGAAATAGGTAACGAAATAGCAAAATCCGGAACTAAGAAGTTTTCAGAATTAATGGAAACGGAAATGTTGAAAAAATCCCATCTAGAAGGGAACGCATAATATTTTTTAGAGCCAGATCTGAAAGTGGCGGATTCAAAAAATTCATTGGCTCTGAACTGTTCTGTGTGATTCCATTTCTTCGGAGTTGATTGGAATGATAGATGATGAAGTAGCCTGGTTTCTTTGATGTTGAAGATCGGCTTGTTCGGCTGAGCGGGCTTGGTGATTGAATCGAAGCGTTTTCTTGGACTGTAGATTTCGAAATTTTTCGTGCTGACCTGGATAAAGCACTGGCCTATACGGATGGAAGCAAAGGTGGTCATCCGTCAGAAGCCGGCAAAACTGCCCCTGTTCGCATTAGCCGAAAGCTCCTGGGGCCGGAAATACGAGGCGATCGTCTAATCCTGGAAGCAGGCCTGGGAGGAGGTCATTCCCTTCTATGCCTCCCCCACCGAAGGTAGGAAATTGGTCTATACGACCAATGCCATAGAGGCCCTGAACGCAAAGTTCAGGCGGGCCGTCTGGGTCAGAGGACATTTAGCCAATGACGACGCGGTCCTCAAACTCCTCTGTCTGGCCCTGAACCGGGCCGAAAAAGAATGGATCATGCCCTCAGGGGAATGGTCCATGACAAAGGCCCAGTTTGCCATTCTCTTTGGTGACCGCTTCGCTCGTGCCACCGTCTGATCAACAATGTGAACAACGCCTCTTACACGAAATTCCTGACAGTCCCGTTGCTGTTGCCAGTTTGTTACGCCGTCTTGGTATTCACGATCATCGTACAAGGACACACGATGGAATCGGTCGTCCGAAAACCGTTCCCCTCCACCCGACTCTCAAGCTTAGATCGGTAACTTCTCCTCAGGGGCAGTGTCCTGTCTCGTGGGCATGGGCTTTGGTCGTGCGGCGGGTTTGTCCACGGTTTCCAGAAATCTGTCGGCCAAGGCGGTATAAAGAGGTTGAGGGCAGACAATCCTTGAGACACCGAACGCCAGAAAAGCGGTTGCCAGAAGTGCAAGCGTCACCTGCTGGTTATCGCAGATTTCCATGACAATGATCGTTGCCGTTAAGGGCGATTGAGCAACACCGCAGAAATAGGCGACTGTCCCCAACAGCACGACTGCACCGGGGGTCGTGTGCGGCAGAAACTGCTCGATCCATCCGCCGATGCCCGCTCCGATTGCAAGAGATGGTGCAAACATTCCGCCTGGAATTCCCGAACAGTACGAGACCAGCATTGAGAGATACTTCAGGATAAAGAACGAAGCGGGGTAGTGGTCGGTCCCTGCAAAAATTGCCTGAGCCTGCACATAACCCGTTCCGTAAGTGCTGCCTTTAGAGATCAGGCCAATCACGGCGGTCAGAAGCCCGCACAGTGCTGAGAACATGATCGGACGCTGTTTCGCCAGTCGGCCCACAGAGCCTGGTAAGCCCCTGGAGGCCCTGATGACGAGTGAGGCAAAGCTTCCCCCAGCCAGCCCCCCGATAATGCCGCAGACGAAAACGGCGATCCACGCTGTCCCAACCGGAATGTTGACGTCGGCATGACCAAAATAGGTATAGTTCCCCATAAGGGTGATAGCGGTGACACCTGAGATTACAACAATCGTCAATGTGCGACCTGAGGCTTTCTGCTCAAAAGAGTGAGAAAGCTCCTCAATAGCAAAGACAATTCCAGCCAAAGGCGTATTGAAAGCCGCTGCCATTCCAGCAGCGCCTCCCGCCAGAATCATGCTGCGCTTGGAAGCGATATTAGATTGCCCAAGCAGTCGGGAAAAGCCATGCATGATCGACGCCCCGATCTGTACGCTGGGACCCTCACGTCCGACGGATGCACCGCAGACAAGTCCAAGGCAGGTCAGAATGATTTTCCCGGCAGCAATCCGCAGCGTGAGAATACGGTCAACAACGTCGTAGTTTCCCATGTGGAGGGTGGCGATCGACTGGGGAATTCCTGACCCCTGTGACCCTTTGAAAAGTGTTCGCGTCATCCACGTAATGAAGGCGAAGCCTGCAGGTGCGAGAACAAGCATGGCCCAGGGATGCCACGTCACGAAGCGCGTCCGCAGTTCCGCGCACTGATCACCCAGTCGGGCGAATAAAACGGCTGTCAGCCCCACAAGAACAGCGCCGATCCAGTAAAGACTCATTCTGCGCCAGCGTGTTGTCCTGGCGCGCGCTGTTCGTCTGAGATGCTGGATCCTGTTCTTGTGATGAGCAGTTGGTTTCACAGGAGCATAAGGAATATCAGGCACAGATAACGTCCATAGCATTATAAGCAGTTTCCTCGGTCCTCATGACGACGACTGGAAAACTGGAATAAGAATATCGTGCCAGATTTGTCTAGGGCCTGTTGGATCTTGATCCAGTCTGTAGCGGCAGCGATGTGTATGACCGCGAGGAACGACGTTGCTGTTTTTCGTATCTGGGTGCGACAGCGCACCACTCCTTGAGGCGAGCCCAGAGGTTCTCAACGAGATGCCGGTACCGGTAAGCTCATTTTGGGCAGGCGACCGCCCCATTGCGTCATTTCGCAGGAATTGAAGCATCCCGGGTTTCCCGGAGGCTCCTATCTGTGAGAAGGGGCTATGATGAACACGATGAGCCAGAGATTTTCGCCTGAGGTAAGAGAGCGTGCGGCCCGTATGGTTGGGGAGCATCTGGCCGATTACGGTTCGGAATGGGCTGAGATGACGTCGATTGCTGCCTTCGCGGAGCTCGAGGAAAGCGCTCTGGCCACGCAATACCCGGCAATCGCATAAAGCTGGCGCAGGGCCTGGAATGAGGTCATCCCATTCCTCGATTACCCGCCCGAAGGTGCGCAGGCTCATTTACACCACGAATGCCATCGAGGCCTTGAACTCGAAGATCCGTCGTGCTGTTCGCACCCGCGGTCACTTCCCAAGTGACGAGGCAGCAGCGAAATTGATTTACCTGACGCTCGATGCTACCCCTTCGAGTGGAAGCGCTCGGTGCGCAAATGACATGCCGTCAGAAGTCAACTCGTCATCATGTTCGAAAATCGCTTCCCAATGGCGTAAAAAAAGTGGCACCACACAAAAATTCAGGATAGTCCCCCTGGCCGTCAGCTGCTACGCAGACCTTGGTGCCAAATACTCCACGTGAGCGGACAAGAGCTACACGATTCGTTCGGCCTTCTTTGTGTCCCCTTTTTTAGCCGCCCCGGCCGCCTTGTGATAGGCACGGATCGTCGTGCCATCGATAAAGAAGACCATGCCGAGGGCCTGATCCCTGTCTCTGATCTTTTCACAGAGGCGCTGCCATACTCCGAGCTTCCACCAGCGAATGAACAGTTGCGCGGCAATCCACCAGGGTCCAAACTCAGGCGGAAGGGCGCGCCATTTCGCGCCGTTCTGATGGCACCAGAAAATCGCGGATATCGTCCGTCGAAGGTTCTTCGGCGGGGTCTTGCCCTTCGGGCGGACTTCTTCGATCAAAGGCTCCCAGACGGACCATGCGGTATCAGACAAGACAGACTGCATCATGCTCGTCATAAACAGCTATGCAGTCCGTTCTGTCATTCAAGATCTAACAGTCCCTAGATTTTCCAATGTTTCATACACGCGATCAGCAGAAAATGGCTTGCTGAGAAATGCGATGTTATCTGGTAAGGTCTCTGCTTCTGGGCTTTTCGTCCCAGAGACCACGACAATGGAAATGTGTGTCCATGTGTGAGCGCACGTCTTTGCCAGATCAAACCCGGATAGTTTGCCTGGCGGCATCTGTACATCTGTGATCAGCACCTGAAAATCATTTCCGCGGAGATCTAAAACCGCAAGCGCATCTTCTCCCGTACCAACCTGATACACGTCGTATCCTGCATCCTGTAGAATATTTTCCAAATCCACGCGAACCAGAGAGCAGTCCTCTGCAATCAGAGCCATCGGCATTTTTGGGCCTTTCATCATATTCCCCAGATCAACACTCATTTAGCCAACGCAAATCCATGTCTGAGGATCAAGCTACGACGCCATTTTCTTTGATATTTCGATAAGAATGTGAATAGCTTCTAGCCTATCTTATTCACGTTCTGGGTCGAGATTGGGCGGCGGGTATCGCCTAAACTTTTGATTGGGTTTACGAATTGGGTGTCAAAACCATCCGTTTCACCGATTGAATAGCCCCTAGTTTTCTAGACGCCTTGAGCATTCAAAATCTGCTGTTTTTCGAACTGCACGGGTGACAGCATCCCGTTCCTGACGTGCTTGCGCACCGGGTTATAGAACATTTCGATGTAGTCAAACACGTCCTGCCGGACTTCCTGGCGCGTTTTGTAAGTTCGACGCCGGATGCGCTCGCACTTGAGCGATGAGAAAAAACTTTCCGCTACAGCATTATCGTGGCAATTGCCGCGGCGGCTCATCGAGTGTTCCAGATTGTGAGCCCGTATGAAGGCAGTCCAGTCCATGCTGGTGAACTGACTGCTCTGATCGGAGTGGATCAGCACCCGGCTTTTGGGCTTTCGTCGCCAGATGGCCATATGGAGCGCCTGCAGTACCACATCCGAGGTCTGGCGGCTCTGCATCGACTAGCCCACCACATGACGCGAATAGAGGTCGAGTACGACTGCAAGGTAGGCAAACCCTTCCATGGTGCGGATGTAGGTGATGTCTGTGACCCACACCCTGTCGGGTGCCTCGACATCAAACTGCCGGGCCAGCGTGTTGTCGATGACCAGAGATGGCCTGCCACTATGGCTACCTGGCCGCCGCCTGTAGCCAATCTGCGCTTTGATGCCAGCCAGTTTTGTCAGGCGCGCCACGCGGTTCGGACAGCAGATCTCGCCCTGATTGAGCAGATCATCGTGCAGCTTAACAGCCGGAATGTTCCACAGACTGCTCCGACAACGACACCTGTCAGGATGGACAGGAGGGAGAGTGCAGTGAGGCCGCTAGGCGGCTAGATCGTCACTGCTTGCTGTGTTTCGGGACTATGAGTGGGGTCTGCCATCACCGTCTTTCCGGATTATCATCGTTGCAAACCCGACGATGATAATGGGCTCTCCCTGAAGTCTAAGAAAAGTTTAGCATCTTTGCTCTTATGCCGATAACAGCAACAGATCGGTGTCAAAGCATGCGAAATCGCCTGGACAGGCTTCACAGTCCGTGACCAAAGCGGGCGATAGCTGCGCGATCCTTCTCCAGCGCCCCATAAGGCAAATACCGGACTTTCAGATCAGCAATCCTGCTGAAGGCCGGCCGCCGTAATTGTTCATGGACGTCACTCTCCCGTTTGTCGGGCGCGACAAGAAACAGGCCCTCCAGAGCCTGCGCCTCTGACCCGAGAGCAGGATCCAGCATCCGCACGATACCGGAATAGATTGTCGTTGAATGCTCGACTTCGAATGCAGCAACAATCCTGTGGTTGTCCCGGTCCAGCCACAGGACATCGATCAGGCGCACGGATTCCGCTCCCTGCGTTTCCGTCGTGAACCCCGGCAACACCGACAGGCAGCCATCCCCCAATTTACCGCCCTGCCATGGACGACTGCGATCATTGGCCGCAATCCAGACATCGTAACCCAGAGAATGGCCCAGATCGCGAAGCCAGCCCTGAATCTCGGTATGGGTATGATCCGTTTCCCGCTCCGCTGCCAGTATCCGGGCCTCTTTTACGCTCTGCTCCCTCACCTGGTGAAGATCGGCTTCCCAAAGTTTCCGCGCTGTTTCGTTATCCTCGAGAGGTGGCGCTGTATAGCGTCCGCTTCCGAGATCAAACAGCAGTCCTCCGATAGCGCCCAGATCATTGGACAGCAGCGAACGATAGGTCGCATTCAGCTTCAGAATGCCCTGCCGCATGGCAAGATATTCCTCCCATCGGCCCAACTTCACCTTTGATCCGGTCAAGGCGTTATAGCCGTTCACGATCGCCGTATTGAAAGGCGGCATGATCGTCGGATGCAGGAAATACAGCAGATTGGCGACGGCTGGTCCCAGCCCTTTTATCTTCCGGGCATCGATCGCGTGGATGGCCGAGACCACGTGCTCTTCGGTATTGCAACACAGGCAGGTATCGAGAAGCTGCCCGAATGCTTTCTGGTTTGCAGGATTTTCATAGATATCAGGAATGCGTAGCTTCGGCTTCCACAGGAATGCATGATCCGCACCCTTGAAAATCTGGCGCTGCTCAGCAATCGAATGAACAACCGTTTCCAGGGATGAGCCACGATAGGCGACCCCGAATGTGCCATCGGCAATCTCGGCGACGACCTGCTGCAGGCCGCGGCGGATAGAGCGAAAGTTCTTGAGCCGCTGACCCACCATCCCCATGTGCACATGATCGTGCCGGGTGGCGGTCTCTCGTCCGATGGTCGGCGCTGGATCTCGTCACGCCCTGCCTTCCTGCTGCCCGTTCGCGTGCTGGGCAAACTGTTCCGCCGCCTGTTCCTGACCCGGCTGCGCGCACTTTTCGATGCCGACCGGCTGGCCTTTCGGGGGCAGCTTGCCCCCTCTGGCAGACCGCCGTGCCTTTATGCGGTATCTTGCTCCTGTGCGCAGCACGCGCTGGGTCGTCTACGCCAAACCGCCTTTTGCCGGTCCTAAAGCAGTGCTGGCCTACCTGTCGCGCTATACCGACCGTGTCGCCATCTCAAACCGCCGCCTCCTGGCGTTCAGCGAAAACGGCGTGACGTTCCGCTACAAGAACTACCGGCGGGACACGGCCCACCAGCAGCAGGTCATGACACTCGCCACGGATGAGTTCATCCGCCGCTTCATGCTGCATGTCCTGCCACGGGGATTTCATCGCATCCGCCATTATGGCCTGCTGGCCAGTTCCAGCCGCAAGGCCAGCCTCGCCCGGGTGCGGGAACTGCTCAAGGTCATATCCACACCAGCGCCAGAAGTCCCGGAAGCCGAACCGGCCACGCCACCGCCGTGCCCATGCTGTGGTGGTCCGATGGTCGTCATCCAATCCTTCCCCGATGGTGCCAGCCCCAAGGGCCACCACGGGCGACTGATCCGACCGGGGGATCACCATGACAGCCCGCAGAGATTACAGCATGACCGATCCCGATATCGGAGTGGCATCGCTCCGACAAACCGTATCTCCTGTACGCATCACTGGAAAACCCGGGAAAATCGCTGCCTACACTGCCAGTTCTGTCATCGCATCATGCAGATCCGGTCACAAAAACCCGTTCCAGTTCCACAAACGCACCTGTATGCTCCGGCTCAGCCTCTCCCCCGGGTGGCGCCAGTTGCAAATTCCTCATAACTGAGTCCCGGTGTCGCGGGTTCGGTCTTCCCAGACTTTCGTACGCCTCGCGGCGCCCGAAACCTTCAGGATTCCTGTCAGTCAGCTTACGATCGGCGAATGCGGTAAGAAGAATGTCCGGTTATGAGCAAAATTGCCGATACTCGGACATCCCCTTTAACTCGCATGGATCGAAAAATATCCACTCGATTTCAATAAGATCCGCAACAATCTCAATGCACACAGACAACCCTGAGAAGAGACCTTTCACCCTAAACTTCTTGTCCCCAGCCAGCGGACTTTCTCCGGATCGCGATGATCGAAGAAACTACTGGCTTTCTGATCGAGCACGGCAATCGCTCTGAGATCAGTATCATCCAACGCAAAATCGAAAATTGCGAAGTTCTCAGCCATACGCTCTTTGCGCACTGACTTGGGGATTGCAACAATCCCGCGCTGATTCAACCAACGCAGCACAACCTGAGCGATGGTTTTGCCATGCTTCTGCGCAATTGACTGCAGCACGTCATTAGAGAACAGCCCGTTTCGCCCCTCTGCAAACGGTCCCCAGGCTTCCGCCTGAACATCACATTGCTTCAGGATTTCCAACGCATCGTCCTGCTGGTGAAAAGGATGGAGTTCAATCTGATTGATCGCTGGCGTGACCTCGTTGTGCAGTACAAAATCCACCAGTCGGTCAGAATAGAAGTTGCTGACACCGATCGCCCGGATACGGCCCGCACGATACAGTTCTTCCATTGCGCGCCATGCCCCATAGACGTCTCCGTATGGTTGATGGATCAGCCAGAGATCGAGATAGTCTGTTTGGAGTTTGTTCAACGAGCGCTCAAAAGCAGCCTTAGCTCCCTCATAGCTCGCATCTTCAATCCAGAGCTTAGTGGTTACAAACAAATCGCCGCGGCCGATCCCATGGTTGCGGATCGAGTGACCGACCGCTTCCTCGTTGCCATAAGATGTTGCGGTATCGAGAAGCCTGTAACCGACATCAATGGCGTCCCGGACACTCCGTTCGCACTCGGCCGGGTCAGGAACCTGAAACACGCCGAAGCCAAGAGAGGGCATCTGGATGCCATTGTTCAGTGTCACTGCAGGAATGGTGATTGTCATGACTGTTCTCTCCGCGCTGAGGCTCAGCGATTGATAAGCTTTTGATATGAGGCGGGATAACGGGCCCCTTGAAGTGTGATGTCGTTAAGGGCCGGCTCAATGCGGGCCAGATCATCACGCGTCAGAATGACATCAGCTCCTCCCAGATTTTCTTCGAGGCGGGAAAGCTTGGTCGTACCCGGAATAGGAACAATCCACGGCTTCTGCGCCAGAAGCCACGCCAGGGCGACCTGCGCAGGCGTGCAGGATTTTTCAGATGCAATAGCTTTGACAAGATCAACAAGAGCCTGGTTCGCGGCCAGCGCATCTGCTTGAAAACGGGGAACAGAGCTTCGGAAATCATCTTTGGCGAACACGACCTTGGGGGCGAGTTTTCCAGTCAGAAACCCTTTGCCAAGCGGCGCAAATGGCACAAAGCCTATCCCCAGTTCTTCAAGGAGCGGCAGAATTTCCAATTCCGGCTCGCGCCAGAACATCGAATATTCACTCTGGAGAGCTGCAACTGGCTGTACGGCATGTGCACGACGGATTGAATGCGTTCCGGCTTCAGACATGCCAAAATGCTTGACCTTGCCCGCTGCAATAAGGTCTTTCACCGTTCCGGCAACATCTTCGACCGGCACATTCGGATCGACGCGATGCTGGTAAAAGAGATCAATTCTGTCAGTCCGCAGGCGCTTCAGGGCTGCATCCGCAACCTCTCGAATACGCTCTGGCCGACTATCCAATCCCTGTGCTGGCATGCCGTTTACGAACCCAAATTTGGTGGCAATCACGACCTGATTACGAACCGGCTCTAGTGCTTCCCCAACGACTTCTTCATTGATGTCTGGCCCATAAGCTTCGGCAGTATCGAAGAAAGTGACCCCACGCTCATATGCTGCGCGGATCAGGGCAATAGCATCCTTGCGATCGGTGGCAGGGCCATAGCCATAGCTCAGGCCCATGCAGCCGAAGCCAAGCGCTGATACTTCCAGACCACTCTGGCCCAACAGACGTTTTTGCATGTTTCTTGATCCCGCGTGTTCATTCCTGAGCGTCTGCCAGGGCTCTGACCACGCAAATCATAAGACCGCGCTCATCAATCGATTAGACAGGGTAAATTTCTTGGGTCTATGACTTTCAGTCATGAAACTCGCGGGGAGGCCTGAGCATAATGCGGCGTGAAGAGCTTGGAAGTCTGGCCATGTTCATGGCAGTTGCTGATGAAGGCAGCTTCACCAAGGCCGCGGGCAAACTTGGCATTTCACAATCTGCGCTCAGTCATTCTCTTCGGCGACTCGAAGCCAGACTGGGCCTCCGGCTCCTTACACGTACAACCAGGAGTGTCGCACCTACACTGGCTGGTGAACGCCTTATCGAAACACTGCGTCCTGCCTTGGAGGATATTGATCAGAAGCTTGCCGCACTGACCGAGTTGCGTGACCGTCCTGCAGGCACTGTCCGGATCACGACAAGTTCTCACGCGGCGTACACGGTGCTCTGGCCAGCTATTGATCGTCTCACAGCCGAAAATCCTGACATCAACGTGGAAATCAATATTGAAGGAGGTCTCGTCGATATCGTGGCTGAGCGATATGACGCCGGAATCAGGCTTGGAGAAAGACTGGAGCAGGACATGATTGCGGTGCCAGTCAGTCCACGCCTTCGGATGGCCGCCGTGGCCTCGCCATCATATCTGAGTGGAAAGAGGGTTCCGGAAACCCCATATGCTCTTGCGCAACATAACTGCATTAATCTGCGCCTGCCGACTTCCGGTGGATTATATGCCTGGGAGTTTGAGCGCGATGGCAAAGAGATCCGGGTTAAAACGCAAGGACAGCTTGTGTTCAACGACATCAATCTGATTGTGGAAGCCGCGCTCACCGGACATGGCATTGCTTTCATGCTCGAAGACCATGTCAAAAATCACCTTTCTTCGGGAAGGCTGGTGCGAATTCTTGAAGAGTGGTGTGAGCCATTTGATGGCTATTATCTGTATTACCCAAGCAGGCGTCAGCCCTCTCCAGCATTCAACCTTGTTCTGGATGCTTTGCGTTACAGGGGATGAATAAGCTTTGTCAGAGGCGACAGTCCCTCGTTCCGTCTGTCGCGCTTCGCGTAACAATGTCCGCTTTCGGGCAACCACTATAAACGCTCAAATGACCGGGAAAAAGGCGTGAGGGGACGAGATCGTGAGCGTTCTGGACGCGCCGATCATATTAGCGTTCCTATCTTGGGAAGATCTCCGCCTATGCTGAAAAGCGCTATTCTTGTCGCCGTAACAACAATAATCGCACTCATTACCCCTGCGTTGGCTGAGCAATCTTCGTGGCGGGAATCTGGGGGCCACGAGTGGGTGTTGGATCTTTCATTTGAAAATGGGCTGACCCAGCGCATCCTCTACCTTGCTCCGGCCCGACCGCGGGCGACATTAATCATGCTGCCAGGCGGCACCGGCAAGGTCGGTGTGCAACGTAATGGCGACCTACTCCACGATGATAATTTCGTCGTGCGCACACGAGAGGATTGGGTCGCGAGGGGCTATGCCGTGCTGATTCCTGACACCATCGCCCAGGCAAACTTGAGGGGTGCGCGCAGTTCCCCGGCGTATGGCAAGTTGGTTGACGATCTGGTCGCATATGCCCATAGCCACATCCAAGTGCCCGTGTTCCTGATCGGCACGAGTCAGGGAACCATCGCGGCGATGAATGGCGCCGCCCGATCCCAGGCGGACTCGATCGCGGGCTTAGTGCTTACCGAATCCGTTTCCATGCCGGGTCGGCTGAGCACCGAGACTGTGTTCGACGCCGACCCGTCGGCCGTGCGGGTTCCTGCTTTGGTAGTAGCCAACCGCGATGACGCCTGCGACGTGGCTCCTCCCGAGATGGCGCCTCGCATCGTCGCAAGCATGACGCGATCGCCAGACGCGCGCGTGCTCACAGTCAGGGGAGGCGTAGAACGGTCAGCGAAAGCCTGCGGCTCGCTCTCACCACATGGCTATTACGGCATTGAAAATGAGGTCGTCGGCGCGATCGCGAACTGGCTTCACGAGCACGGCGGCTGATCGGCTTTGAAGCAATCATGTCCGCTATCGGGATGTGTGTGGGGAGCACCCTATGTCTGAGATGAGGGCGGAAGCCGCCGCTGCGCATCTCGCACTTCGCAAGTGCGGCCGATCTCTCGCGCCGTCAGTCGAAGGACGCATCACACCGGGAGAGTGTGGCTTCGTCTCCGGTTCGCATTTAGCGTGTCTTTCCATCCGTTGCGCTGTCTGAACCGCGCCGGAACGGCACCAGCCTGTCGGAAAGATAAAGTCGGTTCATCCGCCGCAACTCATCGGGCGCGCCCGACGTCGTGGGCGCGTCGTTCGCGAGCATGCCGCGCAAGACTTTCATGGTGTTCAGAACGACCGCCGCGATGTCTTTCGCCAGCGCCTCATCCAGTCCCGGCGCACACACGCGCAGCGCCGCCGCAATTCCGGCCACGGCATGACCTCGCGCGCGGTCGCGGATCTCCATCTTGTCAGTCCGCGCCTCCATCAGGGCGGACAGCGATTTCACACGCGGATGAAGCGTGACAAGCAGTTCGATCAGGATATCCGCCAACGCTTCCGGCGAATGCGTGGCCGCACGTTTGGCAAGTGCTGCGTATTCGTCTTCCAGAATGGCGATATGCCGCTGCACCAGAGCGTCCGCCACAGCCTCCTTGTTCGGAAAGAAGCGATAGAGCGAGCCGATCTTCGCCCCGGCGCGCGCGGCGATCTCCGCCATGGTCGTCGCCTCGTAACCGCGTTCCGCCATCAGGTCGGACGCAGCCGCGAGCAGTTCCTCGACGCGCTGGCGTCCGGCCAAGCGTAGCGGCTGAAGAGGTGTCCGTTTTGCTCTTGACGTATTTGAGTCCATCCTCAAATAATGCTCCTGTTTGAGTATCTGCTCAACTTCTAACGGTTCCGTGCGGTCTGGACAACGCTTCGGGACAGTCGCGCGAACGTCAACAGGGAAGCTCACGCCATGATTTCACTTCGGCCCACCCGGACAGCCCTCGTCCTGATCGATCTCCAGAAGGGAATCACGGGACTGCCTTTGGCCCCGATACCGGGGGCCACGATCGTCGAACGATCGAAAGAACTCGCGGCGCGTTTCCGGGCCGCCGGTGCTCCCGTCA
>NZ_JBGLOV010000025.1:0-23042 GCF_041402665.1 Komagataeibacter sp. SM21
ATGCCCCAGCGCCTATGATACTGTGCCTTAAGGCACGGGAAAGTCGGTCGCCGCCAGGTCTTCCAGTCTCCCCAAACAACCGCGGGGTGGAGCAGCCCGGTAGCTCGTCAGGCTCATAACCTGAAGGCCGCAGGTTCAAATCCTGCCCCCGCAACCATGAATTCCGTTTAAAAACAAACGCTTAGGCCGCCTTACGAGCGGCCTTTTGCGTTTCTATACCCACAACTGGAATCATATAGGAATCAATCGGGGGAGAAAAACCGCGTAGTTCCGGGACGCAGAAGGCACGCCGCCAGAGGGCCGGGAAGGGTAAGAATCGGGCCAGGCCACACAGTGCAGAGCCGATCCGCCAACCTTCTCCTTGCCTTCCAATCCGTCCTCACGTAGCTACCAAATAAGAATGGTTCTTAATGTGGTGAAATGCTGAACGGTTGAAGGAGTCGGATATCCTTTGCCAGCCTGTTCGCGGAGTGAGAGATCGACGCCAGTGTCGCATGCAGAGACGATCGAGGTGGCCTATCAGAACAGCCGGTCTGAACTGCTGAAATACGCCACGGCCATTACAGGCGACCGTCAGCAGGCGGAAGACATCCTTCAGGACGCATGGCTTCGCTGTACAGCGGCTGCGGTTTCAGAACAGATTAGGGAGCCAATCCGTTTTCTGTTCCGGGTCGTTCGGAACCTTGCCCTCGATTACCGACGGCGGCGCACATACGAAAAACGCTATATCAATGTCGAGGTCGATGATCGCATCATTGATGCCGCACGGGCGTTTGAGGCTTCCCCTGAAGATGCGGCGATCAGCACGCAGGAAATCCGTATGCTGATGACAGCCCTCTCAGAACTGGATCACCGCACACGCATGGCGGTGGAAATGCATCGGTTCGAGAATGCGAAGCTGCGCGAGATAGCTGAAACGCTCGGCGTGTCTCTGACCATGGCGCATAACCTCGTAGCGGAAGGTCTGCGGCATTGCAGAAACCATCTACGTCGCGCTGATTGATGATAAACGTGAAAATCTGGTCTGGTCATTCGCCTTCTAGGGGAGGGACGAAAGCGGAAGGCATGCTGTCTGACGTAGCCGCGCCTGACAACGAAGGAATAGCGGGCGGATGACGGCTGCATCGGATCATCATCGTGAGCAGGCGGACGAAGAGGCCATCAATTGGGTGATCCTGCTGCGGGAGGAACCTGACGCGCCCGATGTGCAGAAGGAGTTTAGCCAGTGGCTGGCGGCTTCATCTCATAATCAGGAGGCGTGGAAAGAGATTACCCGGACCTACCAGGGGCTGGGTCAAGTCGCGCCTACAACTCTTTCGGCAACAAGCAAAACTTCCGCATCCACTAGACTTCCGCGCATCGCTCTGAATGACGATCGTAAACAGGTATTTTCCACGAAGCGACGTTTTGTTGCTGGTGTCATGGCTCTCGCGGCCTGTGTCGTATTGGCTCCTGTCATCTACACACGGCTAACGGCGGACGCCATGACGGGAACGGGAGAAACACGTTCTCTTACCTTGGCGGACGGTAGTCATGTGTCCATGGGGCCCGACACAGCCCTGCGTGTGGAGTTCGGGCCGACAGGGCGAGAAGTCACGCTCCTGAAAGGGGATGCATGGTTTCAGGTCGTGCATGATGCCAGTCGCCCGTTCCGTGTGAGCATTGGAAAAGAAACGCGGGTTACGGATATTGGAACAGCGTTCGAGGTCCGGGCGCTATCGTCCTCAGTGCAGGTGCAAGTGGCGGAAGGACGTGTCGAACTGTCCAGACAGGGGCGTGAGCCATTGTTTCTGGGGGCAGGAGACGGGGCAGTCGTTCGCCCTGCCAATGTCGAACATTACGACGTGCCCGTTGCAGACGTAGCATCATGGCGGGATGGGCAGCTTGTTGTGCATGATCGTCCCATCCGGGAAGTGGTCGATGTGATCAGACAGTATTATCGCGGGTTCATCGTCGTGCGGAATGGTGTGGGAGATCAACGCGTGACGGGGGTCTTTGACCTTCATGATCCTACGGCCGCACTGGCTGCCGTAGCGCATGCTCACGAGGCGATTGTGACCCGCATTACCCCTTGGGTTACGGTGCTTTCACGAGACTGAGTAGTCGCAGACGAACTTTTTTCGTCGTTCATGCATTTTTTTGCGAAATCCTGCATCCACCGTGCGTCGGTTCCAACAGAAGACAATGCAACAGCCTCGCATTTGCAGCGAGACCTAAAGTTGGAAAAGAGCAGGACAGTGGACACAGCGACAGGGACGCAGCGGGCGATCAGCCAGACAATAAATTCTGCGTTTTCGATGGTTTTATTGCTTAGTAGTGGTCTGTGCGTGGTTTATGAGGTGACACCACGATATGCATGGGCAGAAATTGTTGCCGGTGTGAAAACCTACCATATTCCGGCTCAGTCGCTTTCGGTCGCACTGACGACATTTGGGCAGCAAGCGCATATGCAGGTAAGTGTGGATCCCAAGATACTTAGTGGGCGTCAGTCTGCTGCACTTAATGGAAGTTTTTCAGAACAGGACGCTTTGACCCGACTATTGGCAGGTTCTGGAGTTACGGGACGTGTGGTGGGGAAGGTAGTTAGCGTTAGTCCTGCTTCATCTAATATTACGCTTGGTCCTGTACGCGTCAAAGGTACATTTGACGCGCACGAGGCGGCTATCGGTCCAGGTAACGGGTATGTCGCTATCTATACTCAATCAGGAACAAAGACGGATACACCGTTATGGGAAATCCCAAATTCTATTCATGTTGTGACAAAGCAACAAATTTCCGACCAGCAGCCACAAAATATAGAGGAAGCTTTACGGTATATGCCAGGTGTATACGGTAACGTGGGCGGTACTTCTGAGGCCGGAGGACTGACGCAAAATGTAAGTGGTGCAGATACGACTGGCTCTATTCTTATGCGCGGATTTGCATCAAGTCAGTTTGTCGATGGAATTATGTCTAATTCAATGTCAGCAGGCGAAACTGCATTTGTTGAGCGAGTTGAGGCTATTAATGGTCCAGCCTCGGTAATGTATGGACAAGTAGGCGCTGGCGGTCTCATAGCAACGCGGTTAAAGCAACCAACAGACACACCTATACATAACGTCTCCGTGGGATTTGGAAATTGGGGACGATATGAGGCTACATTTGACGTTGCAGATAATATTAACAAATCTGGAACTCTACAGTACAGAATCGCAGGAATTGGTGTAACTCAGGGAACGCAAACGGATTATGTGAATTATAAAAGGGTTGGAGTGCTTCCGTCCATTAAATGGAAAATAGACGAAAAAACTTCTTTAACTCTTCTCGGGAGTTATATGTATACACCAGAAGCGGGAACTTACTGGGCGGGCTATCCGTTTGTTGGAACGGGGACTCCGCTCAATGGAAAATATATTCCAAGGTCAAGTAATATTGGGAACCCAAAATCGTCAAGTCCAGCTCGAGATGCTGCATTCGAGTATGAGTTTTCGCATAAATTTAATGACAACTGGGAATTTCACCAGAATTTTCGTTATGAAAATTCAACTCAAACGTTTAACCAAACTTATGGCGATGGAGAGGACGTCACTAACGAGACGTGGGATAATAGTGCATGGTATAATAGAGCTAAAAATATGACCATTGGTCTCGATAGTCGTGTAATAGGAAAAATTACAACTGGTCCATTGCGGCACCTTCTTGTCGCGGGGATAGATTTCAGGGACCGTAAATATAATACTAATTATGCTTACGATTTTTCCTCCTATCCTATAAGTATTTTTTCTCCATCATGGAATTTTCCTCAGCCAAATTATAGCCTAACTGGACCCGACGATATATGGAGTTCGATATCAAGAGGAAGTTTTTTTCAAGAAGGTGTTTATTTCCAAGATCAAATTAAGTTTCATCGCCTCTCGGTATTATTGGGCGGTAGACAAGACTGGGTAAACGAACACAATACTTTTTATAGTGGATATCATTATCCAGAAAGTGACGATTTTCAGCCAATGACAAAGGGGCAGGGGGGGGGTGAAAGTCCCTCTCATTTCACATGGCGGGCCGGTTTGACTTATAATTTCGATTTTGGACTGACGCCCTATTTTAGCTATGCAACATCTTTTGTCCCTCAACCGTCGGTTACGAATTACGCGGGTCAACAAGTTGCTCCTCTCACGGGCAAACAATTTGAAGCAGGATTAAAATATCTCATTCCACATACGGATGTTTTCCTGACGGCTGCGGCTTATCATATTGAAGAAAATCATTATGCAGCATCGGATAATGAGCATGAAGGTTATGAGCGAGATTGGGGAAAAGTAGTCTCGAAAGGGGTGGAACTGTCCGCAAATGCGAATATCGCAAAAAATATTCATCTCACCGCATCATATAGTTTCAATGATACACGTTTTGCGAGTAATGGAGTTCTCGCTGAAAAAATAGACGTATACGGTAACTCGGAAGGTTATGTTTCTGTAAAAGGAAAAAATATCGGTCAGGCCCCTCAAAATATGGCAAATTTGTTTATTGATTATACTCCTCCGGTAAAAGCTCTAAAAGGATTCGGCTTCAATTTTGGTATCCGCTATGTTGGTTTTACGTACGCAGACAGCGCAAATTCTATAAAAGTTCCAGATTTTACGTTGTTTGACCTTGGAACCCATTATGATTTTGCAAATCTTATGCCCAGTTTAAAAGGTTTACGAGCACAACTATCTATTTCTAATCTGACTGACAAACGTTATTTAGCATCATGCAGTTTGGGATCAGCTCCGCAATGCCAATATGGTCAGGCTCGTCGTTTCTATGGGAACCTTTCGTATAGTTGGTGAAACTTCTTCACGAAAATATGGAAATTTCATGGAATTTTCTGCAGGAAGGTCCTGTTCGATATTCGATGGTTCCAAATCTAGGTACGAGAACTGAATGTAATCAATAACGTGGGGCCGCCTGACGGGTGCGGCATGTTTTGCCGCGTCCGGTCGGTAGCTCCTCAGCCAAGAGGACCGCCCCCATGCCATCCGACATCTGGCATTCCGAGGCCGATCTGGTCATCCTCAGAACCCTCCCGGCCTCCGCTCTTGCCGGGGCCTTCATGCGCCGCTGGCCCCGCTACATCAGCGATTATCGCGACATTCTGCTGCGCGCTGGAGCCAGCGCCAATCCCTCGCTCCTGTGGGCGGCGTTCCGGGACCGATGGAGGTTACGTTTTTGTCCATGATCCTGACATCCCCATAACCCGAAAACCAGTGATCTGGCGCAGGGAAGACACAACACGGATCATCAGCCTGACGGATGCCCCTCGGGGTTTTGCCGATCTCTGCTCGCTGGATTTCGAGGCGATGGGCCATGTTCTGTTTGACGTGCCCCCTTTTTTGTATCCACTCAAAAGGAGAGTTCCCGTTTTTTATGGCTTTGGGCTGATGGGATGACAAGTGTCTCGGGGGCATGCCCCCGAGACACTTGTCTGGCGACCTGATCCGGTGTCCTGCCACCCAGCTGGGAATGGGGGCGCGCCGTATTGTAGTCTTCTCGCCAGTCAGCCAGAATCTGTCGGGCATGGCTGAGAGACGTGAACAGCGTCTCGTTGAGGCATTCATCCCTCAAGCGGCCGTTGAAACTTTCGACAAAGCCGTTCTGTTGCGGTTTCCCGGGGGCGATATAGTGCCATTCAACCTTCATCTCATCGGCCCATTTCAGGATGGCATGGGATGTGAACTCCGTACCGTTGTCGCTGACAATCATGAGGGGTTTGCCATATCGTTCCACCAGGGCCGTCAGTTCCCGCGCCACACGTCCACCTGATAATGACGTGTCGGCAACCAATGCCAGGTTCCTGCGACTGAAATCGTCGATAACAGCCAGAATGCGGAACCGGCGGCCACAGATCAGGGCATCCGAGACAAAATCCAGGCTCCAACGCTGCCCGGGTTCCTGAGGGATGGTCATGGGAGAACGCGTCCCCAGTGCCCTCTTGCGGCCACCCCGATGGCGGACTTTCAGCCCTTCCTCCTGGTAAGGGCGGAACAGCTTCTTGTGATTGGGGCTGAATCCTTCCCGCGCCAGAAGATAACCCAGGCGGCGATAGCCAAAGCGGCGTCGTTGGTCCGCCAGTTCCCGTAGGCGCTGGCGCAGGGCAGCATCGTCCGCTCCGGTAGAAACATACCGCGCGACACGCCTGGCAACACCAACAAGCGCACAGGCTTGGCGTTCACTCAGGGCCAGAGCTTCCTGAATGTGTCGGACCGCCTGCCGTGTCGCGACAGGCGTTACCACTTTTTTCTAACAATTTCCTTCAGTGCCGCATTATCCAGCATGGCATCCGCCAGAAGACGTTTCAGGCGGCTGTTTTCATCTTCCAGCGCCTTCAGCCGTTTGGCCTCGGATACCTCAAGGCCACCATAACGGGTCTTCCATTTGTAGAAGGTCGCGTCACTGATCCCGTGCTTACGGCAAAGATCAGAGACCTTCAGCCCGGATTCCTGTTCCTTCAGGATCCCTATGATCTGCTCTTCCGTAAAACGACAGCGCTTCATCCGTCCGTATCCTTCTCGATCGGACTCTACTTTTAAATGGTTACATTTCCGGGGGGCACGTCACTCGTCCCGCCCCCGCTCAGCTTTCGGCGTATGGGCTGCATCAAACTCACGCGTCTGCTTCTGTCCTGCGCCCATCGGTTCGTCAGGAGGCCCGCCAGCCAATGTGTCTTCATCCTCGGGAGGCATCTGGTCTGGCACGGGCCTGCCACTCCAGTCATCCTCGTCCGGAGCGCTTGATGAGGGTCGAGGCGCAGGTGGCGGCAGGATGCGTTCCTGCAGACGCGGATCGGCATAATAGCGCGCCTTGCGTGCCCGCACCGGCGGCGTGCCAGCCGCCATGACCACCTCTTCGTCTGGCGGCAACTGCATGATCTCGCCGGGCGTCAGCAGAGGCCGGGCACTCTCCTGCCGGGACACCATCAGATGGCCCAGCCAAGGCGACAGGCGATGACCGGCATAGTTCTTCTGCGCCCGGACCTCGGTGGCTGTTCCAAGAGCATCGGACACACGTCTGGCTGTCCGTTCATCGTTGGTCGCGAAACAGACCCGGACATGGCAGTTGTCGAGAATGGAATTGTTCTGCCCGTAAGCTTTCTCGATCTGGTTCAGGCTCTGGGCGATCAGGAAAGCCTTGATGCCGTAGCCTGCCATGAAAGCCAGGGCACTTTCGAAGAAGTCGAGACGCCCGAGTGCCGGAAACTCATCCAGCATGAGCAGAAGGCGATGATTTTTCTTCTGGTGCTGCAGGTCTTCCGTCAGGCGGCGACCGATCTGGTTAAGCACAAGGCGGATCAGCGGCTTGGTCCGGCTGATATCCGACGGTGGCACGCTGAGATAGAGCGTCGTTGGGCGGCCGCCACGCACGATATCGGTGATCCGCCACGTGCAGCGTGACGTCACTCTGGCCACGACCGGATCACGATACAGGCCGAGGAACGACATGGCGGTGGACAGCACACCTGACCGCTCATTAGGCGATTTGTTGAGCAGTTCGCGGGCGGCCGAGGCCACAACGGGATGTGGCCCTGCCTCCCCCAGGTGCTTCGTCCGCATCATTGCGCGCAATGTCGTCTCGATCGGGCGCTTCGGATCGGAAAGCAGGTTGGCCACGCCACTGAGGGTCTTGTCCTTTTCCGCATACAGAACATGCAGGATGGCGCCGACCAGGAGGGAATGGCTGGTCTTTTCCCAGTGGCTACGACGTTCCAGCGAACCCTCGGGATCGACCAGCACGTCAGCCACGTTCTGGGCATCCCGCACCTCCCACTCACCCCGGCGGATTTCCAGCAAGGGGTTATAGGCATCCGAGCGGGGATTGGTGGGGTCAAACAGAAGAACACGGCTGAATGTTCCCCGGAAGCCTGCGGTCTCCTGCCAGTTCTCCCCCTTGATGTCATGCACGATGGCCGAACCCGGCCAGGTCAAGAGTGTCGGAATGACGAGACCCACACCCTTGCCCGAGCGTGTGGGCGCAAAACACAGAACGTGCTCCGGGCCGTTATGCCGGAGATAGATCTTGCGGTGGCAGCCCAGCACAACCCCGTCGGGATCGAGTAATCCGGATTTCTGCAGGTCTTCGGCGCTCGCCCATCGCGCGCTACCATAGGTAGCGGCCCGTCTGGCCTCTCGCGCCCGGCGCACCGACATGGCGACGGCCACGAGAAATGCCAGCACGCCACCCGAACCAGCGATCCAGCCACCCTGCGCAAACACGTGCGGCGCATAGGCGTCGAATTCATACCACCACCAGAAAACAAGCGGCGGAGCATAGACCGGCCAGCGATGGAACAAGGTGAACCATGGCTGGCCGAGTTCGGGCTGAAAGGCCAGTTGCCAGGCCACCCACTCGGTCGCCACCCACCAGAACAGGACAACCAGCGCCAGCACGACGCAAAGTTGCCCCCACAGGATACGCGCACCTGACATTGCCGTTTTCTCCTCTTTCTCAATCGAGGAAAGCCGACGGTAACATGCAAATGCCAGCGCCAGAGAGCCGCCTACGCTTGCGGGCGCGTCCGGGCGTAAAATTATCGCCGCCCTCGTGGGATCTGGATCTCAATGGCGGTTCGACCAGCTTGCGCAGGGACATCATCCTCCCTGAAACGAAGGCACGAGCCCTGCACTGTTAATATCCGTAACGGCGTTGTGAATCCGCGAAGCCTGGCGCCCCTCACTTTCTGCTTAAAATTCAGGCGTTAGGTGCATCTAGGTTGTTATGACAATCGAGATCCGCCATTTGCGGTCCGCGCTCGCGGCCGCCGAGCACGGCAGCCTCCGCAAGGCGGCGGCTGCATCGGGCATACGTGCCGCCCTTCTTTCCAAGGACATTCGCCTGCTGGAAGACGTGATTGGCTGCACGCTCTTTATCCGCACCCCTGCTGGCGTACGGCCAACATCTCATGGGATTGATTTCCTGCATGTGGCCCGGCAGATCGTCCATGACGTGGATATGCTGGCGAACAGTCCCGGCTCAGGCCCCAAAAAGACAGCCCGCCGCCTGACGATCGGTTACTATACCTCCGTCTCGACCGGAAACCTCCGGGCAACGCTGGGGGAGTTCCAGCGTAGGCACCCGACCATTCCATGGAAGTTTGTGGGCGGCAGCCGTGCGTCATTGTTGCAGAAGGTCGAGACCGGACAGGTCGATATCGCGATTGTCACTGCCGGCGGCCTGGAATGGCGGGATGCACTGCTCAGGCTCTGGTCGGAACGCTGCGTGGCTGCGCTGCGGACCGATCATAAGCTCGCAGCGCTTCCCGTTCTGGAATGGAGCCTTCTACGCCATGAGCGTTTTCTGATCAGCACGCAGGATCCCGGACCGGAGATTGCCGACATCATCCGCCACCATCTCTCGGTTGATGTGCGCGCCCCCAACCTCGTAACACACGATACGGAGACGCAGTTTCTCAAACCTTTCGTGGCGGAGAATGGCAGCGTGATGATCGATTATGAAAGCGCGACGGGGGACGGCCTGAGCAACATTGTCTACCGGCAGGTACTCAACGGCCGCCAGCCTGTCGAACTGCGTTTTGTCGCCTGCTGGCGGGCAGACAATCCCAACCCATCTCTGGCCCGTTTTCTTCAGCTACTCCGGGAACGCTATCCAGACATAGCCTGACAAAGATGCGTGCGTCAGGGATGCCAAAGCTATCCGGGAATAACGACTATCCAATACGTGCAAGCACATCTCACGAGTGTTGCATAGATCACTCTCGCATTTTGCACTGTGCCTTATCACGACTTTGGCATGGCTTGCCCCACGGAAATTGCAGTGAGGCTGCCCCTCGACTTTGACATGGAGACGAGAGGCAAAGTACTGAAACTAATAGGCAAAAGGTGCTGTAGTTCGGGGTGGGGAAATTTTACCAACTGTAAGTCAGGTTTCCATAAAGTCGTCGAGCCTGCCCCGTATAGCAAAAACCTGTGCCACAACTGGGGACGTAATATTTGTTTGTGAGGTTCGATATCGCGAGTTGGGCCCTTAAGCCTTTTAAGGCAGGGGTTGCTTGGCCAAAATCATAATGCGCCCCAATATCGAACAGAATATACGAGGGTACTTTAAATGACTCAACGTTCGTAGCGTATGAATATCCTACGTATCGCATACCCCAGTTTATGCCGAGGCCCTTTGCGAAGGTCGAAGGAATGGTGTAGTCTGCAAAAACTGAAAACATATTGCGTGGTATCTGGGGCACTACTTTCCCCTCTTCAGAAATGGCATTCCCGTAAGTCGCTCCAGTCAAGGCATCGGTTCGTTTTGCCGTTGTGCTAGTATTAGCTAATCGTATGTCAGTATAGGTATAGGACGCGACTAACCTTAGTGATTTCGTAATATTAGCATTTGCTGCAACCTCAAACCCCTGAGATCGTACCCGTCCTGCGTCAGTGCTAAACCCGGAGTGTTCAAGATCAGTGATGAGATAGTGGTTTTCATCAATATGAAAGGCCGCAGCTGTCAACAGAATATCTTTGTGCGGAAATTTGTATTTCAATCCTGCTTCAAGCTGCTTGCCGGTTAGAGGAGAAAATGCCTGACCTAAATAATTTGTTGACCCTGCCTGAGGAACGAACGAAGTTGAATAGCTAAAATATGGTGAAAGACCAAAATTTGTATTGTATATTAAACCCGCTCTCCACGTAAAAGCATGTTGCGGTTGTAACTGATCTGTTTGTTTTTTGTACGTTACGATATGGTTTTCGTTATCATTGTTCACTGAATATCTATCTCTATCGTAATTCACCCAATCTTCTCGTCCGCCAAGCAAAATGGAAAGGTTTTTCCATTTTAGCTGATCTTGAAAATAGACGCCCTCCTGAAAATAATTATACGGACCCACGCTCCCATAAACTACACAAGATGGAGAATGAATATCCATACATACTTCTGGATTTAATGTCGGCCTGTATGTATTTTGAACATAATCGCTCGTATAATCATATAGCGCGTTTTGTGTGTATTTTAACTGTCTGAAATCTGATCCGATGACCCATGTATGTCGGACAGGGCCTGTCGAGAACTTGCCGTGGATACGAGAATCCAATCCTACAGTTTGAGAACGTCCTTGAACCGTCCACGGGGTTAACTCTGTGTAGGAATTTGAATAACCGCCGGCAGTATAACCACTACTATAGGTGTCTCTGGTCAGACTTTTAGAGTCTTCATATCGAAAAACTTGTGAAAAATAAATGAAGTCATTGAATTTATGATTGAACATAAATTCAAACATTGCCTCTTTTGATCCTTGCTGGTTCCAGCTTTTATATCCACCAAATGTATTTCGCGGTATGCGAGGACAATTATCATTTTGTATTAATGTGCCGCAGGCAGGATACTGAATATAATTTGTTCCCCGGTTCGGGGTATACATGTACATCCCCAACAATGTTAGGGACGTCTTATGATCTATATCCCACGTGACAGATGGAAGAACGCCGACACGTTGGTAGTCTATATGATCAACCTGAGTGCCTGAGGTCACCCCTATGGCGGCAATGCGATATCGGAGATTACCACTTTTGGTGATTTTATCGCTGATATCGGCCGTGGCTTCATAGCGACCCCAACTGCCAAACCCAACCGATACTTGATGAAACGGAGTGTCTGTTGGCTTTTTAAGGCTAATTCCAATCATGCCACCAGGATTAGTTTGCCCGTACATTACAGAAGATGGGCCGTTTACCGCCTCAATTCTTTCAATAAAAGCAGTTTCTCCAGAACTGGCACTATTGAGTTGAAGGCCATCTACAAATGACCGTGTTGCGAATCCCCTCTGCATTATCCCGCTGTTCGTTCCGGCAATGCCGCTTCCATCTTGATTGTTTCCGTACATGTCCGCATAGACGCCAGGTGTGTATCGTAATGCCTCTGCGACGTTTTGTGGCTGCTGATCTTGCACCAGTTGCTTTGTTACCACATAAATCGAATTGGGAATTTCGGTAATGGGGGTGTCGGTCTTGGTGCCCGACATTGTCGTCGTCGCCACATACCCCACGCCTGGTCCAGTTGGATCTTGATGCGTTACGGTTCCTCCCACGCGCACCGGACCGAGGGTTATATTGGTAGCCTTCGATGCAGGAACAATCTGAAAAGCACGCTCCCCGAGCGGCTGATATGACAAGCCACTTCCTTGCAGAAGGCGCACTAGCGCTTCGCTGGACGTAAACTGCCCGCGTAGCCCAGTGGTCGTGTGACCCGCCAATGTCGGTGCCTGGGATGTCACCTGAATGTGGGATTGGGCACTGAACGACACCAGCGCACTGGACAGCGACCCAGCGGGAATGTTGAAGCTGAACTTCGGCTGGGTCTGTGCCGTTTCTGCCCGCGCGCCTGTCGGGACAAAGGATGTCAGCGCGGTGGTGGTGGCGAGCATCAGGACCGATGCGGCAATCGGTCTCCTCAGAAATCCTGACGAATGCATGGGCGCGGCTCTTCCTGTCATCTCAGTTTTTAATGCAATTCATTTGCATTCAATGGGCATGGTAAGTGAGATGCACGGGAGGGCCGTTTTTTCGGAAAAAATTTCAGATTTTTTTATTTTTTTTGCGTGATGCACGTTATCGTGCTGTTTTATAATGGTTTTTTATTTCCTGATGTTTCCATTTTTTCTGACGTCTGCCCCAGCACCCCGGCACACGCTCCCAGCCAGAGCTATCCTCCCGCAGCGGAGATTTGCTGGCGATCAGAAGCGCATCACGCCCCTGCCGTATCTGCGGGTCTAAATGGATATCTGTGAGAGCGCCTTACGAGCGACGAAAAGCCTGATCGCCAGACGGCCTCAGCGCCCCGTCACGAGTGCGAACCAGGGCGTTACGGACATGACCTTCGCACCATAGGGATGCACGATCAGTTGCAGCGACGTTTCCGGATGATGCAGGTCGTAGGAGCCGCTGACCTTACGTGCTGCCAGCGTGTCATGCGCGACGATGATCCGCGTGCTGGTCCAGGGCTGGAGCGCTGCCACCATGTCAGCGATGGTATTGTCCTGTGCCACCAGCATGCCGTCACGCCAGAGCCCGATGGTCTCGGGTGCCTGCGTGTCGGATATGACCTGAGTACCTCTGACATCGACACGATCCCCGGCATGAAGGTCGCGCTCCAGGCCGATATCTCCCTTTGCGGACACATGCACGGCCCCTTCCCGCACGGCCACGGAGGTTTCGTCGCCGTCCGTCCGGGCATCGAACATCGTGCCGATATCCGTCGTCGTCACCGGTCCGGCAATTACGGTAAACGGCCGACTGGCATCATGATGCACCACGAAATACGCTTCGCCGCGCAGCAGATTGACCCGACGCTCATGAGCCGTCATGTGCACGGCAAGCGCGGAACGCGGCGCCAGAATGATATCACTGCCGTCAGCCAGATGAATGTCCTGCGTCGCGCCTGCCTGCGTGTAATGGTCCGCCCGCAGGCGCAGGGACAGGTCGGGCACGAACATGAAGGCAGCCAGACAGGCGGCCATGGCCACACCTGCAAATGCGGCGATCTTTGCCTTTCGTCGGCCATTACGATCGTTCGCCGGAATACCCCGGAACCTTCTGCGGGTGCTGCTCCGCCTTTTACGCTCCGGTGGGGCTAAATCGAGCACGCCCAGCGTCTCGTTGATTTCCGCCCAGGCCTGCCGGTGCAACGGGCTTTTCTGGAGCCATGCCTCGAACTGTCGGCGCAGTTCGGGATCGTCCGGCTCCTCACGAAGATAGATATGCCAGCCTGCGGCTGCCTCATCGGGACTGCGGGACTCAGTCATGCCGCGCCTCTCCTGTCCCGGAATCGGAGAGACAAGCTGGGAGGAACGCAGCAGGCAGGATCGCAATGTCATACCGATAAGATGCGCGGCATCCCCGGTTTTTCAGAAAATAATTCAAATCCACCGAGGCCTACTGCCCTTCCTTGCGTATCCGGTTGCAGATTGCCAGCCCTTCGGTGATCAGGCCATGCACCATCGGAATGGACACACCCAGCACGGCAGCGACTTCCCGCAATTTCATCCCTTCAAAATGATACATGCGAATGGCCTCCGCCTGTCGCTCGGGCATGGCATCCAGCGCATCCATCACACGCATCATCGTTTCACGGGCCGCTACGGTTTCTTCGGGTGATGCCGCATCGTCGGGGACGGTCGCTGTGACGACGTCAAAATCCGCCTCGCTCATCCGTTCGATTTTTGTACGGCGGGCACGGGTCATCAGAAGGTTGCGAACGATGGTCCGCAGGTAACTACCGGGCGAGGCAATCGTGCTCGCGGACTGCCGTGCAAAAAGCACCCACGCATCCTGCACGATGTCTTCCGCCAGCACACTGTCGCCCGACAGTTGGCGTGCGTAGGACAGAAGGCCGGGACGATGAGCCTCGTAAAGCTCAAGAGACGGATGTTTGGACTTCAAGACAGGTGGTTCCCGATGCCATCACGACGCCAGCATTCAGAAATTAAGAAGGATTCGCAATTGTGATGGCACATGGCCCGGCTTTCCGCAAGATTTTGCAGCAGACCGCCGGTTTCGCCGTGGTTCAGCGATGACCGATGAACGGGATACCTGCGCTCGAAGAAAGGCTGTTTTCTGCGGGTAAGACGCAAGTCCCTCGAAAACCGCATATCACGTGTCTGTCATTCATCGCTCTTTTTTCTGAAAAACCGGCATCGCCAAGCATCCATACTCCCAGCAGGGGTTCGCCCCGTTTTCATTCCGGACGCCGTCGTCGACTGCGTGTTCCGGGCACGCAGGGAGAGTTCATATGCAGCACGGTTGCCCGCCTTTCCGCCATACAGTTGCGATTCAGTGTTATTCTTATTCCCTCAAGAGTAGCAGACCAGCGGTATCCGTCGGCGCGTTTGTGCCATGACGACCCGAACGCTCCGCCGCTGGTTCATGGTCCATAAATGGACGAGCCTGGTCTGCACGCTGTTCCTGCTGATCGTGTGCGTGACCGGTCTGCCGCTGCTGTTTTCAGAGCAGATCTGGGACACGTTCGTCGGCGACGATGACCCGCCGTATGAAGTTCTCCCGCCCGGAACGCCCAACGCCAGTCTGGATGTCATCGTGGAAAAAGCGCGAGCGCTCTATCCGGGCCAGATCATCACCAATGTGAATCCGGACGACGATGAGCCGGCCGTGCTGGTTTCGATGGCCCCAAGCTGGCAGGCGCTGAAGGACGACGACAAATACCCTGACCGCAATTCCAGTCATTGGATCAAGTTCGATGCCCGCACGGCCAAAGTGCTGGAGCAGTCGCGACCCGAGACAGAACCCAAGCCGCCCGGCACATGGACGGGCTTGGTCATGGGCATTTGCCGCCGCCTGCATGTCAGTCTGTTCGCGTATCTGCCCGGTCGGCTGTTTCTCGGCCTCATGGGGGGCGTCTTTGTCGTCTCCCTGATCTCCGGCACGGTTCTGTATGGCCGCTTCATGAAGCGGCTGCCGTTCGGCTCGGTCCGACGGGATCGTGCTGCGCGCCTGACATGGCTGGACCTGCACAACCTGTTGGGTGCGGCTACGCTGGTCTGGGCGACTGTCGTGGGCTTTACCGGACTGGTCAACGAACTCCAGACGCCGCTGTTCGGCCTGTGGCGTGTGACCGATGTGCGGCAGATCCTGAAACCTTATGCCAACCTGCCTGTGCCGTCGCAGGATCATCTGTCCTCCGTGCAGGCCGCGTTCGACACGGCGGCCAGGGCAGCCCCCGGTAATGAGGTGACCGGCCTGTCCTTCCCTGGTGCCTCCTTCGGCAGTCCGGTGCATTACGTGCTGTGGACCCGAGGCGCGACACCGTTGCAGGCACGGCTGTTCACGCCGGTTCTGGTCGATGCCCGCACGGGAGAACTGACCGGGGCGTATCCCATGCCCTGGTATCTACGCTTCCTCGAAATCTCCCGCCCGCTGCATTTCGGTGATTATGGCGGTATGCCGCTGCGTATCCTGTGGGCGCTGCTGGATGTGGTGGTGATCGGCGTGCTGGTCAGCGGTCTGGTGCTGTGGGCCGGCAAACGGAAGATCACCACCGATGCCCGGCTGCGGGCGCTGGGTTACGATCTGGATGAAACTGACAGTATCGTACCTGCTGGTTTCGCATCCGCGCCTGTGGAGGGCGACCGATGAACGCCGTCTCTCCCGAAAAACCCATGCCATTTCCTCCTGTTTCGGCAGCACGTCCGCCCGTTGCTGTCTGGCCGTGGCCGATTGCGCTGGGCGTGCTCACCGCCTTTGGCCTGCTGTCCGCCCTGCTGGGCCAGCACGGTATCTGGCTGGCCCTGTCCTGGGCGGCCCTTTCCATTCCCCTCATCGTGACGCTCGCCTGCCTGATCCGGGCCTGGCGCCGTACGCCGTCTGTCAAAGGAGGTCAGTCATGACCCCGATCTCGTTCTCCCCGTGGAATATGTTCCTTAATGCCGGTCCCGTCGTCCGCTGCGTCATGATCTTGCTGGCCGCGGCTTCGCTGCTGACCTGGACCATCTTCATCGCGAAGTCGGTCGAACTGCTGCGCGTGCGCCTCAAGCTCCGGAAAGCCGAGCAGACGCTGGAGCAGGCCAATACGCTGGACCTCGGCGAGGAAGGCACCCGGCAAAACGGCATCGCCCACACGCTGGTCATGGCCGCCGAGACGGAACGCGCGCGGTCGCAGGACATTCCCGATGACAGCGAGGGCCTGAAGGAGCGCATCGTCCTGCATCTCGAACGGCTTGAGGCCGCCGAAGGCCGCAGGCTCCTGCGCGGCACCGGCGTGCTGGCGACCATTGGCGCGACCTCGCCCTTCATCGGTCTGTTCGGCACGGTCTGGGGCATCATGACCTCGTTCACCGGCATCGCGGCGAGCAAGGCCACCAGCCTCGCCGTTGTCGCCCCCGGCATTGCCGAGGCCCTTCTGGCGACAGCCCTTGGTCTGGTGGCGGCCATCCCGGCGGTGGTGATCTACAACCATCTCGCCCGCCAGACCGCCTCGTGCCGCGCACAGGTGGCGGACCTCACTGCGCTGGTCATGCGACTGGTCTCGCGTGATCTGGGGCGCATGCAGGCCCTGACCGCCAGCGGACAGGTGGTGCGGCTTGGCGCATCGCGCGACAGCCGCTCGGTGGCCGGGGAGTAAGCGGCATGATCCGCATCCGTCATACTGATGAGAACCCGCATGAGGCGAGCGAGATCAACGTCACGCCGTTCATCGACGTGATGCTGGTGCTGCTGGTGATCTTCATGGTCACCGCCCCGCTGACCACGGTGAACGTGCCGGTGGACCTCCCGTCCTCGACCGAGAAACCGACGCCGCGCCCGGATGATCCCGTGTTTCTCACCGTCAAGGCCGATCATGGTCTGGCGCTGGGTGAGGATGACATCAGCACCGATGCGCTTCCCGGCGCGCTGGAAAGTGCGACAAAAGGCAACAAGGACGAACGCATCTTCCTCCGCGCCGACAAGACCGTGGATTACGGCACGCTGATGGGCGTGATGGATAAGCTGCGGTCTGCCGGATACCTCAAGGTCGCGCTGGTCAACCTGCAGGGACAGGAAGAAGGCAGTGAAGCAGGCTCAACGCCTGTGCCGTCGACGTCCGGAGCAACACCGTGAGCGGCACGGCTGACATGGCGGGTACGGCACAGCCTGCTGGCGTGACGCCGGATACGGCTCCGCCGTCCTTCGCCGACTGGCAGAGGGGGCAGGTCCGTCTCGCCCGGCGTGAGGACGCACTGCGCTGGGGCCTGTCCTTCCTTGCCGTGCTGGCGGTCAGTGGTGGAGCGGTCTGGTGGATCATGCGCCTGCCGCCGCCGGTCATGGCCGTGCCCGAACCGCCGCCGGCTGCGATCGCCATCGACATGGCCCCGGAACCAGTCTCGACGCCCACACCGCCGACGGATGCGCCAATCGGACCGAAACAGACCCAGTCCATTCCCGATCCTGCGCCGGTCGAACCGCCAAAGATCACCGCGCCACCATCGCCCGCGCCCAATCCACCGGTCCCGGTGCCCAAACCGGAAAAACCGCGCAAGATCGTCAAAAAGAGCAAGCCGGTCCCGCAGCTGAAAAAGCCGATCCCGGACAAGACGCCCCCCGCCGAGGCCACGACCGCGCCGCCATCCTCGGAAGCGCCGCCCGCGCCCACACAGGCAGCACCGGCGCCGGGTGCGTCGTCGTCAAAGGCTTCGCACGACCCGGTGACATGGCAGGGCGCGCTGCTAGCGCAGCTTGAGAAGTTCAAGCGCTATCCGTCCGACGCCATGGCCGATCATCAGGAAGGTGTGCCGACCGTGACGTTCTCCATGGACCGGAAGGGCCATGTGCTTTCGGTGACACTCGCCAGCTCTTCCGGCCATGCGCTGCTGGATCAGGAAGCCATCGCCCTGCCCAGACGCGCGCAGCCGCTGCCGGTCCCGCCGGACAGCGTCGAGGGGGATCCCATCACCCTGACGGTTCCCGTCGAATTCTACATCCATGCCGGTGGAAACTGAGGTTTTCGCCGTTTCCTCATCTCTGATCGTGACAGGATCAAACCCATGCTCGCCTTCTCCGAACATCGCCGCTCTTCGCCGTCCCTGAATGAAATCCGCCCCGGCATGGGAGCCAGCCGCAGCGCCGTGCGCAGGCTGGAAGAACGGAGCGAGGAGGTGGGCATCAAGATGACCGATCTGCGGCGCATCCTGTTCCACGGTCTCCTGGAAGCCGGACCACGCGCGACGGCAGTGGAGATATGGAAAACGCTGTGCCGGATCATGGAGCATGGGCGTGCCCCTTCACAGGGTTCGATCCAGCGTAACCTGAATCTCTTTGTGGAGCGGGGCATCCTGCGCCGTGACGTCACACCTGACCGACTGTGGCGCTACAGCGTGGCTCCTGAACGCAAGACGGCTCTCGCGATTACCTTCGTGGAAGCAGGCACAGGTCGGAAGATCGCCTGCAACGCGCCTGAAGTCGCGACCCTGCTGCGCCGCGTGGCGGCCGAACATGGTCTGACGGTGCAGGGGGCGGCCATCACGGTCACGTCGTCAGTCAGCGCGACATGACGACAGGAGAGGGGCGAAATATTTTTTCGCCTTTCCTTTGAAAAAACGCTCGCGTCGATCGTCTTATAGAGTGAGCCCTCCCGCAGGGACGGGACATCTTCCTTGAAATTCATCGCCTGGTTTGTCCGTCGCCCGGTGGCGACCCTCCTGCTGCTGCTTTCCGCCGTGCTGTCCGGACTGATGGCGCTGCCCCATCTTCCGGTCTCGGACCTGCCCGATGTCGACCTGCCGGTAATCTCGGTCTCCGCCTCCAATGCCGGTGGCTCGCCCGAGGTCATGGCCCGCACGGTGGCCGCCCCGCTGGAACGCCATCTCGGCAATATTGCGGGTGTGACGCAGATGCAGTCCACCTCGACGCGGAGTGAGACCTCCATCTCTCTTGGGTTTGAACTGGGGCGTGATCTCAACGGCGCCGCGCGTGACGTGGAAGCGGCGATCCGGGCCGCGCGACGTGACCTGCCGACTACGCCGGGATCGGACCCGCAATATCGCCGAGCCAACCCCAATGCGACGCCGGTGCTGATCCTGGCGGTGACACCGGGAATGCAGTCCATGTCGCGCCTCTATGATCTGGTGAACACGACACTGCGGCCCATGCTGTTGCAGGTGCAGGGCGTGGGGGACGTCACCCTTATGGGGAGTTCGGCCCCCGCCGTGCGGGTGGAGATGAACCCGCTGCTGTTCTTCAAATACGGGATCGGGTTTGAAGATCTGCGTGCCGCCCTGGCGTCGGCCAATGCGCATACGCCAAAGGGCGTGATCGACACGGGCGACCGGCGCTGGCAGCTTGCCGTCAACGATCAGGCCGAACATGCTGATGCCTACCGGGATCTGGTCATCGCCTACAAAAGCGGACGCCCCATCCGGCTGCGTGATGTGGCCACCGTGACCGACAGTATGCAGGACGTGAACGCCGCCGCGTTCTTTGACGGCAAACCGGCCCTGACCCTGATGGTGCGCGCTCAACCGGGAGCCAATCTGGTCGGCATCGTCGATGCGGTGAAGGCCCGCCTCCCGCAGCTGCGGACACTGATGCCACCCGGTGCGGATATCGCCGTGGCGCGGGATGGCTCGGCGGTGATCCGTTCCTCGCTCCATCATACGCTGGTCACGCTGCTGGCCGCCTGCGTGCTGGCGCTGGTCGTGGTCTGGGTATTCCTGCGCTCATGGACCGCGTCCATCGCAGCCGCGATCATCGTGCCGTGCTGCCTGATCGCCAGTCTCGGGCCGATGCATCTGGCGGGGTTCGGGCTCGACAATCTTTCGCTCATGGCGCTGACGGTGGTGACGGGGCTGGTGGTGGATGACGCCATTGTGGTGATCGAGAACATCATCCGCATGCGTGAACAGGGGCTGTCCGTTGACGAGGCCGCCATTGCCGGGGCCAGCGAGGTGGCGTTCACGCTGCTGTCCATCACCGTCTCGGTGCTGGCGGTGTTCCTGCCGATCTGGCTGGCCTCGGGCCTGACGGGACGGCTGTTCCGGGAGTTTGCCGGGACGGTGGGGATCACTGTCACGGTGTCGCTGGTCCTGTCCTGCGTGGTGACGCCGTGCCTGACGGCGCTGTGCATGCGCTTTGCCGAAAACAGAACCGCCGTGCATCCAGAAGTGGATGCCACAGATTTTCTGGATCATGAAAAACACAGTGGCAGCCTGTATCGTCGCACGTTGGAAGTCTGCCTGACCCATCCCGGCAAGACGGCACTGCTGCTGCCGCTGACCCTGCTGGTAGGTGTTGTGCTGTTCACCCGTATGCCCAAGGTCGTGTTCCCGCGTCAGGATATCGGCATCGTCTCGGGCGGATCGCGTGGCAGTGGCAGTTCACTGGCCCAGACTAAGGAGCGGCTGGAGCGGTTCAGCAGGATGCTGCTGGAAGACCCGGCCGTCAGCCATGTCATCGCCTATCTCGATACCGGCGAAGGCTCCAGTCATGGCATGGTGTTCGCCACGCTAAGGGATCTATCCACCGGACGCGCTTCGGGATCAGAGGTGGCGGCGCGTGTGGTGGCCCGGATGGGGAAAGACATTCACGCCGAATACCACGCCCAGGCGCCCGGCAACATCATGATGCGGGTGGGCTCGAACAGCAGCGGGGTCAGTTACATCCTGCGCAGCGAGGATGACCGACTGCTCGGACCGGCGACACGCAGGCTGGCCAAAGCCCTGCGCCACCACCCGGAATTCGCGGATGTGGACCCGGACGTCGATCCGCCCGGACAGGGCATCACGCTGGCGATCGACCGCGATACCGCCGCCCGCGTTGGCGTGACGCCACAGGTGATCGGCAACACCCTGTCCGATGCGCTGGGCCAGACCACGGCCTCGGTCGTCTACACCACGCACGGGCAGTACAATGTGGTGCTGACCGTGGAACACCGCTTCCAGCGCGATCCCGAAATCCTCAAGCAGTTCTGGGTCAGCCCGTCCGGCGGCTCCGCCTCGGGCAGTTCGGCGTCCAACACCATCCGGGTGGTGACATCGGCTGTAGCCAGCACCACAACCTCGACCGGTGCGACGGCGTTTCGGAACCAGATCGCCAATTCGCTGGCGAGCGGAGCCAACACTTCCACGGGTTCGGCCGTGGCGACCGGGGCGGAAACGCTGGTGCCACTGTCAGTCGTAGCCCGGATCACCCCCAGTCTCGACCCGGTGGCTGTGACCCATATCGGTTACGCCAGTTCCGCCTCGCTGGCGCTGGAACTTGCGCCCGGCGTCAGCCTGTCACAGGCGCAGGCGATCATCGATCAGGAGTGGCGGAGCCTGCATCTGCCGGAAACCATCACCGGCGAGTTGCAGAGTGACGAAGGGGACGTCGGCAAAAGCACCTATGACAGCGAGATTCTGATTATCGGCGCTGTGCTGGCCGTCTATCTGACACTGGGCATGCTGTATGAAAGCGTGTGGCACCCGCTCACCATTCTCTCCACCATCCCCTCGGCCGGGATCGGGGCAGTGATGGCGTTGGACCTGTTCGGCCTGCCGTTCTCGGGCATGGCGGTGATCGCCATGCTGCTGCTGACCGGCATCTCGCTCAAGAACGCCATCCTGCTGGTGGATTTTGCCATCCATGCCGAGCGCGAACGCGGCATGACGCCACGGGACGCCATCCGGGAGGCCTGTCTGCTGCGCCTGCGGCCGATCGTCATGACCACCTTTGCCGCAGCCCTCGGTGCGCTGCCACTGGTGCTGATGGGCGGCTACGGCATGGAACTGCGCCAGCCGCTGGGGATCGCGCTGATCGGTGGCCTGCTGGTCAGTCAGGCCCAGACCATGTTCACCACGCCAGCGCTCTATCTGCTGGTGGCACGGTGTGCCGATCACCTGCAGCGCCTGAAACTGCGATGGGGCCGGACAGGTCAAACCTGAGCGTCCGCTCCCGTAAACAGGTGGCGTCAGATTTCCAGCCCCTGATCCCGCCGTCTCCCGAACGACCAGTCGACACCGCCATCATCACGGGCGATCCCCGAGACTTCCCTGCCCCGCTGTTTTTCCAGCGAAGGCGTCCACGGCACCAGCTGAAAGCCAAGTCCGTTATCAATCATTGCCATCCGACCGGATGCCATTACGAAACGCTGGCGATAGATCCCTGATACATACTCGCCAGCACCGGACGGCTGATGGACATGATGCGTGCGTCCGTCCACGCCATCGATTACGGCATAGGCGTTCCCTTTCAACTCATCATCCAGACCGCGCGCCACCAGACGCCCGATCACGGGCTCAGTCAGTTCCTCCCCGGCCAGAACCCATGACGCCGAGGCCCGTTCGATCCCCTGCTCACTCAGACCGCGATGGATGCGTTTGATGATGTCATTGCGCTGGCCCATCTCGCGCAAGGTGACCTCCGCCGTCTCATCCAGCCGCCATTGTCCGGCACAGACCTCATGGGCGAGGCCCATGCGCTCCAGACGCCGCAGTGAATTGCCCCGGGTTTTGTGGAGACAGCAAGACCCGTGAGGTAAGAGACAGTGATGAGTAACAAATTGAAGCGTTTTCCGCCTGAATTTCGTGAACGTGCAGCCCGCATGGTTCTGGAGGAAGA
>NZ_JBGLOV010000026.1:0-20573 GCF_041402665.1 Komagataeibacter sp. SM21
ATCGGGCCGAAGGCTTCGTCGTCCTGCCCAAACGCTGGATCGTGGAGCGCAGCTTTGCATGGCCCGGACGCTGCCGTCGCCTCACGAAGGATGTCGAGGCAACAATCTCGTCATCCCACGCGTGGTTAATGATTGCCCCATATCCGCAGAGTTCTGAGGAAAATCAATCAAACCGCTTTCTGATTCAGGCTCTGAGTGATTTGAAGACCGTCATTGATGACGTTATCATTTTAATATAAATATGATATATAATTAGTCACATTCTATCGCATAAACAGATGGGTAAAAATAAAATATGACTAACAGTACAATAAAAAAAGATGACATAATAAATTCTTTGTCAATCGTAGTGCAAGGACCTTTATATGACTGGAATATAGTCCAGACTGCCCAATTAATATCGCAATGGCGGAGTATTTTCCCAAAATCTAAAATTATTTTTTCGATATCGCAATCGGATCTTATAATTTTCGAGGGTTCAGGAATTATTCCTAAATTACGTATTGTTAGAATACATAGAAACAATATTGTATTCCAAGATGCATTGGCATTAATAGATAAGTTTTGCGATATAGTTGTTATGTCGGACTCGGCCATCGTGTTGCCACCCGTCAAAAGCGGCCTTCGTGAAAATAATTGTAACCTCCAGATAGAAGCCGCCAAAGCTGGACTCAGGCTGGTAGATACAGATTATGTTTTAAGAATTAGAAATGATATTGTTTTTTCAGATACATCATTAATAGATTACTATATTGATAATTACAATCTTCCCCGCGGAAAATATGCCGCGTTAAAGCAACGTGTATTAATTTCTGAATTCTTTACGCTTAATCCATTCACATTTGAAAAACTTCCTTTTCACTATAGCGACTGGATGCATTTCGGTCTTATCGAAGATGTAAAAAAATTATGGGATGTTCCATCCTATGGCATAATTGATGCCACTTATTATCAGCGCAATACTTATAAGAAAGGCTCCGGACCACGGGAAAATACGTTTATTAGCCGATATGCTGTCGAACAGTATCTAGCCATAACTGTTTTCAAAAAATTCTTTCAGAATATAAAACTAGATTACCACAATGACACGACATCAATAAATGAGTCTCTTTATATACTCGCAGACAATTTTATAATATCTGATTTTACAAAAACAAAAATTTACTTTGCAAAATATCAGCACATAATGCGACACAACAATATTAATATTGTATGCATGACCCATGAAGCATGGAAAAAAATTATTTTCAATGCAGAGAAAAATATTAATATTAAACATTTATTCAAGAAAGAAATTGAAATTGCAAATAAATCACTCAAAAATAATCCAAATAATGAGGATTTCCCTCCACCAAAAGATATAATGACAAAAATTTTCTTTAAAATATTGATTTACTTATTGAGTGAGAATAAAAAAAATAAATTGAAAAGAAATCCGAAGAAGTTCTTCGCCGATTCCAAAAACTCTATTACAAAACGTTTTGGAGAAAAATATATCTCTTCAATGGGTCTATAAACCAGATTTCTTAATCATATTATTAGAGCTTGTTAGGTCTTACATAACAGAACAGGCTGCACAGCTATTTATGATGAGCATGAGCAGCCTGTCTTTTCTGATCAGGCCTGGTCTGTCCTGGAGCCGCTGATCGAGGGAGTCCGTCCGAAGGGCAAGGCCCCGCCGAGGAACCTTCGACGGACGATATCGGTGATTTTCTGGTGCCATCAGAACGGCGCGAAGTGGCGCGCCCTGCCGTCCGGGTTTGGTCCCTGGTGGATTGCCGCACAACTGTTCATTCGCTGGTCGAAACCCGGTGTCTGGCAGCGCCTGTCTGAAAAGGTCAGGGGCACGGACCCGGCGCCGGGCATGGTTTTTCCTGATGGCACGACGATCCGTGCCCATCACAAGGCGGCCGGGGCCGCCAAAAAGAGGATACAGTGAACGCCACAGGGATCGTGAGGCGCCCGGCCGCTCATGTGGAGGTTTTGGCACTAGGGTTTGCTGAGCTGCGGATGGACGTGGCAGGGCACTGTCTTTCACGCTTTCGCCCGGACAGGCACATGAACTGCCATCCGCGTAATCCGTACCCACCGACCTATGTCGTCTGTGATCGTGGATATTCCTCGCATAAATTCCGTGAATATCTCTGGAACCGGGGAGTTCGTCCCGTCATTCTACCAAGGAAGAATGATCCGGAAGCCGCCTGTCCCAAATGGTCTTACAGACACCGGCATCTGGTCGACAACCTGTGGGCGAAGCGTAAGCATCCGGGGAGTGCCGCGTGCGTGTTCAGGGGGCATGGATATTCTGGTGCTGTCCTGAGGTTTTCCAGTTCCATGGCAGGAGTTCGTGCAGGCGTGAGACCGGCAGATCGTTGATCCGGGCAAGGACGTCAGCGAGCCAGGCGTGGGGATCGATGTGGTTGAGCTTGGCGGTGCCGATGAGGGAATACATGTCGGCGGCGCGCTGCCCACCGCAATCGGAGTCGGCGAACAGCCAGGCTTTTCTGCCCAGGGCGATACCGCGCAGCGCGCGTTCGGCGGCGTTATTCGTCAGGCAGATCCGTCCGTTGTGGAAGAACCGGGTAAAAGTGAATTGCCCCGGGTTTTGTGGAGACAGCAAGACCCGTGAGGTAAGAGACAGTGATGAGTAACAAATTGAAGCGTTTTCCGCCTGAATTTCGTGAACGTGCAGCCCGCATGGTTCTGGAGGAAGAGAAGAACCATCCTTCGCGATGGTCAGCGGTGATGATGATCGCTCCAAAGCTGGATATTCACCCTGATACGCTGTCAAAATGGACCCGTTTACATGAACGGGCCAATGCGCCTGCAGTGAGTGACCTCCCTGATCGGGAGAAGATCAGACAACTGGAGCGGGAAAACCGCGAACTGCGGCAGGCCAATGAGATCCTGCGCAAGGCGTCAGCATATTTTGCCCAGGCGGAACTCGACCGCTGCTTCAGGCCATGACGCGCTTCATCGATGAGCACCGGTAGGCATATGGTGTCGGGTCAATCTGCAGGGTTCTGCCGATTGCGCCATCTGTCTATTATGCTTTTGTGACCAGACAGAAAAATCCTTGTATGCGCAGCCAGAAAGACAAAGGACTGTGCGATGAAATCCGTAGGGTATGGAACGATAATTTTTGTGTTTATGGAGCGCGTAAGGTCTGGCATCAGCTCAGACGCGAAGACAGGAATGTCGCCCGCTGCACGGTAGAGCGGCTGATGCGCCAGATAGGACTGAAAGGTGTCATTCGTGGCAAGGGGGTCAGAACCACACGGCCAGATCCGCAACGCCCCTGCCCACAGGATCTGGTGCAGCGCCTGTTCCATGCGCCAGCTCCCAACAGGCTGTGGGTTTCGGATTTCACTTACGTTTCCACATGGCAGGGCTTTGTGTATGTCGCTTTCATCATTGATGTATTCGCCCGCGTGATTGTGGGCTGGCGCGTCTCATCAACTGCCCATACCGACTTCGTACTGGATGCCCTGGAGTAGGCTCTGTGCCAGAGGCAGCCCGAGGGGAAAGTGACCCATCATTCCGACAGGGGCTGTCAGTATGTGTCCATTCGCTACACGCAAAGACTGGCTGAAGCAGGCCTCGTTGCCTCTGTCGGAAGTGTTGGGGATTCCTATGATAACGCCCTGGCCGAGACCATAAATGGTCTCTACAAAACCGAACTCATCTATCGGCAGGGGCCATGGAAAAACAGGGAAGCTGTTGAACTGGCCACACTCAAATGGGTGGACTGGTTCAATAATCGCCGCATTCTGTCATCCATTGGAAACATCCCGCCAGCAGAAGCTGAGGCTCGCTTTTATGCTCAGCAGAAATTACATGCTTTAGCCGCTTAGTTCAGATAAAAAACGTCTCCACAAAACCCGGGGCTATTCACATTGCCGTCGATATGGACGGACGTCTGTTGATGATCAATCTTGCTTCTGCCGATATCTCGGATAGTGCAGGTGCCCAGATGATCTGGCCCTGGATAAAGCACCTGTTCGCCTATGGCGCCTGCGATCGGCTCAAGCTCATGGACAAGGAAATTTATCTCGACTTCGTCATTCAGATCATCCACCACCGCGAGGGTGCCCGAGCGTTTGGGGCGCTGCCGCGCTGATGGGTCGTGGAGCGAACCTTCAGCTGGATGACCAGATGGCGGCGCCTGGTCCGGAATTACGAGAGTCGCACCGACGTATCAAAGGTCATGATTATCGTCGCCATGGGGGCCGAAACGCTCATCCATAGATTTTCTAAACTGGCTCTAACTACTTCTGTACCAAGCAAGAAAGCGGTTAACCTTTTTAATAAAACGCCTAAACAGAGCTGTTCTGCGATCATGCGCCCAAAACATTCTGTCATGTGATATTTTTGTTTGTTTTGAAAAAACTTTATCAATATTATTTTGTGGATCTTCTATAATTTCATCTAAAATAGCCTGTGACATACATTCGATCCGTGTATGCTTGCTCATTTTTCTTACAATATGCTGATATTTTTTTATATAGGCATTCATATCTCTTAAATTAGCTACAATGAAATTATCTGCCATAATATACAAAGACTCTTTCACGAATTTTGTATCATTATGATAATCAAGCTTCAAATGCGGAAATGATTTTTTGAAATAAGGAAAATGTATATACTGTTCACAAGCTAGCCTGATAAGAAATCTTTTTTCCAGTAGGTTTGTATTTTTTAAAAAATGATTGCTCTGATAGTAAACACTATCTGGAAAAGAGATTTTCCTTACACATTCCCATAAATCTTTTATGTCTTTGCTTAACCCAAAATGGAACCAGTCACTATAATGGAACGGCATTTTATATAGTGTTATGGGGTTTATCGTAAAAGTTTCTGATATAAGAACTTTTTGAGAGAAGACTCCATATTTTCCTCGTGGGCTAAATAGATTATTTTTATATATTTCTATAAATTTTTTACTTGTGAAGCATAAGTCACTTCTGATTCGAAGCGTGTACTTTCTGGAAACGTATTCCAGACCTTTCCTTGCAGACTCTATCTGTAGGTTTATATTATTTAAAGAATTGGTATCATTTTTTATTGGCGGAAGTGGTATTTCATCACGAGATTTTACAATGATATCTGCACAATCAAACAGAACTTTTAGAGAATTTCTTTTAGTTGTATCAAATTCAGCGACCGTCGTTACAAAATCCTCTGGGAACAATCCAGAAATATGGTTCCCAGATTTCAGAAAATCACATGATGAAACTGAAAATATAATTTCTGCCTGCGAAAATAGCTGGCGCCAATGACGACAGATCAGAGCACAGTCATTAAGGTTCGTCTTTAATAAAGGACCCTGCATGACGATGGAAAGCTGTGCTCCATCCTCAGCAAGGCCCTCTAGCTCTTTAATAATAAATTCGGCAGACAAAAAAATCTCCAGACTCAAATATTAACGCATGTATTAAATTAACAAGCGTAGTCCATTCAGTTTGAAGTGAAGATGTTAGCTAATTTTTCGCCATCATCTGCAATCAGAGCTTCATATTCCGCAGGCACGCCACAGAATATAACGTCTTCCTTAGGAACAACGGTATATCCGATTTCTTTCCCAGCTTTGATCAGATGGTTATAGATCGGAGCTACATACAGTTCGTTCTTGCTTGGATTTTTCCGTTCTTCGTTCAAGGCCCAACGGAAAGCATCAACCTGGGCAAACTGATAAAGTCCTGTGCAGCAAAAGCGCGAAATCGGCTCTTTTTCAGTAGTGCGGATAACGCGATTCTGATCGCTGCCATCGGGTTCGACAAACGACCAGTTATCGCCTTCGCCTACGAAGGTTTCCAGATAACCATCTTTCTGGTGAAGCTGCGCAGGAAACGTAAAACCAGGGCGGAAAGTATCTATGTTAAAAATAGTCATGCCGTTGGGGCCAGCATCCGTGATACCATCAATGCCATGTTCAACGGTTTCCGCCTGCCCTGCCGTCATTTCATCAAGGATCACGAGGCGTGCATTGGTCACTCCAAGGGCATCCAGACGCTGACGAACAAAATCTGGCGTATCAAAATCCCGGCGCATGACAAAAGTAAGGGTATCGTCCTGAGCGGCCTTGATGAATCCCATCACGGAATAATCAAAACAGGTATGCTTGCCAAGCGGTAGCATATACTTGGGCTTGGCATATCCGGCTTCACGAAAACGACGGCTCATCCCGACCATAGGAAAAATAATCACGCGCTTGTCTCCATCATCTCTTTCAGTCTGAATGCGTTGGCGAGTATCGCTTTCTGGCGCTTCTTGTTGGTTGTATGGAGTGGTAGCATGCTCAGGAACAGCAACGCTGTCATCGCGATGGCCGAACGGTCCATGCAGGCATATTTTCCCACACGCGTGTTTTTATAGAGATTCAACAGATGTTCGCGCGCCGGGTCTGAGCCGAAACTCAGATCCAGGTTATAATCGGAAGATTGCAGATCAAACCTGTCTGCGATCAGGAAATCATAAAACCCGAATATGGAATGCCCAAGTTTGGAAATATCGTAGCGCGCATCCCCGAACATGGTAAGGGTGCCATTTGACAACATGCCCCGCGGATCTACCACGTTGACGCGGTTTGAGCGGAAATTATAGAAAATATTTCCGAAGTGGAAATCACCATGCCACATGGTGATGTCTTCCTGCGTGGTGGGCGGAATGGCCGCGATCAGTTCTTCACCAAGTGCCTGCAATGAAGGTGCAGCCTTGCCATTGTAACGCCATTCCTTTGTCAGGGAGATGTCGTTGTCCCGTGCAAAGGTTTCCAGTCGCTTACCTGTCTTTCCCTGGATCATATCGTTAAAGAAGATCGCAGGATAATTATCACCGATTTCAAAAGCCTTGGGCCGGATGGACTGCATTTTCCCAAGGAAATCCATGCAGTTGCCCAGAATTAGTTCCCATGTATGGCCAGGAAGTCGCCCAAAGCAGAAGAGTTCAGATATCAGGGGAAAATATAGATATTCCAGTTCATAGCTATACGTTTCCGCAAGGCCGGCATCAATGAAATGCGGCGTATAGGGACGTAGCTTGGGAGGCAGATTCCTGAACCATTCTGCTTCCGCAAAAATTTTACGTTCGGGAGTTCCCGTTTTGACTACCGAGCAGCCATCACTCACGATGCTGTTAAAGGACCGGGCCAGCAGTTCACGGCAACGGGACTGATGGTAGGTATAAAGATGGCCAAAATCCAGCCACGTTATGTCGTATATGGGTTCAAGCGTATTTTCCTGGGCATATTCATTCAGAACTTCAATGAAGCTCCGCTTATGCACCAGGTTCGACTGGACAAGCCCCTTGAACGCGTCGCCGTTATGGAAATTGAAGAAGCCAGCAACGATATCGGTGGTCCGTTCGCTGTCGCGCTGATACTCGTAGAAAACGCACTGACCATCTTTAACTTCAAACTCGCTCCACCGAGCAAGATGATGGGTACCGCCAGCGGCAAAACCATTTTGCGGCCAAGGCGACGCGCTTTCGATCAGCGTATCGCCAAATAGAACATATACAGAATTGCCCTTCTCTACAGAAGCAAGTCCCTGCGACAGACTTTCCAAGATGGACGCCGTCGGCGGAACCCGTTCAATATGGATATTGGCAGCTTCAATACGCTCCATATCATAATGAGGCAGAGTATAGTTATCAGGCAGCACAATAATGGGCTGTGCATTCAGTGCGGCTGCCTGCTTCAGCTGGTCCTCGTAAAGACGACGACCGCCATTAGGAAGAAAAGCAGGTGGAAGAGTTCCAAATTCTGCAACCAGTTCCGGGCAGATATATGCCCCGCTCAGAATGATAAAGTAAGCGCTGCTCATTATATTTTCTCTTTATTGAGAAGTTCTGTAATCTGATCGTAGCTTAGATCACGAAACTCAGACGGACGAATCGCTTTGTCGTCCACATAAAACCCATCATTTCCACACCAGGGCTTACCAACGACGATTGCATCATAAGGCACTTTATGCCTCTCGAGCCATTCCGTGATAATGGGCAAAGTGTTCTTTATGATGGCCGAGACATCGCCATTGTATGTCCGCATATTACGGCTTGTGTGGATGGTAATATGAAATCCGTTTTTCTTATATTCACATATTTTTTTTATAACATCTGGAATGGGGGCGGCTTGGCTATATTTTAAAGCAGGATCTTCGACCTGATCTTCATTTTCATACGGTGTGCAAATCGTATAATCCAAGTCAATTACAAGATTCTTCATCTTATCTCCTGCCAACCCTACGTAACGCGCTATATGATGTGGTCGCCCATTATATCATCTCCATTCTGTTTGGAAATGTTATTGGTGTTTTAGTATCAGGTTGATGACGCCCTGTTTCACGCAACGGGAAGAGAATTTCATAACCACACGCAGATTGTCCGAACCATAGACAATACAGCAGTCGCAAGCTTTGCATCCAAAACCGGTTAGGTCTTGATGTAACCTATTGAGGCAGCAATGAGAATGACGGAGAAGAAGGAGGCGTCTATCTTCTCGCTATTGGGAGCGCAACAGCCCGCCATCCCTTGAACCCTTTGCCCATAGATTTCAAAGCAGATGCCGATGCTCATAAACCCATTTGGGACAGGCGACTACCGGAACTCTGCGCGGATGTAGAATGCTTGGACGAAAGCCACGGCTCCAGCTGATAAACCGGTTGTATAAGGTCTTGTGCAGTTCATATGCTCCCGTATCATCTTCCGCCCATTACGAATCACATACATGGTCCCACTGCATGTGACGATCGTCCTCGCGCGGCCATACGCCTGCAAAAAACAACTCAATCCGTATCATCTGACTTTTTGATAGTAAAAAATAGGCTGCCCACAGGCTTGACCTTCTACAAACCTGTGAATTACCCACCGTGGAGCGTCTAAACAGTTCAACAAATCGGCCATGATTCTAAAATTATGGGAATTACTTTTATATTTTATTTATAAGGAATGATATAAATCAATACCATCCTGCACACTTGGGCATTCTATCATTTTTCGATTGTGAATGACTGCACTTTTATCACATATCTCTTTAATAAAGTTCATATCATGTGAGACAATAATAAGGGCACGATCGGCACGCTTGATAAAGAGTTCGTCCCGACAGCGTTCAAAAAAGCGAGCATCGCCCACCATGATGACTTCATCAATAAGATAGCAATCAAATTCAATAACTACAGAAAGAGCGAATGCCAACCGAGCCCGCATTCCTGAAGAATACGTCTTGACTGGATCCATTAATTGTTTCCCAAGTTCCGAGAAATCATCAACGTATTTACGGGTTTTTTTGTAATCAAGATTATAGATGCGACAAATAAATCGTAGATTATCCAGTCCACTTAAGCTTCCTTGGAAGGCACCTCCAAATGCAAGGGGCCAGGAAACTGACATATTGCGTTGAACCCGACCGGAAGTACTCAGTTCAACACCTCCAAGAATCTTAATGAGTGTTGACTTACCCGCGCCATTCCTTCCGAGGATTCCTAGCTTTTCTCCACGCTCAACTTGGAAACTGACGTGATCAAGAATTCGCCTTGTCTGCCCGTCTACATGATAATCTTTAACAATATCAATACAACGCAACATGTCAGGATTTTTTCCTTAAAAAACTGAAAGGCAGAAGGCCTGCCTATTCAGCGAATATTCAGGATGAATCATAGGTTACACATAATCACCGGAGGTGGCGTTCCTGTGCACCGGCAATAAGCAGACGACCCATAACAAAAAGTCCCAGACAGGAAAAAAAGACAATGACAAGTACAACGATATTGCGAGGATATTCGGGCCAATCAGCGGCATTTGGCTGAGCGACTTCATCAACGTAGATCATCTGCTGGTTTGCCTGCTGCTTAGCTCCTTCAAGCGATGCAACATTACTGAGCAAAATCCGCTGCTGGATGTCCCGTTGTACCATAAGGTCTTCATACCCGGTAATCTTGGGCACGAGGGATGTATCGGACCCTGTAATCTCACTTCCTGATTTCTTGATCTGCTCAGACAGGACATCGGCCTGATGCTGGTAAGCAGATATCAGGGGACTATTGGGAGCAGCCTCGCGTAGCTGATTCAACTGCATCTGGGTAGATGTCAGCATATTCTGAAGGCTGGTAACAAAACCAACCATGGGGCCAGATTGCCGCATGGGGTCAATTAAAGCGACAACATTACGATATTCAGCCAGCTTCTGGTTAAGATCGCGCAGCTTGGATTCGGCTGTCTTCACTTCTGCGCTAGTTGCGCGAATCAGGTTTTCCCTCTGACGTTGGTTAATATCGTTTACAAGGTTCTCGCCAGCGTCCAACAAAGCTCGGGCAATTTTTTGAGAATCCTCTGCACGGAAAGTACGAACCGTCAGAATAGAAATATTGGTTTCCGAATCCTGTTCAACCAGAACATGTCTTTTGTAATAATTATAAAAATGCTCAAAGTTTCTTTGAAAAAGAAAAAATGGGTACCGCGCCAGAAAATCCGCCTCAGGGCGAGAATACACATCCAGCAATTTATTTTGCTTGATAAGCAGTTCAGCCGCATCACGTGATTGCATATAATCCTGAACTACATACGTATTTTCAGACGTGGAGCCGCTCCCCCCGCTACTGGATTGCAGAATACTGCTCAGGGATATACCCGACTGGGCTGAATGCCCACGCACTACAAAATGCGCTTCAGATATGTACTGCGGTGTTGCTATGAGCGATAAATAAAGGAATGTTATGAACGTTGGGCCCAGAACGAATATAACAAAGTATATATGCCCCCGAAACCAGTTTAATATCTTGGTCAGCAGGGAGTCCTCCTGATACTGATCTTCACCATCATGAGTGTGTATGTCGATATTCATGGAGCATCATTCCGGTCAAAAACGCAGGAGAGGATATTGGGCAGAGCTTTTCCAAGGATATGATCACCCATACAGGGCATTACATACATCCTCATAAAAACCTTATGTTCCTGGCGCCTACTCATTATTTTGCTATCCAAGCCGCTGTAATGCCTGGCGAAACAAGAGTACTGATTAATCCGAAGAATTTATAAAATTTATTACTTGAAGAATTGGCGACGTACAGTAGATCCCGGTCACGCATCATGAATTTATCTGCCAGAAAATAATTACTAGGATTCATCATGTCGAGTTGATAGATAACTGGCCCAGTAGTTGCGTTTTCATCAATGGGCATGCCCAGATGACGCAAGACATCAGCACTTTCAAAACGGAACAGATAAACCGCGTTTGGATCTGCCCGGGAATCTATTGGACCACCCACACGTGAGATGGCCTCGGCCATGGTCAGTGTCGGCGTTGAAAACTGGGTCTGGGTAACCTGTCCGCTCGCACCAAAAACCGTGTAGCTACGCGGCTGAAAGACAAGTTGCACCCGGTCGCCCGGCTGCATGACAATATTCTGCTGTGGATCGTTTTCTATGGTTTTCAGGGGCAGTTCGGCAACCTGCTCGTTGCGTATCAGCCTGACCGTATAATCTTCATCCGACTGGGTTGTATGATCTTCTCCGCCCGCAAGAGCGATGACATCCAGAATCCGCTCCTGATTCGGTGTCAGGGTTATACGACTGGGATGCCGGACGCCGCCATAAACCATAACTGAATTGGCAATATCAGAGACAATGCGCACCACGACCTGTGGCGCCATTGATTTCTGCTTGAGCCTGGCAGTGATGGCCAGAGAGACATCATTGGTGGTCATTCCAGTAACATGGATCTGACCGGCAAAAGGAATTTCGATGTTGCCGCTTCCATCCACATTGACAGGTGGCAGACTGGAAGCGGTAGACGAAGTGGGCATCGCATTGGTGCCCCCTGCAGTAGATGCAGCCATCGTCGCGCTGCTGGGACTGAAAATCGCACTGCCGACTTCATATATGGATATTTGCAGAACATCCCCAGGGCCAACCGTATCATTACTGGCATGAGAGGCGCTCCCAGCAGTTTCGACGTCGAAACTGCTGAAAAGTGGAGGAGCCTTACTTTGTAGCAAAGCTACCAGTTCGGGGCTAATCTGAACGATGCCATAACCAAGGTTATTTTTTTTCGGGTCACGCTGCGAATGTTTAACCTGAGCTTCTGTTGGACCGCTGTCTGGCAGCGAATTGCATCCCGCCAGAAGCAACAATCCCCCCCCGATTGCGACAAGGCATCCTCTCTTCAGGGCAGGAGATTGTATTGGACCCAATTTTTTCAACAGACAGAAGATGGTCAATGGGACACCGCAGATAAAAGTTATGGTAGAGCCGATATCAGACCCGCAAGGCGCACCTACATGCCTACAGATATGAAAGCTGAGAATTGAAGGTCAGACCTTTTATCAGATTCTATTTAAACTGGCCATATGCACAGGGTAACCCCTTCAAAAAATGAATGGCTCCGGCTGAAGAATCTACTTACGATTCCGGTTCGGGCCATAAGCTTTAAGACAGGAGATGCAGCGTGCTGTGATATGGATTGCGCTGTGAATGTGTAAGCGCAGCAATCCATATCGGGGTTGCAGGACGTTGGCAGTTCTTTAGCGTTCTGAACATATTTTTGATGTGATGGCTCCTGTTATGCAGATGCCAGTAGCAATCAGACCTTGATTGCCGGTTTTTTCGGCGGATACAGGCTGTGATACTCTGCCCTCCCGGCGGCTGCCAGATTTTGTTACTTTCCTGAATCTGATTTCCTACAATTTCTTCAGTTTTATCCAGAAAATCCGCCACCAGTATATCGTTGCTCCCGGCAAGCAGGGAATATCCAGGCAGCCCTCAACCCGATATGTGATGTTCAGTCGCAATGGCATCCGCAAAAGCAACGCCTTCGGCCGCGCGGACGGGCCAGTCGGCGAAACCGAGTGGTGCAATCTCTGCGGGACCGGGTCTTTTGGGATGGCGGTCGGGCATATGGTCCATGATGGCCGTCTGCCATGCCGGTCCATTGGTGGGGTCCAGATAAAGTGCCACATCCCCCGCAACTTCCCTGAAAACGGGCAGGTCGCTGCATATGCAGGGAACACCCAGCATCAGGGCTTCAGCCAGAGGCAGGCCAAAACCTTCCGCAAAGGAGGGGAACAGCAGTCCCTGCGAACGGCGCAGCAGGGCGACAACCTGTGGATCTGACAGGTCATTATGTTCGATAACATGACCCTGAAGGGCCGGACAGCGCTCCAGCATGTCGAGGACGTTTTCGTTTTCCCAGCCCCGACGTCCGACCAGTATCAGTTGCGGCGCGTGCTCCCCCAGTTCCTGAACCATGTTCCGCCACTGGTTGAGGAGCAGAAGATGGTTTTTCCGGGGTTCGATGGTGCCAAGGGAAACGAAGTAGGGCCGCTGGTCCTGCGATGTGCGGGGCATGGTTGCGGTCTCTTCGCGCATTGCATGCAGGTGCAGGCCGTGCGGAATGGTTTTTACCGTTATCTTCCGTCCCGACCGGACGATGAAGGGGGCAAGGGAGGCTTCGACTGCCTTGGATGGCACAATGACACCGTCGGCCAGATTCGTAACGGTGGTGATGCGGCGCAGATGACGCTCCGGTTCGGCAGGTCGTGCGTATTCAGGAAATTCGATGGGAATCAGGTCGTGCACCATCGGTACGAATACGGCCCTGTGACGGCGCAGGAAGCGCGCAATGGAGTCAGGACGTGTCAGGTGATGATGGGACACCAGCAGGTATATGCCGCCCGGTTGCACTGCGGAGCCTGATGCCAGCGTCCTGATAAAGGTCAGGTGCCGGGCCGTCCATTTTGCACTGCGGGGCGATACTTTTTCGCCGTTCCATACCGCTTCCATCTGATCGATGAATGCAATGACCTCATCGCGCTGCAGCAGCCCGATATGTCCCAGTGGGTGGATCGCGGTAAAAATGGTCCGCTCTGCTGCGTGGCGCAGCAGATAGCGGACATATTCCACCTCAACCCGATCGATACCTGTGGGTACGGGATTGCCGGCACGCGAAAGCAGCCGCGAAACATCCATAAAAATCTGTGGCATACGACCTGACAAAATATTCATACCCGGTCGTGGGTCACGACAGTAGGCTGGCTTGCGCGCGACGGTTTCCGGGTGGGAAGGTGGAGCCTGAAGTGTGGTGTGCCGCTGGCGACGGTTTCCGATGCGATCCGTTCGGGAGCAGGACTGCGGCTGATCCGCTCAAGCACGCCCTGTATCAGCTGTTTCAGGCCCTGTTCGGAGAAGAAGCCGCCGGGGATCAGGCAGCGGTCAATCAGCACCCGGCGGAAAGCATCATAGGTCGCCTTGTCGGGCGGTGTGGGAGATACCCAGTACGTATCTAGGTCGCACTGATCGGTTACGTCGGGAATGTTGTATACGGCCTGTCCCATCGCCAGCACCGGCACGCCACAGGCAAGCGCCAGCGTGCCCGTTGTGCTGTTGATGGTGACGACACCCCGTGCTTTTTGCACCAGCAGGGCGATGTCGCCCGTCTCAATGTAGAAAACCCGGTCGCCTACCTTATGTTCGCGGGCGATATCATTGATCAGGCTGCGCCAGTCCCGCACACCGTTGTCAAGGGGATGTTCCTTGATCAGCAGGACGGTATCAGATGGTGCATGGGCCGCGAAGGAACTGATGACACGCCGGATCGCTGGTTCCATGCCCGCAAACGATGAATGGAGACGTACCTGTGCATCCGCATCAAGCTGCAATGGAAACAGCATGTAGGGGTGACCGCTATCGGTAATATGCTGCATGATTTCCTGTGTCAGGATTTCAGCAGCCTTGCGGTTACGCAGGCGCTTGAGCCAGCCGATCCCTTCGGTCCATGGATGCCAGGGACGGTAGTCATTCCATTTGTGGAAATACCACCGGGTCAGGATGTCAGCAGCATTATAGGCTACAGCTTCCAGTGCGCGCCTGCGGAAGGATGAGGGAACCGTATTGTGTACTGGTGCGGGTGGCAGACGGGCCGCCTCCGCCCGGTACCACGCAGGGTCACGCGGCAGGCTGGAATTGCCGTTTACCCCGTCCACTTCCAGCGTGACCCAGTCAGGGCGGATATAGCCTTCCTCGAATACATGAACCGGAATGTGGCGCTGGCCGCAGAATTCAATCGCGGCCTTATGCATCGGACGGCAATCCCCGAACAGCATGACGTCCGTAATCTGGTGGCGGTTGATCACGTCTTCCAGAAAGGCGGGCCAGTGCTGCCCGTCGCCTGTATAATCAATGCCATGGGGCAGGCGCCAGAATAGCTGGTCGCCCCCATTGAAATTGATCTTGTAAACCTCATGCCCGCTTTTACGCAGCGCGATCCCGACCATGCGGAAGAAAGGCCCCATCAGTCCCTGAAGCAGAAGAAACCGCCTGGGTGATGTCTCTTTCCTGACGAAAGGATCATGCATCAGGGTTTGCCCTTTTTGTATTTTGTTTCTCACCTGCAACAGGGGTAACCCGTTCCGTTTTCATCTGGCCAAGCCTGCGCCTGACCCGCCCCTGTATTTCGCGCGCGCGCATTAGTAAAGTGGGACGCCACAGCCGTGCATCCTGGATTCTGTCAATAAGCATTTCAGGTTCGCACGGCAGGCGGGTTAGCGGGTCAATATATGACGGATAAAGGAGTAGTGTGCCCGCGACAAGTTCTTCCAGCGTAAGGCTGCGATGCCGACGCGTATGGGGAACCGGCCCCAGATCTGTGGTAAGTCCCCATCCGGCATAAAATGGCGCGCCATAAGTAACGACCTGCACCCCGCGCAGCAGGGCCTCGAACCCGGCGAGGGATGTCAGCGTATGAACCGCATCCACCTTCGACAGAAGGGAGATGACGGAGCCGCCGCGACTGATCTGGTCAGCATATTGCCGTACTTCCGCGTCATTCAATGCCCCCGCGCGATGCCCTGCATTCACGTCAGGGTGAGGTCTGTAAATGACGACAGCGTCCGGATTCCGGGCACGGACGGCGCGAAGCAGATCCATATTGCTGGTAATGGTCCCTCCACCCAGCAGGACCGACATATCATCACTGACTTGACCGGGCACCAGAATGACGGGACGCCTGCCGGCGGGCGCATCCGCCCGTTCGGGTAATGCTCCATCCGTATCGACACCGTATTTGGAAATGCCGCCTGCGACCACCAGGTCGATCAGTTTCCGTGCCCGTTCACGCAGCGTGTCGTCGAAGGGGTGGGTTGCCAGTATATGCTCAAGATCGCTGGGGCGGGACGGATCGTAATAAATTCCCCGCCGGTCGAGAAAAATGGAACACGGTACCTGTAATCCACTGCCCAGACCAACGGACCGTATGAACCCGTCTTCCACCCGCCAGATTTCCAGCCCGGCAGTACGGGCTGCTGCTTCCAGCCCCTGCGGAATGCGCGTGGCCCACACGGCGACACCCTGTGTATCGTGGTCGGACCGGGGACGCCTAATGCGCCGAAGCGCACTGGGATAACGGATAAAGGGTGGTGAACCGGGGGCTGTAGCCAGGAATTCGGCAATCCTGCGCCGTTTCCACAGGGACATGCCCGCGCAGGCCGCGACCTGTCGGTTGGACAGGATCGTGCGACGCCATAGCGTAAGGATTGCGATGGCCTCGCGGCATCCGATCGGCTTTCCGGTATAGGGGTCGATATACCGCGTGCCCCGGATCAGGCGGAGGCAGGCATCTGATCGTGTCCAGACGGTGGGGAGAGCGCCGGTTTCCCTATGTACGAGAACCGGCAGGCCACGCATGGCAGCCAGATCGGCCAGATCATGCGGCCCCGTGCAATGCACTTCGCGCGCGCCATCCAGCAGGGCATGCGGATCGACCTGCGCATCTGTGACGGCCACGCCGTGGCGTCGTGCAATCCTTACGGCTGAGCCGTGGGGATGACGGACAACCAGCAGTATACTTTCAGATGGATAGTGCCGTAGCGCCCATGACAGAAGGCGGGAGGCCAGCTTCTGGTCCGCTGCGGGAAGATGGCCATCGCATATCACGATGGGCCGCGTTACATGCGGCGCTGGACCCCAGAATGCCCCACCAACACGTCCGCTTACGATCAGATTTGCAGTATCTTCATCGTCGGGAGCAAGTGTAGCGGTACGGTCTGCGGGATGACAGGAAGAACGGCTGACAGAAAGGGAAGGCATACCCCTGCGCATTGGGGGGGACCGTAAGAGGGGGGGCATAATTCCATTTCTCATTATTCTTGTTTCATCAGTCCGTGTATCTGTCTTCCTGATTGTCAATATTATGGCGATGCGGCATCTGGGGTGCCTGCATCAGCCGACACGTTATATATTCAGAAAATCAAAAGAGAAGGGTCATTGTGCCGTATCCACTGTTTATGTCCTTTCATGCCGGGTAAGCGGAGTGTGGCGGGCTGGATGGTATGGGGCATGTTCTGCCTGTAGGATGGGTTGGAAAAGCAGGTTGGAATGAACATCGCATCAAACTTTGGATTTCCTGTGGCAGTTTTCGGGACGGCGTTTTTTATAACCTTCCTGACAGAACGCCTGACTCGGCCATCTGTTCAGGTGGGGTGGTCATATGCCCGCTTTGTCATCCATGGTCTGATCATGGGGCAGATCTATGGCCTGTGTGCCTTTCTTTCCGGCTCGGCGTGGCTGTCGGGCTGCGTCATGGTGCTGCTGGCTGCGGTGGGGGTTGTGGCCTCCAACATAAAATGGTCGCTTCTGGGTGAGCCGCTGCTGTTCAGCGATGTGGTTGTGGCGCAAAGTTTCCTGCGCAATCCGAAATTTTATCTGTTTTCCATTCCTCCGCTCGCACGGGTAGCGGTGGTTGCAATCGTGCTGATTGTTCCCGCCCTGTTTATTTATGTCTCCGTTGAGGGGCTGCGACCGGGCACGCGAATCGCCGGGCTGTGCATGGTGGTCGCGGCATCCCTTGGGCTGCGGCTCGTGCCCGTGTCACGCTGGGCACCGGTGCCGGATATAGGCAGGGATATTGGCCGTCTGGGGCTGATCGGTTCGCTTTATCTTTACTGGCGTCGCTGGCAGGCGGAGCCTGATGGTGCTCCACCACCGCCGGTGCCATCCACGACCAGACCCGCGCGGGATGTGGTGGTGGTGGTGCAGTGTGAATCCTTTGCTGACCCGTGCACTCTTGGCCTGAGCGAAACTGCCCTGCCGACCATGAGTGGCCTGCGGAGCGCGCAGGCGGCTGCATCTGCATGGGGCGCGCTACAGGTCAGTGGTTTTGGTGCCTATACAATGCGCACGGAATACGGCGTACTGTTTGGGCGCACGGAAGCACAACTCGGTTTCCGTTATTTCGACCCGTTTCTGACCGCTGCGCGGGAGAAGGAATTCGCGCTGCCATACCGACTGGGTGCGGCAGGATACCGCAGCGTGTTCGTCCATCCGCACGATCTGGGGTTTTACGGTCGAGACCGCCTTATGCCCGCCATCGGTTTCGAGCGCCTGATCGGCGATGATGCCTTCGCCCACGCTGCGTCCACCAGTATGCCCTACGCACAGGACTGTGATGTTGCGGATGCGATCCTTCGGCTGGTCGATGCGGAGGGAGCGGAACCCCTGTTCATATATGCCGTGACCATGGAAAATCATGGTCCCTGGCCAAACGGGAAAGGCGAGGGTGTGGCCCATTACCTGCGCCATTTACAGGGCAGCGATCAGATGCTGGCCACGCTGATGAAGGGTTTTCAGGAGCGGGCCTGTAAGGCCACGCTGGTATTTTTTGGGGATCATCGCCCGTCCATCCCCGGCTCGGTTGTTCCCGGTGGGGCGCGGCATACGCCTTTCGTTGTCGTGGATTTTCCTCTTTCCGGCCATAAAAACGCTTTATCCGCACAGGACATTTCTCCTGCAGGCCTTCATGATCTGATCGAAGCCCGCGCACTGGAACGATGACTGTATGGGGACGCAGAAAGCTGTAACTGACATCCCCAGCGTCACATTCTTGATCCCCGCGATCAGAAGCCTTCGAGGAGGAAAGGTCATGGAGCATAGGCGTGATGAGGAAAAGGCGGCAGGGCGATATCGTCTACCGATATGCAGTTCTGCAATCCCCCATGCACATGATGATACCGACCCGCCCCGGCTTCTATTGCGGGTATCAACCCACACGGGTAAGGAATGCCCGGAGAGAGCGGGGCGCAATCCCTAAACGGCCTCAGGACGGTAGAAACATGACGGGATTGGAAGGAAGTGCGGCTACAATGCAACTCTGCGCACCTGTCTGCGTCCCGTTAAGATGATGGCGGTTTTTTCCATACAGTCCCCCGGACAGGAATGGTATGTCCTTCCCCAAAGGGTTAAAGAAAGCATGGTATTGATACGGTATGCATTAATACCCCGGCTTGTAGAGTTTTGTTAATGCGTCTAAAATAAAAGACTGAAAACGGAAAATGGGAATATGAAGCGCCCGTCCCGATCACATAATGAGGCTCCCGTTCGTCTGTTTCAGAACGAGATTCTTGAGCGTCTGACGCAAATTTCTTTCCGGACCTTCGTATTGGTCTGGAGTGCGCTGTTGCTTGTCCTGCTCATTGTAGGGGGAAAGGCCAGCCATTCCTATGGCGCGTTCCTGCTGGCGACCGGCAGTGGTTTTGCCGTGTGGTTCGTGGTCGAATATTTCACCCACCGTTTTCTTTTCCACCTGCAGCTTCGTTCCCGTATTGGACAGGCGCTGATCTTCATGCTGCATGGCAACCACCATGTTCAGCCGAATCACCCGCTGCGCAACCTCATGCCGCTGGGGCTTTCCATCCCGCTGGCCGGACTACTGTGGGCAGGCGGGGTCATGATCGGCGGCATGGGCAACGGTGGATGCTTTGTTGCTGGCTTTATCATGGGATATGTCATTTATGACGTAGTGCATTATGCCTGCCATCAGTTTCCCATGCGGCTGCCGGTCCTGCGTTCCATAAAGAAACATCACGTTCAGCATCATTATGTTGCGCCAGAATCAAATTTTGCGATTACGGCTATTTTTCTGGACCGTGTGTTCAGAACCAAAATACATTGAGTATATTTTAAGAATTTATTAATGCCTGCATAACAGGAACCTTCAGGGTTCATCAAAAATTTTGAAAATCCCAAACGATTTAAAATAGCCGTCCAATCGTTCTTCAGGCACTCCCTTCCAATTGACGCGGCTTGGGTCCGGACTCATTCTTTAAAATAGAAAATGCAGCTTGCCGCAATGTAGATTGCGGACATGGAATGCACGAGCGCATCGTCCGTATACGGTTGCGTGTGCGTCGCCTGTCTTTCAGTTTTCCAGACATGCAGCGCCTTTTATACAGACGCCAGCCCCGGGAAAGCTTAACTTCCAGTTTTTTCAATAGAATACAGGCCGTGATATTCTGGACAATGAGAAACATCCCGAGCAGATTGCTATCATAGCCCCTGATCGCCAATAACTGAGTTTCTTCCGGCAGCTCCTGTAGAAGAACACAACCCCTGGAGGTCACCGAACGGTCCAGAAGTCAAATGTGCAGACAGGTGGAGGGTTCTAGGTTCTGTTGACAAAAGGTGGAGGGATCGAAGAACTATTGGTCGATGTACCTTGGTTTTGATTTTGGGCTTTTGGCGTGCTGATTGACGCTATCTGGGGTAGCATTCGATCTGCGTTTTGAGCAGATCGAGTGTTGTCCCCTGCT
>NZ_JBGLOV010000027.1:0-18009 GCF_041402665.1 Komagataeibacter sp. SM21
TGCCGATCGTGGACAGGGATGTGGGGGAGCATTAGCGCGAACGCGGACAGACCCCGCAGGGGGCTGGACTTCTCCTGGCGGCGCAGCCGTCTGGAGAAGCTTGGCGAGCGAACCCGAAGGGCCACCCGTAATTTACTGCTTTTCCGATCGGGCGAGAGGCTGCCCTTGTGACGCATAGCCAGTCAGGAACGGATCATCGCCCACGCAGTCCATATGCCGAGCGATACGCTGACGATGCGGCCGCGTGTATCGACAGACGGCGCCATGTACTTTTGAGAAAATGGGGCTTAGTATGAGGCAACATCCCCCCTGTTTTCCGGAGCGCGCAATGTCGGCCCCTTCCCCCAACCGTCGCCCCATTTTCTGTACGCTCTACCGTGTTCTAGGGCCCGGACCCATAAAGGGATTCCCATTGTGAGCGGCCTGTGATTCGCTGTCTCTGAAAGGAGATGAGCGATGGACGCTAACTTTTTCTGGCTTTCGGACCGACAGTTTGCGCGGATTGCGCCACATCTGCCTACCGATACGCGTGGCAAGCCGCGTGTGGATGATCGACGTGTGATCAGTGGCATCATTCAGATCATGCTGTCCGGCGCGCGGTGGAAAGATGCGCCGTCCGCGTATGGCCCGCGCAAAACGCTCTACAATCGGTTTCAGCGCTGGGCTGCGAAAGGCGTCTGGGCGCGCCTGTTCGAGGCGCTGGCGCAGAGCGGTGGACCGCCTGCCGAACTTCTGATCGACAGTTCTGCCGTGAAGGCCCATCGCTGCGCCTCCGGCGGAAAAAGGGGGAGCGACACCAGGCCATCGGCCGATCGCGTGGCGGGCGCACGACCAAGATCCACGCGCTGACGGATGCCGCCTGCCGGCCGGTCGCCTTCGTGCTGACCGGCGGCAACGTCGCGGATTGCACGGCAGCGGCCCCGCTACTGGAGCAAGTCTCGAACGTCCGGCTGATCCACGGCGACAAGGGCTACGACACCAACGCGGTGCGTCGACAGATCGAGGACAAGGGCGCCGCGCCGAACATCCCGCCCAAGGTCAACCGGGTCTGGAAGAACTGCTTTTCGCCGGTCCTTTATCGGACGCGAAATGCCATTGAGCGCATGTTCAACCGCCTCAAGGACTTCCGCCGCATCGCGACACGTTACGATCGCAATGCCACCAACTTCCACGCCGCCATCTGCCTCGTCGCGGCCGTCAGTTACTGGTTATGAGTCCGGGCCCTAACTCCCGTGATATAAGCTGCAAGCGGGCTTGAGAGAAAGACTGCCGCGTTCGCTATATCTTCCGGCGTTGCAACATCATAGCCAACAGAAACCTGTGCAAAAATTGGCAGAACGGCAGCCTCGATCTCGGGTCATGGCGTATCTTTCTCCGCCAGTCCCCGTTGGGCTGCTACCTCCTGGAAACGGGTGATCGCCAGAAGCTGTCCAAGACCAGCGTGACAATGAGGCTCGACATCCGCAGCTTCCACATGATGCTCCGCATGCACGCGCACTGGACGTAGCTCTGTGGGCGGTGTGCGATCAGCAAGACTGCTGGCCTGCAGAGATCGGGATTGCTTCATCTGGCATATCCTCGATAGTCTATGGCATTCTGTCGAGCGATTGATAAAAAATCAGCCTGTATAGCAGAGGGCATGACACGTTCCGCCAAAACGCTTCTGCCCTGGCTGATGATCTTCGGTGCCGGTATTTGCCTGCGTACCGGAATTGCGGCCCTCTCTCCCATCCTCGACCGGATCGCACGAACTCTTGTCATCTCCAACGCCGAACTGGGCTTGCTGACCACACTTCCAGTCCTATGCATGGGCGGTCTGTCTCCGCTTGGGCATATGCTGGAACGGCGACTTGGCCTGAGACGCTCCATGATAATGGCATTGGCGCTTCTGACGATCGTCCTGCTCCTTCGCCTTGATGGTGGCAGCTATGGACTGCTGCTTTTCACGGCCGTCGGCGTGGGCGTAGCCGAACCGGCGTCGTTCGCCCGCAAGATCGCGCAGCCGACCGCGTGCCTCGGCATCATCCGGACGGCGTGACGCATAGCGCCACGTCTTCGGGTCCATGCCGATCAGGCGGCAAGCCCACCGCTGCGAGTAATCCCGTTCGGTCATCGCCCAGGTCACGGCCTCCCGCCGCAAACCGGGCGTCACGAGTTTTTTGTCAGCAGGTCCTTCAGCGTCGAGATGTCCATCACGCTCTCCGCCAGGAGCCGCTTCAGCTTCGCGTTCTCTTCTTCAGGAGCCTTGAGCCGTCGCGCCCGCCTAATGCTCCTTCAGGATCCCAATGATCTGGTCCTGCGTGAAACGTGATCTTTTCATCGTCTGTCTCCAGTGGACAGACCTTACTTCAAATCGAGGGCATTTCAGGGGCTGGGTCAATCGGCCATAGGGTTTATTTTCCGGTAAACCCGGGGCAGTTCAGTTTCTGGAAGAAGCCGAGCTGGACTATTCCATCAGTCCTGGACAGGTTCTTGCCGGACATTCTGGTCAGATATTCATGCGGCTGAGGTTGACAAGCCAGTCACAGAACAGCTCAGCCTGGCTACTACGCGGTGTGCGGGCCGTCAGCACATAGCCCCTGCGGCTTCTGAGTGGTTTCTGCCAGACTTTGACCAGCACGCCGCTTTCCAGACAGGTATCAACCAGCGGCCGCCACCCCAGCGCGATGCCTTCCCCCTGCATGGCAGACTGCAGCAGCAGGGGATAATTGCCAAAAGTCCGGAAACGCGCCGTCTTCTGGCTGCCCCGTGCTGACAGATCCGGGTCCATCCGGGCAAACCAGTCCGTCCATGTAAACCACAGGTTCTCGTGTCCATTCAGGTGCAAAAGATGTGCACGTCCCAGATCAGCCAGTGTCGTGAAAGGGCCATAGGTGCGCGCGTAGGCGGGGCTGCATACCGGATAGACTTCCTCATCAAACAGCGTAATGCGGTTTTCGCCTGATTTACGGACGGCAGCCTCAAACAGGATGGAGACATCCGCCGTTATCCCCAAGGGGGGCTGGGCCTGCAGCGCTTGGGTTGTCAGGATCTGGATTTTTACGCCCGGACAGATTTTTTCAAAATCCGGCAGGCGGGAAATCAGCCAGTTGGCGGCAAAACCATAATCTGTCAGCACATTCAGGGCCCTATCCCGGCTAACGGCCGTAGCCTGTTCTAGCGCGGTCCTGATGGTGGCCCGTGCTTCCGACGCCGCGGCGACCAGCGTGCGGCCAGCCTCATTCAGCGCAACCCCGCGATGCCTGCGCATGAACAGCGGCATACCGACGACACGTTCGATATGGCCAATCTGCTGACTGACGGCGGGCTGGGTCATGCCCAGTTCGGCCGCAGCAGCGCTGAAACTGCCCAGACGGCCTGCCGCTTCGAGCACCCGCGCATTGCCCATCAGATAATCAACCGTGTAATCCGTCATAATTATTAATTATACAAGATATAAGAACAAAACAACATCACAAATCACATTTAATGTCGCATATTAAGTCCATAACACAAATCACTATCTTAGTTCGTTGTATATCCGTGAGAAGAGAACCATGCCCGAGCAGCAGCCCAACCGTCCCAATTTCCTTGTAGTGCTGGCAGATCAGTTAACGGCGGCGCTGCTGCCCGCAGTTCTGGGCGGTCGCGATCCATCGCCCGTCATCGTCCCCAACCTGACGGATCTGGCAGGGCAGGGCGTGGTGTTTGGTAACGCTTATACCAACAGCCCGTTATGCGGTCCGTCGCGGGCCGCGCTCATGAGCGGCCTCCTGCCCACCATAAGCGGCGTATATGACAATGCCTGTGAATGGCATGCCGATACCCCGACATTCGGCCACCGGCTACGACTTGCAGGGTACCGGACCATCCTTTCGGGCAAGATGCATTTTGTCGGGCCGGACCAGTTGCACGGGTTTGAGGAACGCCTGACAACCGACATCTACCCTGCCGATTTCAGCTGGGTGCCTGACTGGCTGCACCCGGAAATCCGGCCTGACTGGTACCATTCCATGGATTCAGTTCATCAGGCCGGTCCGGTCGTACGCAGCAACCAGATCGATTATGACGAGGAAGTCGCCTTCGCCACCCGCCGCAAGCTGTATGATCTGGCCCGTACGCGCGATGGGCGACCGTTCTGTATGCTGGTCTCCTTCACCCATCCACATGACCCGTTCAATATCGGGCAGGAATGGTGGGACCGGTATGCTGATGTCCCCATTCCGTCGCCTCAGGTGGACCTTGCACAGGATCCTCATCCCGCCGTTATCCGCATACGTGAGGCGTGCGGCATTGCGGCCGACCCAGCGACGCCACAGGCAGCCCTGCGTGCACGGCGGGCCTATTTCGGCGCGATTTCCTATATCGACCATCAGGTAGGACGGCTGCGCGCGGTGCTGCAGGAAACGGGGCTGGACCGCAACACGGTGATTGTATTCACCAGTGATCATGGTGAAATGCTGGGCGAGCACGGTCTGTGGTACAAGATGTCTTTTCATGAAGGGGCGTCGCGCGTGCCGCTGATATTCAGCGGCCTGGATTTTTTCCGTCCCCGCATCGTACGCGATGCGGTCTCGCTGGTGGATGTGGGAGAGACGCTGTGCACACTGGCGGGAGCGCCACCTGCACCCCGCACCGATGGCCGCAGCCTTGTTCCCCATCTGAATGGATTAGGCGGCCATGATGGCGTATTTGGCGAATATTGCGGGGAAGGCACGACAGCGCCCGTGAGCATGATTCGCCGCGGGCAATGGAAGTTCATCCATACCCCCGGCGAACCCGACCAGCTTTTCGACCTGAACGATGATCCGGATGAAACCCGCAATCTGAATGGCAGCAATGCTGCGGTAGCCATACTGGCGGCCTTCAGGGAAGAAACGCACAAGAAATGGGATTATGCCCGCATTACCCGCGATGTCATTGCCAGCCAGAAACGGCGGCAACTGGTCAGCCGCGCTCTGGCGATGGGGACCTGTACGCACTGGGACTACCAGCCCCTGCCTAATGCCCACAACGCATACATCCGTAATCACAAGCCTCTAGAAACGCTTGAGGCTGAAGCGCGCCTTTATCCTCCCAGCGTCCGGTGAGACATTCGCCATGAACCGTATTCCCACCCTGTCGTATGTGACGACATTCGCCTTCGCCCTTTCGGTTGGCACGCTGCTCTGCGTCTGTGCATCCTTTGCGGCAGACCTGACCGATACCCAACCCGCCGCAAAACGGGCAAAATCGCCGCGCCATGCTCCCGCAACGACGATGGCCAGCGGCAGACCGGCAAGGAAAGACGCAGGCGGCGTGGAGGAAATAACCGTCCGCTCCACGCGGCGGACCCAGCGATCAAGCACCATTCCTGCCTCCATCGTCGCCCTGTCCGGCAACACATTGCAGACTACGGGCGTGCGGGATGCCCTGACCCTGGCCCATGACGTACCGGGGCTTATGGCCGAAACCACATCAGGCTCCGCCAATCCGCGCTATCGTCTGCGCGGTATCGGCACGAATGACTTCTCGGCCAACATGACCACGGCGGTCGGCGTGTCGGAAGATGAAGTGTTTCTGGACAGTGGGGCCTCGCAGGGGGTACCGATCTATGATCTGGACCATGTCGAGGTATTCCGTGGCCCGCAGGGCACATTGCAGGGCAAGAATACCACAGCGGGCACCGTCAATTACTATACCAAACGACCCACCAATCATCTGGACGGCTACGTGCGGGGCACGGCTGGCAATTATGGGCGGCTGGGGGAGGAAGGGGCGATTGGCGGCCCTATTGTCAAGGATCGCCTGATGGCGCGCTTTGCCATCACCAACCAGGATTTTTCCGGCCAATACCATGATAGTTACCGGAAGGAAGATGCCAACGGTTACCAGTATTACGACATGCGTGGCGAGATACTGGCCAAGCCCACTGATAATCTAAGCATACTCGTCAAAGGTCATATCGGGCGCAACAAGACCGATGTGGAACTGGACCATGTGGGCCTGCTGGCCGGGGGAAAGGATGATCAGGGCTATGCCCAGACATCGGCCCGCAACCTGCAGAACAATGGCCGGAGTGACGCGACAACGCGCCGGTCGGGGCTGTCGGTCAATGCGCAGTACGCCTTTGCCCATGGCTGGACACTGACGGATATTTTCGGGCTGGAATGGAATCACTTCAATGTCTTTTCCGACGATGACGCCAGTCCTGCCCCGATCGACTATCAGGAAAACATCGGCGGCGTCGCGCGTGTGCTAAGCAATGAAATCCGCGTCGCATCGCCCCAGAGCAAAAAGATACGCTACATCGGCGGTGTCTATTACATGCGCAACCTGACCCAGTCCTACAGCCAGCAGCCACTCTACAGCCCGGTTGATTTTGGCGCGGGCGGCAACGCGTCCAGTTTCAATATCAACACGCAGGATGCAGCCGTATTTTCCGCCATTTCGGTTGACCTGATGCCCAGGCTGACGCTGGATGTCGGCGCGCGTTTCACATCGGAAACCCGTCAGGCCAATGGCGAGGCGTGGGCCTATGCCACGCAGGCTGGCAACCCCTATAATACATCCGACCGGGTGCTGACCTACATCAACACCAATACGAACACCTATATCGATCCCGCGACAGGCAGCGCCATCAGCGGGCCGACGCTGAAAAAGACGTTCAACAGGGACAGTGAGGACGCCAGCCTTAAATACCGCTTCAACAGCAACATCATGGGCTATTTGCGCTATGCGCGGGGGTTCCGTACTGGCAATTACAATACCTATGTCGCCACGGCGTCTGATTTTAGCCTGTATAACCCGGAAACGCTGACAGATTACGAAGGTGGAGTCAAAGCCCGGCTATGGAAGGGACGCGCCCAGATCAACCTGAGCGGCTTCCATTACGACTACGACAACATGCAGGTCACGATCCTGCAAAATACCGGTACGCACACCACCAATGCCGCCAGCGCCGTATCCAACGGCTTCGAGTTCGAGGGGCAGGTACGACCGCTGGACAATTTTCTCGCGACATTTGGTGTAACCTATCAGGACGCCCATTACACCAGCTTTACCAATGCCAGCGCGCCCACGCCGTTCAATGGCGGCAATCCGGTCAATCTGTCCGGACAACCGCTGGAGCGCGCGCCGCGTGTCACCGCCAATCTGCTGCTTAGTTACACATTGCCCGTCTCATTCGGTGACTTCGCCTTCCAGACAGACTGGCGTTACACCAGCCGTTACCGTTTTCAGGCATGGTCAGACGTCACGCCCACCACACCGGGTGCGCTGCTTTCATCCGCGCAGGCGCAGGCTCTTGTCCGCAACGCTTTTTCACAGAAACCAGTCCTTATGGGCAATGTACGCGTAGCCTGGCATTCGCTGGACAAGAAAACTGAAGTGGCCTTCTGGATGCATAACATCACCAATCAATTGACGTATACTAATGCATTTGGGGAATTTTTCAACGGCAATATCAGCCGCTATCCCGGTGAACTGCGCAGCTTTGGCTTTGAGGTCTTCCGTTCCCTATGACCAGTACCAACGAACTTCGCGCACCAGCGGGGACTGCCGGACGATGGGAATGGGTGGGTATCAGCGCCGCTGACTGCGCGGCCCATAGCATGAACTCGCTTGGACCGTTCGCGGTCAGTGCGCTCATGACCGACCTACACCTCAACACTTTTCAGGCAGGAATTTGGAGCACGGTCGAAATGGTGGCCTATGCCGGGTCCATGTTCGGTATCTCGCCATGGGCTGCGGGTCTACACCTGCGCCGGGTGGCACTGGTGGCGGGTATCATGGTCGTCATGGCTCAAGGTGCTTCTGCCATTGTGGCCAGCTATGGTATACTACTGGCATTGCGCCTGCTGGCCGGGACGGGACTGGGCATGCTAAATGCTGTGGTCAATATCGGCTCAGCCCGGTCGCATGCGCCCGCACGCAGGCTGTCGCTAGTCATGATCGTGCAGACCGTGGTGTTCACCATCGCCAGCCTGCTTCTGCCGCAGGCGGCGGCACTCGGGGGTAGGACAGGGGTATTCGGCTTTCTGGCGCTGCTGGTCGTTTTCCTCCTACCCCTTATGGGGTTTACGACCTCCCGATCGAGCATACCCCGGTCTCATCGTGTTTCCATAACCCGGTCAGGCGAACGGTCGTGTGTTCATTCCCGGTTCATCATTGCCGCCGTTGTTTTCTATACCAGTGGCAGTCTGGCCATATGGCCATTTTCCGCCCATGTGGGGCATCTGGCTGGATTGACGAATACGGCGTTTGGCTGGCTTGCGGCGGTTGCCAATATAGGTGGCCTTGCAATGTGTATCGCAGGCTCGCTGCTGGGGGATGGCAGGGCAGCCTTCCGTCTGCTGGCGCCCGCCGTCCTCCTGACCGCGCTGGCTTGCGTCGTGCAGGCCGTTCCATGGAGCATTTCCGCCTACTGCACGGCGTTCCTGCTTAATTATGCATTGTGGTTTTTCATTTATCCCAATCTGATCGGCATCGCTTGCCGCATGGATCCGAGCGGCAGGCTGGCGACCCTGTGCAGTGGGGCGTGGATGATATCACAGGCCAGTGTGACCCCGCTTTCCGGGTTGCTTGGGCGCAATGGGCATTTCCTTGGCGTTGGGTTGCTGGGCATGGGCAACTGTCTGGTCAGCACCCTGCTGGTTGTCGGTCTTTATTTTAGCATGCATGGCAGGATCCGTAATCGCTCCATGTCCCAGCATCGATTGCGTAAAAATAAGCAGGTATATGCACGATCAGGACTAGATACCTATTTTTAGGGATCCTGAGGCAAATAAACCTCGATCACGGAGAGATGATCGATAAACGCGATCGCGAAGCTGACGGTTTCGCGGGCTGCACTGACTCTATGCGCGGCTTCGGCATACAGCGCATGGGCCGCAGCCACCGCTTCTGGCTTGGATCCCGCGTTGGCAATAACGCCGCTGTAAGCGCCTAGTGCGCCCCGCCCCGGTGACATAAGTGTCAGGCGAGCGTCTCCCCCGGAAAGGGTCAGAGTGGTCACACCATCGGTGATATAGTCCACCGGACCGCTGACTGCGGCAATCGTGCTGGTGCGCGCGGCCAGATTCTGAAGAAAAGGTTGGGCTTGATCGGATGTCAACGTGGTACCGATACCGCGCCCACTACCTGTGCCGTCGGCCAGGGCGATCAGTTCCGAAGCATTATCCCGGATCGCGGTCGGACGGAACGTCAGCAAATCCCACACGACCTGATCGTGGGCTGGCGCGCCGGTCCCGACCGCTAGCAGGAGGTTGGCCGACAGGGTGGCGGCGATGTAATTCGTGATGCCGTAGCAGAACGGCCTGCGTGCTTTGAAGCACACGAATTCCTCACGTACGCTCAGGGATGTCCAAGAACGCGCATCCATTACGATCCTTTCTGTTTCACCAGGCCATACCGGCGAGCATTGGCCGGTTCATAGCCTATCGGTTAGCTGAGGCATGCCACTGGGCACGCGGGATCGACGGTCCATCCGTTCATCGAATCATCATACAGGCGCCTGAAGGGAAGATGGGTCGCCGCCGTGGCCAGAGTCAGCCCCGCCGCAATACAGAATCCGCATGTAGTCTGATTGACGCGTCCAGAACTATCGTATGGCTTGTGTCTGCCTGCATCCAACCGGCTGTTAATTTTCACTGAGAACTGACCCGGGTAGAAGGGCGGGACGCGGCGTAAATAGGCGTAATCGGAAAAGGGTGAGAGAATGTCGCTTTGCCATGACACCGGCAGCTGGACAGTCGGGGCCACGCTTCACGTTGTGGGCCCGCAGGATGTGCGAGGGGTGAAGTGAAGAGGTTCGACCAGCAAGGGCGGTCAGGCGAAGGTTCCTTCCGCAATGCTGTGGGCAAGCCGGATGACCAGTGCGTCCCGGCCATCGCGAAGCGCTTCCAGGGCTGTCTGACCCGCAAGTTCAGGATGAGATTGCATCAGGAAGCGGTAAATGGTCCATCCGCTGTCGCCCAGAGTCTCGAAAAGCACCGGCAGGACAGGGAAGGGCTGTCCCGTCGCGCTGATCTGCCAGGCCGGATAGCGCGATTCCCGCGGTGAAGGTCCTGGCAGAACGAGGACAGCATGGGCCTGTTCCATATCATGCAGGTCTGAGACAGTCAGGCCAAGGTAGTGGGCGAAAGCCTCACCCGTCAGCATGTCCTGCTCTGACAAAATGGTGGCTGCCAGGTGGCGTCCCCGTTCTTCTGCCCGAGCGAAAGCGTTGCTCCGTGTTCGTGGCCTGTCTGTCATGACTGCTGTCTTTTTGTCTTTCAGAGAGAGAGGAGAGCGAGACCATCATGGGGCGGGCGGAAGATCTACTGTATCATCCGGCCCGCTTGTATGCAGTCGGTGCGTAGGGCCCTAAAAATACGGGACATCAACGTCCAAATGGGATATACATGATATATATCCATAGGGAGGGGTATCCGATGCTGACCCGTACGACACTCTTTCTATCCAACCGCTCGCAGGCAGTGCGTCTGCCGAAGATGGTCGCCTTCGGGGAGCAGGTACGCGAGGTGGTCATCGTGTCCGAAGGGTCTCGGCGGATCATCGCTCCGGCCGATGCGGCGTGGGATGATTTCTTTGCGGCCCACGGGGTGGATCTGGGGGAGCGGAACCAGCCAGCCATGCAGGAACGCGAGGCGCTCTGAATGCTGCGTTATCTGCTGGATACGAACCTCTGTATCCGGGTGTTGCGGGATCGACCGCAGGGGTTGCGTCCGAGGTTCAACAGCTGTGCGGAGGAACTCTGCATCTCGGACGTGGTTCTGTATGAACTGCTTTATGGCGCGGAACGCTCGTCTGATCCTGTGCGCACAAGGCGTGAGGTCGAGCACTTCGCGGTAAGGCTGGCGGTCTTGCCATTCGACAGTGAAGCGGCCGCCCATACGGCGGACATTCGGGCCGATCTTGAACGGAATGGGCGTATCATAGGTCCATATGATCTCATGATTGCCGGGCATGCCCGGAGCAAAGGGCTGATTGTGGTGACCGGCAATCTGCGGGAATTTCAGCGGGTGGAGGGTCTTCGAACCGAAAACTGGCTGACTGACACGGTCTGACCGGCAAGGCTGAGGCGAGACAAAATATTGATAAAAACGATTGTTTATCAATCGACTATGTCATGCAACGAGCCTTTCAACGAACCCGCTGACAAGCAGCAGTTTTCTTCGGTTGCAGGCCCCCGGAACCAGAAATGCCAAAAAAGCCCCGCTAAGTCGCTGACTCGGCGGTTTTTTTTGTGGCACCCCGCACTACACGCCTATCAAATTCCCCATCATTTTAGGGGTTTAATGGCCGGTAGGTTCAAATCGGGGTGCCTGACACCCGCAATCAACTGCTTCGTACGCAGGCGTAGAGGGGCGTGCTCCGGCGTAAGCGGGCGCAGGAGAAAAGGGCAGGGGGGCTCAGTTGAGGGCATGTTGCTGCCCCGAGATGAAGGCCATGTCCAGATGACGGTAATGGGGGGAAACCAGAATGTCAGGTCAATGGTAATAAAGAGAGAAAGCGGTCAGATTGTAGGCCCCGATCTCGAGTTAGAGTAGCTTTTAGGAATATCTGGGCTGCTCAAACGGTGGTGGATTGCAGATCCACCCAGTAAGAGGCCCGTCAGTCGTAGCCACCAAAAACCTTGTGTTCCCATCGCGCGACATATACAATTCGGGATATACATGGAGGAACCAACCGTGCCAATCCCTGAAATCAATCCGCGCCCACGGGAGGTAAAACTCTTCAGGAATAATCGCAGTCAGGCAGTTCGCATTCCGGTGGAATTTGAACTACCTGGAGACCGGGTGCTTATCCGCCGCGACGGTGAAAGGCTGATTCTTGAGCCCGTCAAGGCACCTTCTACACTGAACGAACTTCTTGCTGTCTGGCGCGAAGAGTCGCCATTAGCTCCTGACGACGATTTTCCAGACGTCCATGATGTAGCCGCCAGACCGGAAGATATCCTGTGAGCGCCTACCTTCTTGATACCAACATCATCAGCGATCTTGTCCGCAATCCATCCGGATTTGCGGCACGACGCATCGAACGTCTCGATCCGGGTGATCTTTGCACCAGCATTATCGTGGCGGCCGAGCTGCGATATGGGTGTGCAAAAAAGGGCTCGGCAAAACTCCTGTCCCGCGTTGAAAGCGTGCTGGCTTTTGTACCGATATTGCCACTCGATATTCCGGCCGATGGCGAATACGGCGGCATACGCGCCGAACTCGAAGCAGCAGGGCAAACAATCGGCATGAATGATTTGCTGATCGCGGCCCACGCTTACACTCTCAAAGTCACGTTGGTAACGAACAACGTACGCGAATTTAGCCGCATCAGAGGGCTTAAGATCGAAAACTGGTTGGAGGATCTGGCATGACATTCAGCACAGAAAATGCGCCATAAGACACCCGAGCGCCGCGCCACCGAACATCCCAAAGCGTAGAAAATGCCGCCATCGGCCCACGACCGGCATGGATGCTCGGATGTCGCGCAATTCCCGCCCGGCCCATAGTCCTGCCACAAGGGAAACCAGCACGACCACCACCAGTAATGGCCAGGTCATGGGCAGGAAGGGCGCATGGACGAAGGGAACGACAGTCGGGCCCAGCTGATCGACGACCGAGAAGCCATCGAATGCATCACTCGCCAGCAGGAGACAGAGCGCGGCAATCTGTATGCCGCGCCGGTCTGCTCTAACGGGACGGGGCCGGACCAACGCATGGTCGATCCGATGCAGTCTGACTGAAATCTCCATCTGAGTGTCACACCTCACGACGATCGGCTTTCCCGGTGCCTTCGCCAAACCAGGGCGATGGATAATCGCCCTCCCAATTTGTGATACCTACATTATTGGTAATAATTTCAGCACGTCTACGCTCGGTCTCAACGTGTCGAAACCATTGGATCAGCCTGCGAACCAGACGAGAAGCATTATTAAACTGGCGGATCACCGTTATTCCCCTCACATTCCCAGCGCACGGCGATAGAGATCCAGAAGCATCTCCTGCTCTTCCACAGCCGCAGGCTCCAGCCTGCGGATCCGGATGATCTGGCGTATGGTCTTCACATCAAAACCTGCCGATTTTGCTTCGGTGTAGATGTCCTTGATGTCACCAGCCAATGCCTTGCGCTCTTCCTCAAGGCGCTCCACGCGTTCAATTACGCTACGCAGCCGGTCGGCCGCGATCCCGCCGACAGAAGCGGCACCCGCGCCGCCATCCGCTTCACCCTCATCAAACATGGGAGAATCCTTCCGTATCTTTTGTGAAAACCCGATATTCCGGACGGGGATAGGTCTCATGCCCCGTTTCAAGCAGCTCCAGCCAGCGCGACGCCCGCGGCTCCAGCGCGCCTCCCCGGCCAAGGTGGCGCAACAGGGCCGTGCGGTGCTCGCCCATCCGTTCAGCCAGCAGCCTGGTCGACCAGCCGATAACCGTAATCGCCCGGTACACCTCACGTCGCCGATAAGGCGGCCGATTGCCCGTGACAGTGATCGACCGGGCGAAGGGCGAAGAAAACCGCTTATGGATGGCGCGCAACGCGCACAGCCACGCGACGAATTCAGGATCGGCAGGCTCCCCCGCCGCAAACTCCCCGACGCGGTTGCGGCTGAATCCTGACCGCCGGGCCGCCTGACGAAGCGGCCAGCCGATATCGACCAGACTGGCACGGATGAGGGCGCCTGCCCTGATCCGCCGACCACTGTCGTAACGCCCATTCGCCGCAGGCACATGCCGCAACGGGAGCGGGAGTGTCACTGTCGCCCCCTCAGGCATGGGACAGCACATCAGCAAACACACGGCCCGCCGCGCCACGACGCACATGGGACGCCATCCGGCGGCTCACCGGACGGTAGCGGCCCGGTATGCGGCTTTCATGAACCACGCCTTCGCCTTCAAGGGCTTCGAGCGCGCGTTCCACCTCCCTGACGGGCAACACCAGCTTCTCCGCCAGTTCGGAAGGCAGGCTGCCTGCCCTGGCCAGTTCCGAGAGGGCCGCGAAAACCATGTCCTTGACCGGTGACGCCACGACCTTCCGCGTCGCAGGCATCCATGGAACACGCGCGTAGACGCTGTGGCCCATGGAGGCGATTTCCCCCGCCTCCACCATTTCACCGAGGACAACCGGGAATGCACCGAGGATCTCGGCTGGCAGGCCCTTCCTCAGTTCGAGGACCGCATGGGGACCTGCCACGAGCGCATTACGGACATGGGCGAGTATCAGCCCCCGCGCACGCTCCCGGTCTGTCTCGTTCATACGTGCATATGGCACCGGCACTGGCCGGCGCACCGAACGTCGCGCCATTTTTTCCTCCAGGTTTGTATGCCTGAAGTATGGGGCGCTCGTTTGTGGGTGCGGACAGGGAGCGCAGGATCGGTCTTTACAGCCCCTTTCCGTCATCGTGACGTTAACCCGACCGGTTCAGGCTCCGGGCCTGTCACCCCGATTCAGCGCAGGCGGAAATGGCGGAATGTTGCGCGGCGCAGCCGCGGCATTCCAGCACCACCACTCATTCTGCCCATAAACGTCGTTGTAATACCGGATCTTCTCCTGGCGCCGGGCGGCGTAAGCCTCATCGTCACGCCCGAAGACCTCCATCGGCGTTCCGCGCTGGTCAGCCGTGTCGGTCAGCACGAAGTCAGGATGTACGACATCACGATGCGCATCAAAGCGCAGGGGCTTGACGAACGCCCGACGCGCCTTCACCAGATCACTGGCGACAGCAAGTTCCGGAGCGCTCGCAACCGGGACCAGCGTATCGGGCTCCACTTCCATAAGCGCCACATCATCCGCCCATGCCCCGATCCGAACCCGATCGCCATCACAACCAACCCTTACCGTCGCAGTAACAAGCCCGATCACCCGGATCGCGCGTTGTCCGCGCGGCTGACCCAGCGCCGCCATGGCCATGGGGAAACGCCGGGCAAGGCGCTGCTTCCAGTCGGCATGTGCCGATACACGCAGGTCATATCCCGCTGCACCGTCGAAGCAGATCGAAACGAAGCCAGTGTCCTGCCGCCCCCTGCGCAACGTTATGGAGTCCACTACGCCCAGCAGCAGGATACGCCATGTATCGCCACAGGAGCGCGCCGTGCGACGCAGAAGCGCCGGACCATCCTTATCGCCATAGCCAACCATGGCGAGCCGGTCCCCAAGATGCTGGTTGCGCCCTGTGGTGATGTCGCCAGCTGCCGTCACCAGCGCCTGTCTTACACCTGTCCACCACCTGCGCCGCCGACCGATATCGGGGCTCCAGGTGTTGAAACGCGCCTGTTCCCACAGGAGATGCAACAGACCAAGCTCGGTCATGCGCGCCTGTCGCGGCGCGCCCCCTGCGCCATTGGCTGCCGCCCCGGCGGTGGGGGCGACTGCCGGGGGCACATCCGCCGTGTCACGGATACGAAGACCACGGCGCAACGCAACCCGCAGGTCGCCATTCGCCATTTCCCGGACGACACCCTCTTCATACCCGCTCCGCCCGCTCCGGCGGACATCCGTTTCATGGAACGGACAGGAAGGGTGATGCAGTGCCCCCTGCCCTGGGAAACGCGCGATATGATAGGCCTCCACCTGCCTTCCGGCCTGCAGCCGCTCTGCCCGCCTGACGACCAGTTCAAGATGGTGGCCCTCATGGAGACAGTCGCAATGGGGGCGTCTGTCCGCACCGTGGGCAGCCGCCAGAAGGCGCTGCCATCTCTCCACCATGCGAGGATCCATGTCCCAGCTACGCCGGCCCCTGCGTCCATTACCGAACGTGATCCAGTCAGACATGGCCAGAATTCCCTTCCGTTCCTGTATTGCCCGATTGCGCAAGCCGGGCTGCGATGATCCGGTCGTAATGCCGTATCGCCCGGTCGGTCAGATAGGGATCGAACATCCTGCCCCGCTCGCGCAAAAGGATTGAGCGCACCACATCCATGGGCACGGGTGGCTTGTAGCTGCGCCGGGAGGCCAGTGCGTCGATGAAATCCGCAATGCCAACGATACGGGCCATGACCGGGATATCCGGCCCGGCCAGACCATGCGGATATCCGCTTCCATCCCAGCGTTCGTGGTGCAGCAGAACGCAGTCCCGGACGATGCGGGGGATGTGCGCGACATGCCTGCCGACGATCGTCATGCCGTAAGCGGGATGGCGCATCATGATCGTCCATTCGGGGGCTGTCAGCCGACGCGGCGCATACAGGATGGCAGGCGGAACCCACCGTTTGCCGATATCATGCAGCCGGGCGCCAATGAGAAGCAGGTGGCGCAGTCCCGTGGGCAGACCGGCGGCATCGAAAACGATCGGCGCGATGGCGGCAACCCGGTTCCCATGTCCATCAAGTTCCCGTCCTGCAACCTGTGCGAGCTGCATGAGCTTTCCATGGGCATAAGCCGGCGAACCGCCCGCATATGCCACACATGTATCGAGAGCGTTTTTCATGATGGCAGTATTTCCCGCCCGGTTGTGGGTCCATGCAGCCGGGCAGGAAAAAAGGGTGTCACACGCGCCGGGTGCGTCTTTCGCCCTCCTGGCGATGATCGCCGCAGAACCAGTGCGTCACGCCCTGGCGGTCGGCGCACCCGAACGCCGCACCTTCGCCGCAGATTTCGCATTGATGGGCCCATGCGTGGCCCGGCGTACGGGCCGCCGTCGCCTCGGTCTGCATTGCGGGCTTTGCTGTAACGGCCATGCTGACGGCGTTCCTTCCTGCATTCAGACCCTGCGCCCCGACAGGGACGAGGCCGTCCCCCTGAGGCGGTTTCTCAGCCAGCCACGACATAGGGCCCCGGACGGTATTTCCGACAGGAATACCGAAGGTTCGGCAAACCTGCCACCGCGCCATGCACACCAGGTGACCGCAACGCGCCGGCGGCCCCGCGTCAGGGCGACGTAGGCCAGCCTGCGCTCCTCATCAGCGTCCGGATTGGTGGCGGATGGAAACAGCCGGTCTTCCCAGCCCATCAGGAAGACATGGCCATATTCCAGTCCCTTCGCGGCATGGATCGTCATCAGGCGGACCCTCCCTTCTCCGGATGCCTGCCCCGAGACCGATCCAAGTGCCGCATGATCGAAGAGATCCGCAAGGGTCGCGAACTCAGCACAGAGACCGACCAGTTCCTCAAGGTTTTCCAGCGCGGCGCGCCCGTCCTCACCCGCCGCTCGGTACATGTCCGCATACCCCGTCCGGTCAAGCAGTTCACGGAGACGCTCCGCCAGCGGGGCATCCCCCGACGCGCTGATTTCGCGGATGGTGGACAGGAATGCCCGCACCCTGTCAGCAGACCTGCCCCGTGCGCTGCCAAAGAGCTGCTCGGCCGCCTGAAACAGCGACACATAATCCTGTTCCGCCACCGCCTCGATCTTCGCGAGCGTTTTTGCCCCAACCCCACGCGCGGGCTGGTTGATCACACGCCGGAACGCCTCATCACTATGCATGTCGTCCGGGCATGAGGCCAGCCTGAGCAATGCCAGCGCATCCCGGATGACCCCGCGCTGCCAGAACGCGGTGTCATTGACCAGTTCGTAGGGAACTTTCGCTTTCAGAAGCTGTTCTTCGAGCAGGCGCGACATGAAATTGAACCGGTAGAGGATCGCGATGTCGTCGGGCGCCACGCCTTCGAGCAGCCGGCGACCGATTTCGAAGACGATGCCCTGCGCCTCCTCGAGCCCGCCACTGAATTCCACGGCCTCAATCGGCTCCCCTGCCCCGGTTGCGGTAAACAGGGTCTTTTCCAGGCGACCGGAATCAAGGGCGATCACGGCATTGGCCGCCGAGAGGATATGTCCCGTGGACCGGAAGTTCTGTTCCAGCGCGATCATCGTGCCGCCGGGGAAGTCATTGATAAAATTGCGGGTATAGCCCACATTGGCCCCACGCCAGCCGTAAATCGACTGCGCGTCGTCGCCTACCGCGAAGATATCGCCATGGTCCCGGCTGAGTAGCTGCAGCCACTGGTACTGGAGGCGGTTCACGTCCTGAAACTCATCGGCGAGGATGGCATCAAAGCGCCGCCCCCAGTCAAGCCGGTAATCCTCGTCACGCTGCATCGTCACCGTGGGCCATAAAA